>DATCJJ010000151.1:0-23140 GCA_036562845.1 Gaiellaceae bacterium | reverse complement strand
GACTCCTTCTTGACGATCGTCCCGGCACCGTGGTGCGGATACACCACTTTGTCGCCGATCTTGTACGACAAGCCCGACCCTCCCCTTCCATCTGTCGCCGTTTCCGCCAAAAGAGCCGGCGCGCGTCGGCACCGGCCCAGGACTCACCAGGATATCAAAAATCGCCTGGAAACGCGGCGATTTAGGCGTTCGGCCCCGCGATTAAAGCTGCAAATAGCGGTCGACGAGGTTGTGCTCCTGGAGTCGCCGCAGCCCCTCGCGGATCTCCCGCGCCCTCACCGAACCGACCCCTTCGACCGCCTCGAGATCCCGCTGGGAGGCCCGGACGACCGCGTCGAGCGACTCGAAATGGGCGACGACCTTGCGCACTGCCGACTCCGGCAGGCGCGGGATGTGGGAGAGGACGCGGTACCCGCGCGGCTGCATCGAGTAGTCGAGCGCGCTCACCCCGCGGGCGACCCCGAGCAGCTCACCGAGCCGGTCGAAGTCGAGCAGGCCCTGGTAAGTCAGCGCCCGCAGCCCCTCGAGCGCGAGCGTCGCCTCGGGGCCGCCGCCGGCGGCGTGGTAGTCGCGGACGATCGCGTCCCGTTCGGCCGGCACGTTGCCGACGAGCTCCTCGAGCTGGAGCCGGATCAGCCGCCCCTCGCTCCCCAGCTCGATCGTGTCGCGGTCGATCCGCTCGGCCATCCTCGACGTCATCTCCGCGCGCTGGAGCGTCACGAGGACGTCGTCCAGCACGACGGCGTTCTGAAACTCGAGCGCGGTCAGGCGTGTCATCACCTGGTCGAGCCGCATCCGGTAGGTCTCCAGCGTGCCGAGCGCCTGGTTGGTCTTCGCCAGGACGTCCGCGACGGGGTCGAGCTGGTAGCGCGCCTGGCCGACGAAGATCGTCACCGTCTCGCGCTGCTGGGACACGGAGATGACGAGCGCGCCCGTCTGCTTCGCGACGCGTTCGGCGGTCCGATGGCGCGTGCCGGTCTCGACGGACGGGATCGTCGGATCGGGCATCAGCTGGACGTTCGCCCAGGCCAGCCGCTTGATCGCCGAGTCGACGATGATCGCGCCGTCCATCTTCGCGAGCTCGTAGAGGAGCTGCGGGCGGTACGGCGCGTCGAGCTTCAGCCCGCCCGAGTAGAGGAACGAGAGCTCGTGCGGGTCGCCGATCACGATCAGCGCGCCCTCGTGCGAGCGGATGATGTCGTCGACCGCCTGCCGCAGCGGCGTGCCCGGCGCGATCTTCTCGATCGCCGCGAGCAGCTGAAGGTCGCGGCGCGGGTCGTCCTCGGACGGTGTCCGGATGAAGCCGAGCTCGTCGCTCAGCCGCTCAATTCTCGTCTCGTGCGTCGACATCGAGCCCGGCCTTGATCGCGTGCCGCAGGGTCTCCGCCTGCGCCATCGGAATCTTGCCAGCCCTTCCCTCCGTCCCGCTAGGCGCGACAACCCCGCGCAGGCCGAGCTTCGCGCACTCCTCGAGGCGCCGTTCGGCCTGCGTCGCCGGCCGCAGGCGGCCCGTCAGCCCGATCTCGCCGAAGGCCGCGATCCCCGGCTTGACCGGCGCCCGCCTGGCGGCCGACGCGATCGCGAGGGCAATCGCGAGGTCGGCGCCCGGCTCGTCGATCCGCACGCCGCCGGCGACGTTGACGAAGACGTCCGCCTGGCCGAGCCCGATCCCGGCGTGCCGCGCGAGCACGGCGACGATCATCGCGAGCCGCTTCGGGTCGACCCCCGTGGCGACGCGCCGCGGCATCGCGAGGTCGCTCTGCGCGACGAGCGCCTGGATCTCGAGAAGCAGCGGCCGCGTTCCCTCGAGCGCGCACGCGACCGCGGCGCCGGGCTCGCCGTCGTGCGTCCGTCCGAAGAGCTCGGACGGGTCGGGGACGCCGACGAGGCCGGTGCCTGTCATCTCGAAGACGCCGAGCTCGTTCGTCGAGCCGAAGCGGTTCTTGACGGCGCGCAGGACGCGGTGCGCGCGGTAGCGGTCGCCTTCGAACTGGAGGACGCAGTCGACGAGGTGCTCGAGGACGCGCGGGCCCGCGACGGAGCCGTCCTTCGTGACGTGCCCGACGAGGATCGTCGCGATGCCGTGCTCCTTCGCGACGCGGAGGAGCCGGCCGGCCGCCTCGCGTACCTGCGCCACCGAGCCGGGCGCCGAGCCGAGGTCCGGCGCGTAGAGCGTCTGGATCGAGTCGATCACGCAGACGTCGGGCCGCTCGCCGACGAGCGTCTCGCAGACGCCGTCGAGGTCGGTCTCGGCGATGATCTCGACGCGGTCGGCGCCGCCGAGCCGGTCGGCGCGCAGCTTCACCTGCGCGGCCGACTCCTCGCCGGTGACGAGCAGCACGCGCCGCTCGGCGGACATCGCCTGCAGGGCCATCAGCAGCATCGTCGACTTGCCGACGCCCGGCTCGCCGCCGACGAGGACGAGCGACGCCGGGACGAGCCCACCGCCGAGGACGCGGTCGAGCTCCGGCACGCCCGTCGCGATCCGCGCCGCCTCCTCGACCTGGACGTCGACGAGGCGGAGCAGCGGCTTCGACGGTCCCCTCGCGGCGACGACCTTGCCGAGCGTCTCCTCGACGAGCGTGCCGAACGCATCGCAGCCCGGGCACTTCCCGAACCAGCGGCCGGCGGTGTACCCGCACTCGCTGCACGCGAACTGGACCGCCGGTTTTGCCATGACGTCCAGCCTACGAATGGAACCTGACGACTCTGTGTCGAAAGGTTGAAAGACGGCCCCGCCGCAGTGGGCCGCCTTCGAGTCTGGGCGACGCTTGATTCCCCGCTCGTGCGGCGGTTCCTGCGAGGTCAGATCGTCAGGACGAGCTTCGCGCGCGCGTGGCCCTCGCCCAGGTACTCGAGGGCGTCGGCGACCTGCTCGAGCGGGTAGATCCGCTCGACGACGGGCCTGATCTCGCCGCTGTCGAGAAGCTCCCGGAGCGTCTCCAGGTCGGCCTTGTTGAAGGAGGCGATGAAGAAGGAGAGCCTGCCCCCGCCAAAGCGGCTCACGAGCCACATCCGTCCGATCTTCGCGAGCGGCCCGATCAGCGGGTTGGTCAACGGCGAGCCGACCAGGACGTACACACCGCCCGGCTTCAACGCCCGCCGCACCTTCCGCCACGGCTTCGTCGCGGCGACGTCGACGACCAGGTCGTAGCGCTCTCCGGTCGCCGTGAAGTCCTGCAGCGTGTGGTCGATCACGCTGTCGGCGCCGAGCGCACGAGCCTGCTCGAGATTGGCGGTGCTGCAGACGGCGGTGACGCTCGCTGCGCCGAGCGCCTTCGCGATCTGGATCGCGAACGGCCCGACGGCGCCGGACGCGCCGTTGACGAGGACGTTCTGGCCGGGCCGGAGGCCCCCCTTGTCACGCAGCGCCTGCAGCGCCGTCAGCCCGCTGGCCGGCACACACCCGGCCTCTTCGAACGAGCTGCGCGCAGGCTTCTTCGCGACCATCCGGGCCGCGACGTACTCGGCGAACGCGCCGCTGCGCGCACCGAACACCTCGTCGCCCGGCGCGAAGTCCGTGACGCCGGCGCCGACCGCTTCGACGACGCCTGCGAAGTCGGTGCCGAGCTCGCGTCTCTTCGGCACCCGGAACGCGCCGCCCGTCGGCTTGCGGAAGAGGAGGAACGGCGCCACGGTGTAGTAGTCGGCGCGGTTGAGCGACGACGCCCGAACTCGGACGAGCACCTGGTCGTCCTCGGGCGCCGGCCGCTCGACCTCAGTGATCTCGACGACGTCCTTCGGCCGCCCGTAGCGTTCGCGCACGGCAGCGCGCATCATGTGGTCTCCCATACGGCGTAAGCTTACATTGTAAGTGTCGAGAAGCAAGATCCGTGAACCACTGACGAAGGAGCGCGTCCTCGCGCAGGCGATGGCGCTCGCCGACGCGGACGGAATCGAAGGGCTGACGATGCGCAAGCTCGGCCAGACGCTCGGCGTCGAGGCCATGTCGCTCTACAACCACGTCGCGAGCAAGGGCCAGCTCGTCGCCGCGATGGTCGAGAGCGTCGTCGAGCAGTTCGAGCTTCCCGACGACGAGCCGAAGTGGGACGTGGCGATCCGCCGGCTCGCGGTCTCGGCGCACCGGGTGCTGACGGAGCACCGGTGGGCCTGCCGGCTCGCGCTCCTCCCCGGTGACCCGCGGACGCTCGAGGGCTCGCGGGTGCGCTACATGGAGTGGCTCCTGCGCCGGCTGCGCGAAGCGGGCTTCAGCCCCGAGCTCGCGTACTCGGCGTATCACACCCTCGACAGCCACATCTTCGGGTTCACCCTGTGGCAGATCGGCCACGCCGAGGCGGCGCGGGCGATGACCCCGCCCGACGGCGAGGATCTCGAGGAATGGGCCTACCGGATGCTCGACACGATGAAACCGCGCTACCCGTATCTCGCCGAGCACGGTGAGATGCACGCCGCCCGCGGCCGCGACGGCGACTCCGAGTACGAGTTCGGCCTCGACCTCATCCTCGAGGGCCTGAAGAAGCGGCTTCGCGCGCGATGAGTTCCGGCGCCGAAGGCGGTCGTAGCGGCATGAGGATCCTGCGGGGCAGGTGTGAGTGCCGTGCCGTCGCGTACGAGGTCGAGGACGACTTCCGCTACGCGCTGAACTGCCACTGCTCGAAATGCCGCGCCTCGACCGGGGCGGCATTCAAGCCGTTCGCGGGCATCTCGCGGGACAAGCTCGTCGTCATCCAGGGCGCGGACATGCTGCTCGTGTGGGGCGAGCCCGACGGGAACCACACGCGCTGCGGCATCTGCGGCTCGCTCCTCTTCTCGGTGATCGACGCGACCCGGATCCACGTCGCACTCGGCTCGCTCGTCGACGAGCCGTCGCTCAAGCCGACCGCGCACATCTTCGTCGGCTCGAAGGCGCCCTGGCACGAGATCCTCGACGACCTCCCACAACACGAGGAGCTGGAATGAAGACCACGGTCGGTGCGCTGACGCTGTTCGTCGCGGACAAGCAGCAGGCGAAGGAGTTCTACGCGCGGGCGTTCGAGCTGGAGCCCGCGTTCGAGGACGACAGCTCGGTCGTGTTCAAGTTCGAGAACACGCTGCTCAACCTGCTCGCCGAGACGGAGGCGCCGGAGCTGATCGAGCCCGCGACCGTCGGCACGGGAACACGCGCGCAGTTCACGATCTGGGTCGACGACGTCGACGCGGTGCACACCGCGCTGCTCGGCCGCGGCGTCGAGATCCTCAACGGCCCGCAGGACCGGCCGTGGGGCCAGCGAACGATCGCGTTCGCCGACCCCGACGGCCACGTCTGGGAGATCGCCCAGGAGCTCTCCGGCTAGGCGGAGAACTTCTCCGGGAACTGGGCGACGATGCCGCTGCTCAGCATGTCCGACATGCCGAGAATCTCGTGCTCCACGCGGTCGTACGCCGCGACGTCTGCCGACCAGCGACCCTGAAGCCGGGCGACCGCTTCGGCGGTCGTCAGCTGCAGGTGCTGCTTCATCATCGAGTCCATCATCGGCAGCGACCAATTGTCCGGGTTGGCGTTGCTGAGGAAGACGGCGATCTGGTGCGCGTTCGCGTACCACGCCTTCAACGCGGCGTTCAGCTTCGCCTTGTCGCCCGCCTTCGCCGCGACGAGCACGGGAACCGCCTCGAGGATGTGCGTCCGGAGGAGCTGGGTCAGCTTCGTCCCGGCTGCGGATCCGTAGTACGGCTTGATCGCGTTGCCGATGTCGGCCTGATTCCTGAGCAGCCGTGCCTCGGCGGCCTTGAGGTCGGGCAGGTTCGCCGCGAAGCTGACGATGACGAGCCTCGTCCAGACGATGTGCTCCTGCCACAGCTTGTCCATCGCGGCCGAGAACGTCGCGGCCTTGGTGGTCGCCGACGGCTGCGCCGCCGCCTGGCGGTTCGATGCCGTCAGCGCGAGCAGCGCTGCGAAGACGAGCACCGCGGCGATGACGGCTAGGCGTGCCTTCACTCTCTCCACCTCCTGCGAGTCGGGGAAAATCGTCACCCGATTGGTGTCGCGAGAGATTCCGGTCTTACGGCCGTAAGGACCAGGCGCCGCCCGACACTCATCTGGCAGTGGAGACGAAGAGCGACAACGTGATCGCCTGGCGCCGGAATCAGCTCGTCACGGCCGGCTTCGCCGAGCCGCTGGCACGGAGCCTCGCGCACGACGGGCGCTACGACCTGCACGCGCTGATCGAGCTCGTCGAGCGCGGCTGCGACCCGCTCGTCGCGATGCGGATCCTTGCCCCGCTGGAGGCGGCGTGACCGCTGTTACCGTCGACAGCGTGACCGCGGTCGATCCACGGCCGGTTCTCGACGACGACTCGCGCGCCTGGTTGCACGACCTGCGCGCGGGCGGGCAGGCGCGCGAAGCCGCGCTCGCGCGTCTGCATGCGCTTCTGCTGCGGGCGGCGCGCTTCGAGGCCGCGCGCCGCCGGGCGACGCTCACCCGGCTCCGCCCGGGTGAGCTCGACGAGATCGCCGCCGAGGCTGCCGACGACGCCCTCGTCAGCATCCTCGCGCGCCTCGACGACTTCCGCGGCGCCAGTCGCTTCACGACGTGGGCGTACAAGTTCGCGCTGCTCGAGACGGCGGTGAAGCTCCGCAAGCGCG
This sequence comes from Gaiellaceae bacterium, assembly GCA_036562845.1. Classification (GTDB taxonomy): domain Bacteria; phylum Actinomycetota; class Thermoleophilia; order Gaiellales; family Gaiellaceae; genus Palsa-739. The sequence goes on along the minus strand of DATCJJ010000151.1, from coordinate 16,558 downwards.
CGTGGCAAGGGCGCGAGATCCCACTCGACGACGAGGGCTGGAGCGGCTTCGCCGCCGGCACGATCGGGCCCCCCGGTGCGGCCGAGCAGAACGAGCTGATGGCAGTCGTGCAGGAAGGCATCGCCGAGCTCACGCCGCACCAGCGGCGGGTGCTCGTCGCGCTCACGCTGAACGGCGTGCCGATCGACGTGCTCGCCGATCGCCTGGGCACGACCCGCGGTGCGTTGTACAAGACGCTCCACGACGCGCGGAAGAGCCTCCGCGCGTTCGTGGCGGCGCGAGGCTTGGAGGTCGATTCGTGAACGTGAACCATCTCTTCGGTCCCGGCGGCCCGGAGGTCGGCTGCGACGAGTGCTTCGAGCAGCTCGACCGGTTCGTGGAGCTCGAAGTGTCGGGCGCCGACGCGGACGCGGCGCTGCCCGGGCTGCGCGGCCACCTTCAGGGGTGCCCGGCGTGCCGCGAGGAGCACGAGAGCCTGCTCGCGCTCGTGCAGTCCGAGCAGGCTTAACCGCCGAGGCGCAGGCGCCCGGTCTCGTACGCGCGGTCGAGCCCGTTGACGAGCGCGTCGCCGAGGCCGCCGCGGATCTCGGCCGGCGGATGCTCGATCCACAGGCGCTCGACCTTCGCGAGCTGCGCGTCGACGTCGGGAACGCCGTCGGGGAGCGCGTAGGCGAGGTAGATCCGCAGCGCCTCGAGCGCGTCGCGCATGCCGACGAGCTGCTCGTGCGAGCGGAGCGGCGTGCGCCAGTGCGGCGGCCGCTTCGGCACCTCCCCGGCGCCGCCGCGCGCGGCGTCGAGGCAGATCGCGGCCAGCCGGTACGACGCGCGCACGACGCCTGCCGTCTCCGCACCGATGTAGCCGTCGCGCGCGCAGGCGTCGAGCAGCTTGTCGGCGTAGGTCTGGAGCGCGTAGGCCGCCCACGCGGCCGACCGCGCGGGGCCGTTGTCGAGCTCGTCCACGAGGCCGGTCGCGCCGTCGCACCGCGCACGGAGCGGGTCGATGTCGGCGACCAGGGCGTCCGAGCTCAGATACGAGCGCAGGCGGCGGAGCATCCGCCTACTCCTCCTCGCGGCCCGAGTAGACGGCGCCCTCCGGCTGCACGACCCTCCCGGCGGCGAGCCCGGTTGCGATCTCGTCGAGGACGACCTCGACGCTGCCGTCGGTCGTCGTCCAGAGCAGCACCTCGCGCGCCGGAAACGTCCGGACCGCCTCGATCCGGATCGCCCGCGAACGCCGGCTCCGCACGAACGCGAGCGGCAGCAGCACGAGCACGAGCAGGAGCGGCGCGACGAGGAGCCCCCACAGCACGCTGAAGACCACGATCGGGATGTCGAAGATCGGGTCGCCGGAGCGACTGATGTGGATCGAGGCCTCGCGCCAGGTCGGCAGCCGCGTCTTCGAGGCGTAGAGCTCCCAGTACGCGCCGCCTGGGCCGCTGACCTTCCGCGCGGGCCGAATCAGGCTCATGCGCAACGGTAAAACGACCGGCGCCCGCTTTGAAGCGGGCACCGGTCGCTGGAGTTGCGCTATTCGGTCGCTTCCGGCTCGGTCGGCGGCACGGTCACCTGCTCGGGCGTCACGGTGCCCGGGATGAAGGTGATGTCCACCTCGTCCGTCGGCTCGCCGTCCTCGTTGCGCTTGCGCGCGACGAGGATCGTGGAGCCGGGCTCGAGCTCGCGGCCGAGGACGTAGTCGGCGAGCGGGTCCTCGATGTAGCGCTGGATCGCACGGCGCAGCGGCCGGGCGCCCATCGCCGGGTCGTAGCCCTTGTCGACGAGGAGGTCCTTCGCCTCGTCGGTGAGCTCGATCGTCACCTCGTGCGTCGCCATCTGCTCGCGCAGCCGCTTCATCATCAGCTCGACGATCTGGAGGATCTCCTCCTTCGTCAGCTTCGGGAAGACGATCATCTCGTCGATGCGGTTGAGGAGCTCGGGGCGGAACACCTTCTTGAGCTCGCCCATCACCCGCGACTTCATCTCGTCGTACGAGAGGCCGGCTTCGTCGCCGACCGAGAAGCCGAAGCCCTGGTTCTTCGAGATCGAGCCCGAACCGATGTTGGACGTCATGATCACGATCGTGTTGCGGAAGTCGACGCGGCGCCCCTGGGCGTCCGTCAGCTTCCCGTCCTCGAGAATCTGCAGCAGGATGTTGAACACGTCCGGATGCGCCTTCTCGATCTCGTCGAGCAGGAGCACGCTGTACGGCTTCCGCCGCACGGCCTCGGTGAGCTGGCCGCCCTCGTCGTAGCCGATGTAGCCCGGAGGCGAGCCGACGAGCCGGGACACGGAGTGCTTCTCCATGTACTCCGACATGTCGATCTGGATCATCGCGTCCTCGTCGCCGAACAGGAACTCGGCGAGCGTGCGCGCGAGCTCCGTCTTGCCGACGCCCGAGGGCCCGAGGAAGATGAACGAGCCGGTCGGCCGCTTCGGGTCCTTGATGCCGGCGCGTGCGCGGCGGATCGACTTCGCGACCGCGACGATCGCCGCGTCCTGGCCGATCACGCGCTTGTGCAGCTCCTCCTCCATCCGGATCAGGCGCTGCGACTCCGCCTCGGTCAGCTTGAAGACCGGGATGCCCGTCCACATCGAGACGATGTCCGCGATCTCCTCCTCGCCGACCGCCGGCTGCTCCTCGACGGACTCCGAGTTGCGCCACTGATCCTCGAGCTCGCGCTTCTTCTGCGTGAGCTTGCGCTCCTTGTCGCGCAGCGACGCTGCCTTCTCGAACTCCTGCGACTCGATCGCGTTCTCCTTCTCCTTGCGAACGCGCTCGATTTCCTCCTCCAGCTCGCGATAGCGCGGCGGTGCGCTCATCGAGCGGATGCGGAGACGGGACGCAGCCTCGTCGATCAGATCGATCGCCTTGTCGGGCAGATGGCGGTCCTGGATGTAGCGGTCGGCGAGCTCGGCACTCGCGTGCAGCGCCTCGTCGGTGATCTTCACGCGGTGATGCGCCTCGTAGCGGTCGCGCAGGCCGCGCAGGATCTGCACCGTGTCGTCGACCGACGGCTCCTCGACGCGCACCTGCTGGAAGCGGCGCTCGAGCGCCGCGTCGCGCTCGAGGTACTTGCGGTACTCGTCGAGCGTCGTCGCACCGATCGTCTGCAGCTCGCCGCGCGCCAGCGCAGGCTTGAGGATCGACGCAGCGTCGATCGCGCCTTCCGCGGCGCCCGCGCCGACGAGGTTATGGAGCTCGTCGATGAAGAGGATGATGTCGCCCCGCTGCATGATCTCCTTCATCACCTTCTTCAGGCGCTCCTCGAACTCACCGCGGTACTTGGAGCCCGCGACGAGGGCAGCGAGGTCGAGGGTGTAGATCTGCTTGTTCTTCAGCAGCTCGGGCACCTGGTTCGAAGCGATGCGCGCGGCGAGGCCCTCGACGACGGCGGTCTTGCCGACGCCCGGCTCGCCGATCAGCACCGGGTTATTCTTCGTGCGGCGCGAGAGGATCTGCATCAGCCGCTCGATCTCCGTCTGGCGGCCGACGACCGGATCGAGCTTGCCCTCCTGCGACTGCTTCGTCAGGTTGCGCCCGAACTGGTCGAGCAGCTTCGAGCTCTTCGACTTCTCGCCGGCGGCGCCGCCCCCGCCCTGGCCCTGACGGCGGCCCGGGCCGGACAGCATCCGGATGATCTCGTTCCGGATCTTCTCCGCGTCGGCGTCGAAGTCGAGCAGGATCCGCGCGGCGACGCCTTCGTTCTCGCGCACGAGGCCGAGCAGGATGTGCTCGGTGCCGATGTAGTTGTGGCCGAGCGAGAGCGCTTCACGCAACGCCAGCTCCAGCACCTTCTTGGCGCGCGGCGTGAACGGGATCTGGCCGGTCGTGACCTCGTCGCCCTGACCGACGATCCGGGCGACCTGCGCGCGCACTTCCTCAACCGTGATGTCGAGGGACTCGAGCACCCGCGCCGCGAGACCCTCTTCTTCGCGGAGCAGGCCGAGCAGGATGTGCTCGGTGCCGATGTAGTTGTGCTTGAGCGCGCGGGCCTCGTCCTGTGCGAGGACGACCACCTGGCGAGCCCGTTCAGTGAAGCGTTCGAACAAGTTCTTCTCCCTTTCTTGGAACGCTCATCGTAGCCCAGGTGTCCGTCGCCACAGAGCGGCGGATTCCCGTGCTGGGTGTCAAGAAACGGCTCACGAGAGGATCGGTCGGAACGTCTCCTCCACGAGACCGTCGAAGCTGTGCGGGAGGGCACCGTCGGGCTCCGCGTGCTCGCGGAGGAAGTAAAGGTAGGACGCCCACTCGTCCACCTGCTCGGGATGGGCGGCACCCCGCTCGTCGACGAGCCGCTCGAGCGTCGCAAGGTTGAAGCCGCCGTTGGCCGGTACCGGTTCCGGCCCCGGCGCACTGTTGGTCGCTGCGGCGCGCGCGAGCGCGAGCTCGCGCTTCGTAACAGCTGCCACGCGCTCTGCGAGCACCCGTTCGCGCTCGGCCATCGCCGCCGCGGCGTCGCGGAGCTCGTCGATCTTCGCCTGCAGGTCGCGCTCGCGCGCCGCGAGTGCGGCGAGCCGCTGCTCGACGCGGTCGACCATCGCGTCGACCCCCGGATCGGGCCGCGACGACGTCATGAACGGATCGTACAGCGGTCCCAGCCGTCTGTACGCGAGCAGCGCGAGCAAGAGCACCGCCGTCGCGGCGAGACCCGCACCGGCTCCGACGAGCACGAGCACGGCGACATTCGGCGAGGACGACGACGTGGGCGCGAGCGCGGTCGACGCCCGGTGCAGCGTGGGGTCCGGTTTGCCCTGCAGCCGGCGGAGCCCATCGGTCGGCGTTCGCGCGAGCGCCGCAGCCAACTCGCTTTGGAAGGTCGCCGTGCGCTGGGCGATCAGCGCGTCGACGAATGCGTTCGCGACCTGCGCTGCCGAGACGGCCGCCGTGTCCTCGGCGGTGACGTCCACGACGTTGCTCTCGCCCTCCGGGTGCGTCCGGACGTCGTGCAGCAGCGAGGAGGCCGAGCGGTCGAGCCCGAGCTGCGTCCGTACCGCAGTCGCGACCTCCGGCGTGCGGACGAGCGCCGCGGCGGTTCGCGCGTCGCGGAGGAGATCGAAGCCGGCGAACGACTCGTCCGAGGCCGCCACCGGCGTGACGAGGAGCTTCGCCGTCGCCCGGTAGTGCTTCGGAGCCGTGAGGCCGTAGCCCGCCGCGGCGGCGGCGCCGGCGACGGTGAGCGTCGCGGCCAGCAGCATCGGCGTGAACCGCTGCGTGCGCATGTCAAAAGCTATTTCGGGCGTTTGACCCGGAATCCTTAACGCCCGCCGACTACCATCCGGTCGTGGCCGAGGGCGAACGCCGGAGCGCGTTGATCACCGGAGGGGCGGGCTTCATCGGCTCGCACCTCGCAGAATCCCTGCTCGACGAGGGAATCGAGGTCTTCGTCCTCGACGACCTCTCGACCGGGTCCGAGCGAAATGTCGCCCATCTGCGGGAGCGCCGGGACTTCCACCTGGTCGTCGATTCGGTCCTGAAGACGTCTGTTGTCAACGAGCTCGTCCACCGCTGCGACGTGGTGTTCCACCTAGCGGCCGCGGTCGGCGTCCGCCTGATCGTCGAGGAGCCGGTGCACACGCTCGTCACGAACATCCAGGGAACGGAGAACGTGCTCGAGTACTGCAACCGCTTCGGCAAGCGCGTGCTCGTCGCGTCTACGTCCGAGGTGTACGGCGACCGGCGCGAGCCGGAGGCGCTGTCGGAGGACTCGCGCCGTCTCTACGGCCCGACGACCGCACGGCGCTGGGCCTATGCCGAGTCGAAGGCCCTCGACGAGTTCCTCGCGCTCGCCTACCACCAGGAGCGCGGCCTGGACTGCGTGATCGTGCGGCTCTTCAACACCGTCGGGCCGCGGCAGAGCGGCCAGTATGGGATGGTCATCCCCCGCTTTGTCGCCGCTGCGCTCGCGGGCCGCCCGCTCGAGATCCACGGCGACGGGACGCAGACGCGGTGCTTCTGCCACGTGCGCGACACGATCCGCGCGCTCCACGGGCTGATGGACGCGCGCTCGATCTCCGGCGAGATCTTCAACGTCGGCTCGACGGAGCGCGTGACGATCCAGGAGCTCGCGGACCGCGTGCGCCAGGTCACCGCCTCGCAGTCGGACCTCACCTTCGTGCCGTACGACGAGGTCTACGGGCAGGGGATCGAGGACATGCTCCACCGGCAGCCGAGCATCGACAAGGTGTCGGGGGCGATCGCGTGGACGCCGGAGCGCACGCTCGACGACATCCTGCGCGACGTCGTCGCCTTTACGCGGACGTCACCCGCGATCTTCGCGGACGCGTAGCGCCGGGAACAGGATCGCGTCGCGGATCGACTCGCGGCCCGTCAGCACCATCGCGAGCCGGTCGATGCCGAGCCCGATCCCGCTCGTCGGCGGCATCCCGTACGACAGCGCCTCGACGTAGTCGGGGTCGCCGGCCTCCGCCTCGACGTCGCCGGCCGCGCGCTCCTGCTCCTGCGCCGAGAACCGCTCCGCCTGCTCGTCGGAGTCGTTGATCTCCGTGAACGCGTTCCCGAGCTCGATGCCGCCGATGAAGTACTCGAACCGCTCGACGATCGTCGGGTCGTCGTCCGTCGTGCGCGCGAACGGCGACAGCTCGATCGGATAGTCGTAGAGGATCGTGGGCTGGACCAGCGACGGCTCGACGAAGCGCGAGTGCGCATGGTCGATGAGCTTCGCCCACGTCGGGTCCCTCGACACGTCGACGTCGCGCTCCTCGAGCCGGCGCCGCAGCTCGGCCTCCTCGCGCGTCCAGAGGCCGTGCTCGTCGAGCGCGTCGACGAACTTGAGTCGCCGCCACGGCGGCGCGAGGTCGATCTCGTGGCCGCGGAACATCACCTTCGTCGTCCCGATCGCATCCTCGGCGGCGCGCGCGACGAGCTGCTCGATCCGCTCCATCGTCGTCGTGTAGTCGACGTACGCCTCGTACCACTCGAGCATCGTGAACTCCGGGTGGTGCTTGAAGCTGACCCCCTCGTTGCGGAAGTCCTTCGCGAGCTCGTAGACCTTCTCGAGGCCGCCGACGATCAGCCGCTTGAGGTAGAGCTCTGTCGCGATGCGCAGGTAGCGGTCCTCGTCGAGCGAGTTCCAGTGCGTCGTGAACGGCTCGGCGAACGCGCCGCCGTACCGCGGCTGCAGGATCGGGGTCTCGACCTCGACGAATCCCCAGTCGTCGAGCGTTCGGCGGATGCTCGACACCATGCGTGCGCGAACGATCGCGTCGGCGCGCGACTCCTCGTTCATGAGGAGATCGAGGTAGCGCTTCCGGTAGCGCAGCTCGACGTCGGTGAGCCCGTGGAACGTGTCGGGCAGCGGCGTCTTGATCGTCGCGAGCACCTCGAGCGAGTCGACCAGCAGCGACGGCTCTCCGCGCCGCGACTTCGCCGGATGGCCGGCCGCGCCGACGAGGTCGCCGAGGTGCACATCGACCTCGCCCGTCTTCTCGACGGGGCACAGCAGCTGGATCCGGCCGGAGCGATCGACGAGGTCGAGGAAGACGAGCTTCCCCATGTCGCGCCGCGCCATGACGCGGCCGGCGAGCCGCCGCGTCGTCTCGGCCTGCGCGCCGTTGTCGAGCGGCTCCGCCTCGGCGCGGACCGCGGCGATCTCGTCCCGGTCCGGGAAGCGCTTCGGCGCAGGCATGGCGCTGAAGGGTAGAGGCTTGATGTGCATCTCGGTGCTTGGGGGGATGGGTGCTACGGGCGATGTCGGCGCGGGTGAAATGCGCGCCGCGTCTCGACCACCAGCCGCACGTGCCGCCGATTTCGCATCAAGCCCTCAACCCCAGATGGCCCAGCCGATGGCGATGCCCGCGCCGAGGGTGACCGCGGCGAGCACCCACGAGACGACGAAGAGGGAGAGCGCCGACGGCTGCACCCGCGGCGCGAACTTCGTCACGGTCCTCGCCGGCAGCTCGCGCGGATAGACGGCGCGCCCGCCGAGCAGCTCGATCACCGAGTCGCGCACCCTCCCCGGGTCGGCGCCGAGGTCGAGCAGGACGCGCGCACCGACGCCCTCGTGCTCGCGCACGAGCCCGAGCAGGATGTGCTCGGTGCCGATGTAGTTGTGGCCGAGCGTGTGGCACTCGCGCAGCGACAGCTCGAGCACCTTCTTCGCGCGCGGCGTGAACGGGATCTGTCCCGTCGCCGGCTCGACGTCGCCCTCGCCGACGATCGCGGCGATGCGCGAGCGGACCTCGTCGGTCGTCACACCGAGGTTCGCGAGCGTGCGCGCCGCCAGCCCCTCCTCCTCGCGCAGCACGCCGAGGAGCAGATGTTCCGTGCCGATGTAGTTGTGGCGCAGGCCTCGCGCTTCGTCCTGGGCGAGGACGACGACGTGTCGCGCCCGTTCGGTGAAGCGCTCGAACGTCTTAGGCGGCCTTGATGTCCATGATCTTGAACTTGATCGTCCCGCGCGGCGCCGAGACCTCGACGACCTCGCCCTTCTTCTTGCCCATGATCGCCTTGCCGACGGGCGACTCGTTCGAGAGCTTGTTCTCGGTCGGATCGGCCTCGGCGCTGCCGACGATGTGGTACTCGACCGTCTTGTTCGCCTTCACGTCGCGGAGGCGGACCTTCGTCCCGATCGAGACCTCACCCGACTTGATCTCCTTCTTCGTGACGACGCGCGCGGCCTTGAGCCTCTCCTCGAGCACGGCGATGCGGGCCTCGAGATGGGCCTGCTCGTTCTTCGCCGAGTCGTACTCCGCGTTCTCGGCGATGTCGCCGAACTCGCGCGCCTCGCGGATGCGGTCCGCGATCTCGCGGCGCTTGTCGACGGACAGATACTCGATCTCCTCCCGGAGCTTCTTGTAGCCCTCAGGCGTGAGAATGACTTCCTTCAAGAACGGCCTCCTGATGCCCCGGACGGCGAACGGCGGGCGCGGATGGTACTCCGCGGCCCCTGGTCCGTCAACAGGAGGGGGCTACGATGTCCGGTCTCATGCCGGAAAACCTGCGGGAATCGTGGTTCATCGGCCCGGTGGAGGTGCCCACCCGGGTCGTCCTCGCCCCGATGGCCGGCGTCTCCGTCCAGGCGTTCCGGCGGCAGGGACGGCGGTTCGGCGCCGGGCTCGTGTGCTCGGAGATGGTCTCCTGCGCCGGGATCGAGCACCGGAACGAGAAGACCCTGGGCTATCTCCGGGTCGCCTCCGACGAGCATCCGCTGGCGATCCAGATCTTCGGGTCCGAGCCGCGGGCGATGGCCGAGGCGGCTCGGATGGTCGAGGCGGCGGGCGCCGACCTCGTCGACATGAACTTCGGCTGCCCCGTGCGGAAGGTGACGAAGACCGGCGCCGGCGCGCACCTGCTCGAGGACGCGGCGCTCGCGTGCGGGATCACCGAGGCCGTCGCGAACGCCGTCTCCGTCCCGGTCAGCGTGAAGATGCGCCGCGGCGTCGAGGACGGGTCGCGGCGGTGCCTCGAGCTCGGCCCTCGGCTCGTGGAGGCGGGCGCCTCGGTGCTGACCCTCCATCCGCGGTCGGCGCGGCAGATGTACACCGGCTATGCCGACCACACGCTGACGGCGGAGCTCGTGTCCTTGGTGGATGTGCCGGTGATCGCCTCCGGCGACATCACGTCGCGCGCGAAGGCGCTCGCCGTGCTCGACGCGACGGGCGCCTCCGCGGTGATGGTCGGGCGGGCGGCGCAGGGCAATCCGTGGGCGATCGCCGAGATCGTCGACGGTGACGGTGACGATGCGCAGCCGTCCCGCGAGGAGGTGGCGGCCGAGCTCATCCACTTCATCCGCGAGACGGCTCGCGAGCTCGGCGAGCGACGCGCCTCCGGCTTCCTGAAGAAGTTCTACGCCTGGTATCTCGGCCACGGCCGCTTCCCGAAGCCCTTCAAGAACGAGCTCGTGCAGCTCCACTCGACCGACGAGGTCGTGACGCGGCTCCTCGCGGCGGCGCCCGGCGCCGCCGCGCGTCTCGCGGAGCTCGAGGCGAACGTCCCCGACAGCGAGCTGCTGCTCGAGGGCATGCCGATCTCCGTTTACGGCGGCGGCTAGTAACAGCCGGGGCCTGGCCCGGGCCTGGCCCCGTTACGACTTCGTCACGTACTGCGCGGCCTGGTTGCGCGATACATCGGGTTGCGCGCGCGTGGTTCGTTGCGCAGTCGTAACGGGGCCTGGCCCCGCTTGTGCGGCTGGCTCAGCGATTCCGCTCCCACACGATGCGGAGGCCGTCGAGCGTGAGGAACGGGTCGATCCGGCCGATCGTCTTGGAATACGGCGCGATCAGCTCGGCGAGGCCGCCGGTCCCGATCACCTGCGCGTCGGGCGCACCGAGCTCCGCACGAATCGCCTCCGTGATGCCGTCGACCTGACCCGCGAACCCGTAGACGACGCCCGACTGCAGCGCCGTCGCGGTCGACTTCCCGATCGCGGCCGCCGGCTCGACGAAGTCGACCTTGACGAGCCGCGCGGCGCGGGCGAAGAGCGCCTCCATCGAGACCTCGATCCCGGGCGCGAGCACGCCGCCGACGTATTCGCCGTCGCGCGACACGACGTCGAAGTTCGTCGACGTGCCGAAGTCGGCGACGATCGCCGGCGCCCCGTACTTCTCCTTCGCCGCGACCGCGTTCACGAGCCGGTCGGGGCCGATCTCGTGCGGCGCGTCGTGCTTGATGGAGATGCCGAGCTTCACGCCCGGTGCGATCACGAGCAGCGGCGCCTTCGCCCAGCGCTCGGCGACGTGCTCGTACTCGCGGATCAGCCGCGGGACGGTCGACGACAGGCAGATGCCGTCGAGCGCCTCGAAGTCGAGGAAGTCGTCGAGCAGCGCGCCGAGCTCGTCGCCCGTGCGCTGCGCCTCCGTCGCGATGCGCCAGCGCTCGCCGAGCTCCGAGCCGTCGAAGAGCCCGAAGACCGTCTGCGTGTTGCCGACGTCGACCGCTAAGAGCATTTCGTCGGTAATGCAACCACGTTGCCGACGCTCAGCACGCTGCGTCACGCGCAGCGGCACCGTGGTTGCCGTGCCTAGAAATCGTCCTCGCGCGGACGGATCTCGCCGATGCGATCGGCGAGCGTCTCCGGCGTGAGCGGCTCGTCGTCGTCGCCGCGCAGCTCCTCGATCGTCACGTCGCCCGACGTGAGCAGGATCTCGGTGCGGGGGATCATCCGCGTCGGCCGGTTCTTGTCCCACACCCAGACGTCCTCGAGCGCGAGCCGAATGAACGGGTACGCGGGCTGCGGTGCGTACGTGCGCTCGAGCTTGTTGCAGAGGTACGTCGCGTCCGGCGTGAGCACGCAGTAGCGGAACAACCCGAAGACGGCCTGGTACTCCTTCTTCAGCCGGAGCTCGAGCTCCGCTTCGTACTCGTCGAGGTCGTCGAGGTGGCCCATGGGACGGTCAGTGTAGCTCCGCCAGGAGCGTCTGAATCTCTCCCTTTCCAGGCACTTCGAGGGACCCGTCCAGCTCGGCCAGGGGCTCGAGGACGAACCGCCGCTCGTGGAGCCGCGGGTGCGGGATCCGCAGCCCAGGCTCCTCGATCCGGGCCGTTCCGTAGAGCAGGAGGTCGAGATCGAGCGTCCGCGGGCCCTGGGCCGGGACCCCCTCCCGGGCCCGCCCGAACCGGCGCTCGACGGCCAGCAGGAGCTCGAGCAGCTGCCGCGCCGGCAGGGTCGTCTCGAGCGCCGCGGCGCCGTTCAGGAACCGCGGCTGGTCGAGGTACCCGACGGGGTCGGTCTCGACCAGGCTCGACACGGCGACGACCTCCACGCCCGGTGCGGCCGCCAGCTCGGCGAGAGCGGCGCGGATCGTCCGCTCGCGGTCGCCGAGGTTCGCGCCGAGCGCGATATAGGCACGCGTCACCGGGGCGAGGCTACCCTGGCTTTCGCGTGCGTCGCCCCGTGATCCTTGCGGCAGTGCTCGCCTTGATCGGGGCGGGAACCGCCCAGGCACGGGTCGATGCCTACTCCGACCCGCTCGTGCCCCAGGAGTGGTGGCTCAGCCATATCGGCGCCGACCGGGCCACGCCCCCGGGGCCGGGGGTCCCGATCGCGATCGTCGACAGCGGCGTCGACCCGACGCAGCCGGACTTCGCGGGGCGGCCGAACACGACGTTTCTCAACAACCAGACGGTTGTCGGGCGCGACGAGTACCACGGGACGGCGGTCGCCTCGGTCGCGGCGGCACCGGACAACGGGTTCGCCCTCGACGGCGTCTATCCCGACGCGGCCGTCGAGGTCTGGGACGCGAGCCCGACGTCGTTCGGCATCACCGATGGTGCGGCGATCGCCGGCCTCCAGGCCGTCTCCGCGCACTGTCCGGCGGTGATCAACCTCAGCTTCGGCAGCACGAACCCGGACGCAGGACTGCAGGACGCGATCCTCGACGCCGTGCGCCAGGGCTGTCTGGTCGTCGCGGCCGCCGGCAACAGCGGCGACGAGGGCAGCCCGACGACGTATCCCGCCGCCTGGCCGCACGTCTTCACCGTCGCCGCGACCGACCAGAACGACGTCGTCGCCCCCTTCTCGACGACGTCGCCCGCAACCGACGTCGCGGCCCCGGGCACGGCCTTCGTCGCCGACGTCCCGCTGGCCCGCAACCCGAACGGCTACGACGCCTTCTCGGGGACGAGCTTTTCCGCGCCGCTGGTGTCCGCCGCGGCCGCGTGGGTGTGGACCATGCGACCGACACTGACCGTCTCGCAGCTGTCGCAGATCCTCCGCTCCACCGCGCGCGACATCGGCCCGCCCGGTTTCGACAACGCGAGCGGCTGGGGGATCCTCGACATCCCGGGCGCCCTGGCAGCGCCCACGCCGCCGAACGATTCCTTCGAGCCGAACGACGACATCTCGCAGGTCAAGCCGAACTCGCTGTTCGCGGAGGGACAGCCGCCGCTGACGACGCCGGGTCGGCCGACCATCCGGCTCGTCGCGACGATCGACAACGGAGACGATCCGCGCGACGTCTACCGCCTCTGGGTGCCCGCGAAGCGCTACGTGCACGTCACGGTCGCGAGCGGAGGCGACGCCGCCGCCCGGCTGTGGGGGCCGCAGACGTCGTCGACGCGCGAGAACGTGAAGGCGCAGCGGCGCGACCTGCGCGGAGCGAAGATGTACGGCGGGAAGCGCGGAACGGCGGCATACGCCGAGGTGCTGCTGACCGGACGCAGCCCGGCGGCGAGCTACACGCTCTCCGTCACGGTCTCGAAGAAGTGACCGAGACGACGCCCGGCTCGACCGCCGGCTTCGTGACGCGAACGCGCACCGCGCTCGGGACGAACCGCGCATAGAGCGCGTCGACGACGGCGATGGCAAGCGCTTCGAGCAGGTCGTAGCTCCGCGCGTCGGAGACCTCCTGCACGATGCGCGGGATCTCGCGGTAGTCGACCGCGTCCTCGAGGCGGTCGCTCGCGCCGCGCTCGCCGACGTCGAGCTCGACGTCGAAGACGAACTCCTGGCTCTGCTCCTTCTCGTGCTCGTGCACCCCGTGACGGCCGGTCAGCCGCAGATCGCGGATCGCAATCGTGATCATGCGAACGCTCCTGCCACCGTGAGCGCGTCGACGTGCGGCTTCACGTCGTGCACGCGCAGGATCGTCGCGCCGCGCTCGAACGCAGCGACCGCCGCGGCGACGCTCGCGGCGAGCAGGTCGTCCGAGCCGGTCAGCCGACGGAGCGTGCTCTTGCGCGAGATGCCGACGAGCACGGGCCGACCGAGCGCCGCCAGCTCGTCCAGGCGGCGGATCAGCTCGAGGTTGTGCTCGACCGTCTTGCCGAAGCCGATGCCGGGATCGATGCAGACACGCTCCTCCGGAATGCCGGCTGCGACGGCCGCGGCGAGCCGCTCCTCGAGAAAGGCAGCGACCTCGGAGACGACGTCGTCGTAGCGCGGCTCGAGCTGCATCGTCCGCGGCTCGCCCTGCATGTGCATCAGACAGAGGTATCCGCCGGCGTCCGCCACGACTCCTGCGAGCTCGGGATCGCCGCGCAACGCGGTGACGTCGTTGACGAGCTCGGCGCCGAGCAGGAGCGCCCGCCGCGCGACCTCCGCCTTCGCGGTGTCGATGCTGATCGGCACCTCGCCCTGCAGCCGCTCGAGCACGGGCACGACGCGCCGCAGCTCCTCGTCGAGCGTGACGCCGTCCGACCCGGGCCGCGTCGACTCGCCGCCGACGTCGACGATCGCCGCACCGTCGGCGACCATCCCGCGCGCGGCGGCCGCGGCGACGTCGGCGTCGACGTGCACCCCGCCGTCGCTGAACGAATCCGGCGTGACGTTGATCACGCCTATCACGGACGGCCGCGGAAAGCGATCCTCGATCCTCATTGCAGTGATGAAAGCAGTTCGTAGCTCCGAAGCCGCGCCTCGTGCTCGTACACGGCTCCCGCGACGATCACCTCGTCCGCGTGCGTCTCCGAGGTGAACGCCTCGAGGCCCGCGCGAACGGTGGCGGGAGAGCCGACGAACGAGCGGGCGAGCCGGGCGGACGTCTGGGCCCGCTCCTCCGGCGACCACCACGCGTCGATGTCGTCGATCGGCGGCGGCAGCTGCCCGCGCCGGCCGCGGAGGATGTTCGTGAACGACTGCTGCGGGGACGTGAAGAGCCGGCGCGCCTCCGCGTCGGTCTCGGCGCAGACGACGTTGCAGGCGACCATCGCGTACGGCTCGGCGAGCTGCTCGGACGGCTGGAAGCGCGCGCGGTAGACCTCGAGCGCAGGCAGCAGCGCCTCCGGCGCGAAGTGGGACGCGAACGCGTACGGCAGGCCGAGCGCCGCGGCGAGCTGCGCGCCGAAGAGCGACGAGCCGAGGATCCAGAGCGGCACCTTCGTCCCCTGCCCCGGGAACGCGCGCACGCGCTGCCCCGGCTGCGCGTCGTCGAGGAACGCCTGCAGCTCGAGCACGTCCTGCGGGAACGTGTCCGAGCCGGGATGGTCGCTGCGGAGCGCGAGCATCGTCAGCTGGTCGGTGCCGGGGGCGCGGCCGAGGCCGAGGTCGATCCGCCCCGGGTGGAACAACGCCAGCGTGCCGAACTGCTCGGCGATCACGAGCGGCGAATGGTTCGGCAGCATGATCCCGCCGGCACCGACGCGGATCGTCTCCGTCGCGGCTG
The DNA here is from genome assembly GCA_036562845.1 of Gaiellaceae bacterium. Classification (GTDB taxonomy): domain Bacteria; phylum Actinomycetota; class Thermoleophilia; order Gaiellales; family Gaiellaceae; genus Palsa-739. The sequence continues at coordinate 1,501 of DATCJJ010000151.1, read as the reverse complement.
CGACCTCGGCGATCAGGACGGCGGTCGCCGCGCTCGCGATCCCGGCGGCGTTGTGATGCTCCGCGACCCAGAATCGCCGGTAGCCCCAGCGCTCGGCGTGTTGCGCGAGGTCGATCGAGTTGCGCAGCGCCGTCGCCACGTCGGAGCCCTCGACGACGGGCGCGAGATCGAGGATCGAGAGTGGGACCAGCGGAGAGCGCTAGCTGTTTGCCGGATCCGGCGGCGGCTGCATCGTCGCGCCGGGCAGCGGGAACGGGCGCGTGCGCGGCTGGCGCTCGCGCTTCGGCTCGTCGGCGGGCGTCGGCTCCGGCTCGTCCGGAACCTCGTCCGGGAAGACCGCCGACTCGTCCTCGCCCGCGAGCAGGCGCTCGAACTGCTCCTTGTCGATCGTCTCGCGCTCGATGAGGATCTGCGAGATCGAGTGGAGCTGGCCCATGTGCTCGCGGAGCACCTGCAGTGCGAGTTCGTGCGACTCCTGGATCACGCGCCGGATCTCGTCGTCGATCTCCCGCGCGATCTCCTCGGAGTAGTCCGCCTCGGCGCCGTAGTCGCGGCCGAGGAACGGCTGGTCGTGGCCGCGGCCGAGCACGCGCGGGCCGAGCTTCTCGCTCATGCCGAAGCGCATGATCATCTGCTTCGCGGTCGACGTGACGCGCTCGAGGTCGTTCGCCGCCCCGGTCGTCACCTCGTGGAAGACGATCTCCTCCGCTGCGCGGCCGCCGAGCGTCATCGCCATCTGGTGCATGAGGGCGGTGCGCGTCGTCAGGTACCGGTCCTCGGTCGGCAGCGAGATCGTCAGGCCGAGCGCCTGGCCGCGCGAGACGATCGTGATCTTGTGCACCGGGTCGGTGTGCTCGAGGAAGTGGCCGACGAGCGCGTGGCCCATCTCGTGGTACGCGGTGATCTTGCGCTCGTGCTCCGAAAGGAGACGCGCCTTCTTCTCCGGCCCCGCCACGACGCGCATGATCCCTTCCTCGAGCTCGTCCTGCTCGATGATCTTCTTGCCGCGGCGCGCTGCGAGCAGCGCGGCCTCGTTGACGAGGTTCGCGAGGTCCGCGCCCGTGAAGCCCGGCGTCCCCGACGCGAGCGTGTCGAGGTCGATCTCCGGCGCGAGCGGCTTGCCCTTCGTGTGCACCTCGAGGATCTTCCGGCGGCCGACGCGGTCGGGGCGGTCGACGACGATCTGCCGGTCGAAGCGGCCCGGGCGGAGCAGCGCCGGGTCGAGGATGTCGGGGCGGTTCGTGGCCGCGATGAGGATGATGTTGTCCTTCATCTCGAAGCCGTCCATCTCGACGAGCAGCTGGTTGAGCGTCTGCTCACGCTCGTCGTGGCCGCCGCCGAGACCCGCGCCGCGGTGGCGGCCGACGGCGTCGATCTCGTCCATGAAGACGATGCAGGGCGCCGCCTGCTTCGCCTGCTCGAACAGGTCGCGTACACGGGAGGCGCCGACGCCGACGAACATCTCGACGAAGTCGGAGCCGGAGATCGAGAAGAACGGCAC
>DATCJJ010000060.1:0-7626 GCA_036562845.1 Gaiellaceae bacterium | reverse complement strand
GCGTGCAGGCGCTTGCCCATCAGACGGCCCTGCATGTCCGTGAACGCGGCGATGACCGTGTCGATCGCGCCGGTCTCGACGTCCGCCCTCAGCTCGTCGACCGTGAGCATCGAAGGCGACCTTATCTCAGCGGTTCGGGCGGGATGACCACACGCCGGACACGGATAGCAGTGCTCCCGGCGCGACTGAGGACGAGCCATCGGGCCCTCCCAGCGCGGCGAGGCAGCAAGTTGCTCCTCCCGGCCGAACCTCTATGCGTGCACCACGACCAGTCCGGCGACGCCGAGGCCGAAGACGACGAGCGCGAGCACGGAGTCGCGCCCGAGGCGCCACACCGTGTCCTCGCGGCGGCGGATCACGCCCCAGCAGTAGATGACCGTGAGCGAGATCCCGACGTCGGCGAGCCACGCGTTCTGGTGGCCGGCCTGCGGAAGCACCGGCTTGCCGGCGACGAGATCGGCGACGACGAACAGGACGACCTGGAACGAGTTGCCGCCGAAGATGTCGGCGACCGCGAGCTCGTTGTCGCCGAGCCGCACGGCGGCAATCCCCGAGCTGATCTCCGGAAGCGCCGTGGCGACGGCGAGGACGGTCGCGCCGAAGATGACGCCGTTGATGTGCGCCCGGTCGGCGAGGTGATTGCCGGCGACCTCGAGCACGACGCCGGCAACGAGCGTGACGAGTGCGGCGACACCGAACACCGCGATCGCGCGGCCGGCCGCCATCGGCTTCGCCTTCGGCTCGGGATCGCGATGGTGGCGCCGGCCCGGCCGGCTTCCGGGCATCTCGATCGTCCACGCCGGCCGCTTGCGCACGTTGTTCAGCAGCCAGACCCCGCAGACCCAGATGACCGCGATCGCGAACGACGCGGGGCTGAGCGGGCCGATCGAGGTCGACTCCGGCAGCAGGGAGCCCATCAGCACGCCCGAGACGACGAAGATCACGAGCAGCCCCTCGAGCACGGGCACGAGCGAGCCGACGAGGTAGGTCAGCGCCTGCGTTCGCGACGCGGCGGCGTCGCAGACGACGAGCACCATCGTCTGGACGGCGATGCCGCCGATCAGGTTGCCCGCTGCGAGCGCGAGGTTGCCGCTCGCCGCTGCGGAGATCGTGATCGCGAGCTCGGGCAGGCTGCCCGCGACCGCGAGCAGGATGACGCCGCCGAGCGCCTGGCCGAGATCGAAGCGCCGGTCGATCACGTCCGTGGTCCTCGAGAGCGCGGTACCGGCGACCCACGTCGCGACCGCGCCGACGGCGAAGACGAGGACGAGCACGAGCGTCGAGAGGCCACCCACCGCGGCGGACGTCAGCGGGCGGTCATGCCGCCGTCGATCACGAACGCGCTGCCGGTCATGAACGCCGACTCGTCCGAGGCGAGGTAGAGCGCGGCCGCCGCGATCTCCTCCGGGTAGCCCTGACGGCCGATCGGCTGCCACTCGGGGAGGCTCTCGAGCACGCCGTCGAGGCCGCCCATCCGCGCGGCGTGCGGATGGTTGATCGGCGTGTCCACCCAGCCGGGGCAGATGCAGTTGCAGCGGATCCCCTGCGTGGCGTAGTCGAGCGCGACCGCCTTCGTCAGCATCAGCACCCCACCCTTCGACGCGACGTACGCGGTGAGGAACGGCTCGGCCACGAGGCTGTTGACCGAGCCGGTGTTGACGATCGCACCGCCGCCTGCGGCGAGCAGCGCCGGCACGGCGTACTTGCAGCCGAGGAAGACTCCGCGGAGGTTGACGGCGATCGTCCGGTCGAAGTCCGCCTCGCTCACCTCCTCGACCGAACCGGGGATCGAAACCGCTGCGTTGTTGCACATCGTCGTCAGCCGGCCGAACCGCTCGACCGCCGTCGCGACGAGCAGCCGCACCTGATCGGAGTCCGAGACGTCGCAGCGCTGCCACGAGACCTCGCCGTCGGCCCGTTCGGCAACGTCCCGCAGCCGCTCCTCGTCGACGTCCGCGGCGACGACCGCAGCGCCCTCGGCGGCGAATCGCGTGACGATCGCCGCCCCGATCCCGCCCCCCGCGCCGGTGACGATCGCGACCTTGCCGTCGAGGCGGCCCACGGCGGCGATTGTCGCAGTTGTCTGTCGACCGGGCAATGCGTGAGAATCGCCCGGTCATCTCCTAGGAGGAGCACGTGTCGAACCCCACGCACGAGCACGACAGCGATCGTCAGATCCTGCACGCGCTCGGGTATGCGCAGGAGCTCTCGCGGAGGATGAGCGGTTTCTCGAACTTCGCGATCTCCTTCACGATCATCTCGATCCTGTCGGGCACGCTGACGCTCTACGGCACGGGCATCAACTACGGCGGCCCGGTCATGGAGGCGTACGGCTGGCCGATCGTGTCGATCTTCGTGATCATCGTCGGTCTCGGGATGGCCGAGATCGCGTCGAAGTACCCGACGGCCGGCGGCCTCTACTACTGGTCGTCGAAGCTCGGAGGGCCGGTCTGGGGCTGGTTCACCGGCTGGTTCAACCTGATCGGCCAGATCGCGATCACGGCGGGGATCGACTACGGCGCCGCAATCTTCACGGACGCGCTGATCCAGCTGCTGTGGCCGTCCACGTTCCACGGCACCCAGCACGAGATCGTCGCCGTCTACGGCGTGATCCTGTTCCTCCACGCCGTCATGAACATCTTCAGCGTCCGCCTCGTCGCGTTCCTGAACGACGTCTCTGTTTGGTGGCACGTGCTCGGGGTGCTGATCATCGTCGGCTTCCTCATCTTCAAGCCGGATCACCACCAGACGTTCGGAACCGTGTTCTCGAAGACGATCAACAACAGCGGCTTCTCGCACGGATGGCTGTGGTTCGTGCTGCTCCTCGGCCTGTTGCAGGCGCAATACACGTACACGGGCTACGACGCCTCGGCGCACATGAGCGAGGAGACGCGCGGCGCGTCGAAAGCGGCCGCGCGCGGCGTGATCATGTCGATCGTCGTCTCGGCCGTCTTCGGCTACATCCTCGCCCTCGGCGTCACGTTCGCGATCCAGGACTACGACAAGACGACCGGGGCCGGCGGCTTCGCGGTGAAGCAGGTCTTCCTCGACTCGCTCGGCAACACAACCGCCAAGGTGATGCTGTTCATCACGGTCGGCGCACAGTTCTACTGCGGCATGTCGTCGATCACGTCGGCGTCGCGGATGTTGTACGCGTTCTCGCGCGACCGCGCCACGCCGGGGCACCAGCTTTGGCGCCGGCTCAACCGCCAGCGCGTTCCCGTCTTCGCGGTCTGGGCGATCGCCGTTCTCGCGTTCCTCTGCGCCTTCCCGGCGTACTTCGGCCCGAACGGCGTCGTCGCGTACGCGGCCGTGACCTCGATCGCGACGATCGGTCTCTACATCGCCTACGCGATCCCGATCTACCTCCGCCTGCGCCAGGGCGACTCGTGGGAGCCGGGCGAGTGGTCGCTCGGGCGCTGGTACAAGCCCGTCGGGACGATCGCCTGCATCTGGGTGGCGTTCATCTCGGTTCTCTTCATCCTCCCGATCACACCCGCGGGAATCCCGTTCAAGGACGGCTTCACGTGGGTGTCGGTGAACTACGCGCCGATCGCGGTCATCGGCACGCTCCTCCTCGTCGGCGGCTGGTGGCTGCTCTCGGCTCGGCACTGGTTCGTCGGCCCGGTCGCGCAGGGCAGCGCCGAGGAGCTCGCCCGGATCGAGGCGGGCTACGAGGGCCGCACGAGCGAGCCCGCGCCGGTCGCGTAAGGAGGTTACGCCGGACGTTCGGAGCGGGTACAACCCGCTCCGAACGAGCCCGGAGGAATCATGAGCCCTCGCACCACTGCGGCGGTGGGGGTCGCCGTCGCGTCAGCCGTCCTCGCAGCCCCGGCGCATGCCCGGACGACGCTCACGCATCAGATCAACGTCACCGTCACGAACAGCGGCTGCCGCCTCCAGCTCAACTCGGTCAGCCACCGGAACACGACGATCGTGTTCCACGTCGTGAACGAGAGCGACCTCGCGGCCGGCATCGTCATCTACGGCCTCAAGTCGAAGTTCGCCGCACCGAAGGTCGGCGCCTCGGACCTGAGAATCAGGTTCCACGGGCCCGGCCACTACCCGTACCGGTGCGTCCGCGGGAACTACCTGCACCCGTCGACCGTCGGAAAGGGCGTCTTCACGATCCGGAGGAGCTGAGAGCCATGCCCCGCAACGGAGTTGCGGGGCATGGCCCAGTTCAGGCGTTGTTGGCCGTCAACGACGGCGTCGGCCAACCGGCCGGCCGGTCGACGTAGACGATCCCGCCCGAGCCGCCGATCCACGCACGCTCGAACTGCGCGCGGTCGTACATGTGCTCGACGCTCGCGTCGTCCGGCGATGCCGGGTCGTTGACGATCACGTTGCCGTCGCCCGTGAAGCCGACGATCACCGCGAGATGCCCGTTGGTGCTCTTGATCGCACCCGTCAGCTTGTTCGACTCGAACGCGATCGACGCGACGAGCGGGATGCCCGCCCGGATGAACGGCTCCGCCTCGGCGAGGTTGTGCAGCTGCGTCACGTCGGCGACGAGGCCGCGCGAGGCGGCGTAGCCGGTGTTGAACGGCCAGTTACCCGCGCCGTCGTAGTGGTAGTCGAAGACCTCCTTCGCCGTGAAGTCGACCCACGGGTCGGCGAACGGGATGGCGGCGAGCTCACTCGCACTCGGCGCCTGCGCGAGACCCTTTCCTGCCCAGTACGCGACGACCATCGACGTGGACGTGGGGCTGCACCACGCCTCGCCGCCGCCGTCGAACTCGGGGTACTCGCCGTGATGGATCTCCTGCGAGAACTTCGGCACGCCGAGGTTGATGGTCGTGCCGTTCATCGACGTCGCGCTCGGGAACGTGTTCTTCTCGTTCGTCAGGTTGGACGCGACGGCGCTGTAGCGCGACACGGACGGAGCAGCGTTGCTACCCGCGCGCCGGTAGAGCGTCAGCCGCAGGCGGTACGCAACCGCCGGGTGGTCCTTCGCGAAGAACGTGTCGATCGCGACGTAGCCGTCGGCGTCGCCCTGTCCGCCGACGGAGGTCCGATGGAAGTCGCTGTCGCCCGACGCCCAGCGGCCGAGGATGTACCACTTCGCCCAGTGGCCGTCGTCGATCTGCGACTGGATCTCGGATTGCACCCACGTCCCCGCCGGCGTCTTCGCGTTCCACGAGGAGACGACCTCGTTGAAGGCAAAATGCGTCGTATAGACGGGTGACGTCCAGGTGCCGTACTGGTACGTGCCGGAGCCGTCGACGCCGTCGCCGTTCGCATTTGCGAACGGATCGCTGTACGGCGCGGTCGAGAGGCTACGGCTGTTTGCGAGCGTCAGCGCACCCTTCGAGTAGCTCAGCCCGCTCGTCGTCCCGCCGCTGAGGTCGAACGTGTGGAAGTCGAGCGGGTACGGCTGCGCCGCAGACGCCGACGAGGCGGCGGTCAACGCGACGACGGCAGCCGCAATCACAAGCAACGTTCTCATGGCACAGCCCCTCCCCTGTCGAACACCGCTTCCCGTTGCGACCCTACACCGAAGCGGCGCGGTATTTCTCGAGCAGCTCCGCGAGCTGTGTGTTCGAGAGTCCGCCGTAGCCCGCGATCAGATAGCGCTCGTCGACGCCGAGAAAGCGGACGAGCACGTGCTGCGGCTCGCGGCGGTCGCCGATTCGCTGCTGGTAGCGGATCTCGACGACGTCGACGTCCGCGCGCCTGCCGACGCGGACTCGCGTGGGCGTGAAGCCGTCGGTCTCGACCCAGCTCGCGCCCCAGCTCTAGCCGAGGCTCTTGAGATAGGAGCCCTTGCCACCACCGCGGCGCCGATCGCCGCACAGACGACACCGAACGCGAGGCCGAGGTAGCTGCCCTTCCGATCGGGCTCCAGCGCTGCTGCCTCCATCAGCCGCACCACCCCGCGGCGACGCGCGCGACGACCTCGTACAGCCGCTCGAGCGACGCGAGATCGACCCATTCGATCTCCGCATGCGCACCCTCGCCGACCGGGCCGAAGAGCACGGTCGGGATGCCCGCGTCGGCGACGAGCGCGGCGTCGGTCCAGAACGGTGCGCCGACGACGTCCTCGACTGCGGCTGTGCGACGGACGAGCTCGACGAACGGGTGGTCGACGGGCGCCTCGTACGGATCGCGACTCGCGACGATCCGCACCGCGGCCGTGCCGGCGATCTCGCGAAGCTCCCGCTCGACGTCGCCGACGGTCTCGCCCGGGATCGTCCGGCGTTCGCCGAGGAGGACGCAGCGGGCCGGGAAGCTCGACATCTCCTGCCCGCCCTCGATCACCGAGGCGTGGACCGCTCCCGTGCCGGCGAGCGGGTGGCGCGCCCCGGCCTGCAGGCGCGCGTCGAGCTGCTCGAGCTCGACGAGGATCGGCCCCATCTTCACGATCGCGTCCTCGCCGAGGTCGGGTCGCGACCCGTGCGCTGCAATGCCCGCCGTCTCGATCTCGAAGCCGACGAACCCGCGATGCGCGACCGCGACCTCGAGCCCGGTGGGCTCGGCGACGATCGCCGCGTCGGCGCGCGTCCGCTCGAGCACGGCCTCCGTCCCGACCGACGCGAGCTCTTCGTCGGCGACTGCTGTCACGATCACGTCGCCGCGAAGGCCGGTTGCCTCTGCAGCGGCGACGAGCAGCGCCGCCAGCGCGCCCTTCATGTCGTAGCTGCCGCGTCCGTACAGCCGTCCGTCCTCGACGCGCGGCTGGAACGGCGCCGTCATCCCCGCGACGCCCACCGTGTCGAGGTGGCCGTTCAGGAGCAGCGAGCGGCCGCCGCCGGAGCCGCGGCGGCGGGCGATGACACTCGGCCGCTCGTCGCCGACGACCTCGACGTCGAGCCCTCGCTCGGTGCACCACTCGGCGACGAGCGCCGCCGCCGCGCGCTCACCGGCTCCGCCGGGCACGAGCGCCGGGTTGACGGACTCGACCGCGACGAGTCGCGACGCGAGCTCGACGATCTGTCTGTGTGGTGACGGCATGGTGACGAGCCGGTGAAGCGACTTCACCTTCGAACGGCGATGCGGTTACGTTCGACGCGCGAATGGCCGTCTCCCCCGCCGAGCTCGCCGCGATCCCGCTCTTCGCGTCCCTCAGCCCGGGCGAGCTCACCGAGCTCGCCGACTGGTTTGGGGCGAAGACGGCCGGGGAGGGTGCCCGGCTCGCGGGCGAAGGCGCAGCCGGCTACTCGTTCTTCGTGATCGCAGCCGGCAGCGCCGTCGTCACGTCGAACGGGAGCGAGCTCGGCACGCTCGGCCCCGGCGACTTCTTCGGCGAGATCGCGATCATCGGCGACGGCCGACGGAGCGCCACGGTCACGACGACGACTCCGGCGCGCGTGCTCGTCATGTTCGGGACGGAGTTCCGGCAGTTGCAACAGGCGCATCCGGCGATCGCCGCGCAGCTCGAGACGGCGATGGCTACGCGCGCAGGTCGTCGACCGTCGCCGTCTTGACGATCTGTCGCACCGCACGTGCCAGCTTCTCGTCGAGCGTGACGAGCGCATCCGCCTGGAGCTTCGTCAGCGCGATGTACTCGGCGTCGTAGGTCTCGTTCCAGCCGAGCCGGTCGGCAATCTCCCACGCCACCTTCTGGAGCACCGCGTCGCCGAGGAGGCGGATCTTCAGCCGACGGAGCCGGTGCAGGCGATCGGC
>DATCJJ010000023.1:0-10367 GCA_036562845.1 Gaiellaceae bacterium | reverse complement strand
GGCCGCGGCGGCTCGGCCTGCGACCCGCGCCAGGGGCATATCCCCGGCGCGCGGCGGCTGCAGGTGGACGAGCTCTTCGGCGCCGACGGCCTGCCGCTGCCCACCGAGCAGATCCGCGAGCTCGTCGGCGACGCGCAGGAGATCGTCGCGTATTGCCACTCCGGCTCGCGCTCGGCGCTCGCGACGCTCGCGTTGCGCAGTGCCGGCTACGACGCACGCAACTACGCCGGGTCGTGGCACGAATGGAGCCGCCACCCCGAGCTGCCGCTCGAGCGGTAGCCCGGGGTGGCGCTCGCAGTCGCACCGCGAAGTGCCCGTCCGCCGTTCGGGCTCGGCGGCTTCGCCGCGGAGCGCTACGCCGCCAGGACGGCGACGCCGGCGGCGACGATCGCCGCGCCGAGCAGCCGCGTCCACGTGACGCGCTCCTTCAGGAACAGCGCGGCGAGGATCGCGCCGATGACGACGCTCGTCTCGCGGACGGCGGCCACGCCGGGTGCCGCCGTCAGTCGCAGCGCGAACAGGAACAAGAGATAGGCGCCGAACGAGCCGGCCGCTGCGCCCAACGTCGCCAACGACGCCTGCTCGCGCAATGCCCGCGGCCGCACGGCGATCGCGACGAGTGCGATCGGCGCGAGCACGAGCTCGAGGTAGGGGATCGGTGCCGCGTGGTGCAGGCCCTCCTTGTCGACGAGCGTGTACCCGGCGATCAGGGCGCCGATCGCCAGGCCGACGCCGATCCCATCCGCGCCGCTTCGCAGGCCGCGCACGAGCACGACTCCCGCGGCGACGAGGAGCACGCCCGCGACCTGTGCGCCCGACACCGCGCGGCCGAGGACGACCGCCGTTCCGGCGAGCACGAGCGCCGGCGCTGAGCCGCGCGCGACCGGATAGACGACGGACAGCTCGCGCCGCCGGTACGCAGCGGTCAGGAGCACGAAGTAGACGGCCTCGAGCGCAGCGGACGCGGCGACGTACGGGATCGCGGCCGCCTGCACCCGCCACGTCGCGGCCGCTGCCGGTGCGAAGAGGACGACGGACACGACGAGCACCGCGATCGTTCGGGCGGCGACGTCGGTCGAGCCGCGCAGGAGCACGTTCCAGCCGGCGTGGAGGAACGCCGCGGCGAGCGCTAGGAGAAGTGCCTCAAGCGGCACGCGCGAGCGAGCGCTCGGCGGCGGTGAGGAACGCGTTGCAGAGCGCGAGGCCGAGCTCGTTCCAGCGCTCGATCTTCTCCGCGGTCTCGTGGCGCAGAGCAGCGGGGTCCGGAGCCGGGTCGTCCGGGTCGTCGAGCCAGCCGAGCACCTGTGCGTGCGTGACCTCGGGGTGGAACTGCACGGCCCAGCACGCGTCGCCGAGCCGGAATGCCTGGTTGCAGCGGTCGTTGCGCGCGAGCTCGACGGCGCCCGCCGGGAGGTCGTACGTGTAGTGGTGCCACTCGAGCGCGTCGAACGTCGACGGCATCGACCCGAGCACCGGGTCGGCGGCTCCGACGTCGGTCAGGGCGACCTCGTACCAGCCGATCTCCGGCTCCCCTGCGAGGCGGCCGCTCCACGCGCCGGTCGCGCGCGCGATCAGCTGTGCGCCGAGGCAGACGCCGAGGACGGGCGCGCCGCTCTCGATCACGCCTCGCAGCCACGCCGCCTCGTCGACGAGCCAGGGATGGACGAGATCCTGGTCGGGGTGCATCGCACCGCCGAAGACCATGTACGCGTCGTAGCCGTCCGGCGGCGCGCCGCCGCCGCTGAACGACCACTCGTCGATCGGATGCCCGGCGCGCGCGAACAGCTCCGTCCTCGCCTCCGGCGAGTGGACGATCGAGAGGACGTTCACGAGAGGCCGCTCACGTCCAACAGCTTACGCAGGCGGAAGGCGCCGTCCGCCGCCTGCGAGATGCGGCCGAGCGGGTTGTCCGGGTCGGCGGACGACGAGTTGTTGTTGAAGAACGCGTACGCCTCCTGCGCCTCGCCCGCGAGGTCGCGCAGCGTCGGCACCCACTCGGCGAGCTCGTCGTCGGAGTAGAGGTAGTCGAAGCGCTCGGCCGCCGACCCGCCGCGCTTGTTCCACGTCTCCATGTTCCTGCCGTGGAAGCGGACGTACGCCACGCCTGCGGTGACGGCGGGCACGGTCGGAATGAGGTTCTTCGCGGTCTCCGACTTCGGCGCGTCGACTGTCACGTAGGCGGCGCCGATGCGGTCGAGGAAGGAGAGGGTCTCCGCGACGTTCTCCTCCTCGAGCCAGGACCGATGCCGGAACTCGACGAGCATCGTGTCGTCGCCGAGCTGCGCGCGCGCCCACTCGAGGTACTCGAACGAGCGGTCCTTGAAGACGACGTACGACGGCAGCTGGAAGAGGATCCCGCCGAGCTTGCCCGTCGCGCGCAACGGCTCGAGCGCCGCGAGGAAGCGTCGGAAGACCTCGCCGCGCAGCTCGCGCGGCGGCCGGTCGACGCGGCCGCGCTCGTCGACCGGCATCGCGGCCCGCAGGTCCTCCGGCAGCACCTCGGCCTTCACCGGATGCCGCGTCATCAGGCCGAACGCCTTCACGTGCATCGTGAACCCGTCGGGCGTCCGGTCGGCCCAGCCCTGCACGAGCGACTCGTCCGGCAGCCGGTAGTAGGTCGAGTCGACCTCGACCGTGTCGAAGTGCTCCGCGTAATACGCCAGGCGCTCCCGGGCCGGGAACTTCGGCGGGTAGAAGTACTTCGAGAGGGCCTCGTCGGCCCAGGAGCAGGTGCCGATGCGAATCACGACTGGTGCCTGCTTTAAAGCAGGCACCAGTCGGTCTCGGCAACTCCCTACTTCTTGACGACGCGCACGACGGCGCTCGTCACGGCCCAGCCGGGGAGCGTCGCGCTCGTGCAGCCGGCGGGAGCGACGGCCGTCGCCGGGCTCTGGCAGCCGGCCTGCGTGAAGTCGCGCTCCTGCGCCGAGGCCCGCGCCTGGAAGAACGTCGTCTTCTTCGGCGAAAGCTTCCCGGTCGCCTTCCACGTCCCGCTCGACGACGTCGTGGCCGAGGACTGCTTGGGAAGCGATTTCGTGCTGGGGCCCCGCGAAATGCGGACCGTGAAGTCGGGGACGGGTCGGCCGCCCTCCGTGAGCTTCCCGCTCAGCGTCCACGTGTTCTTCTTCGCGTTGTACGTGGCCTTGATCGTGAGCACGACCGGCAGCGGCACCACGCCGCGCGCCTCCCACGTGCCCGCCGGGTTCGGCGTCCCCTTTCCCGGCGTCCAGGGCGTGGTGATCATCTCCCACACACCGGTTCCGGCCGTCGTCGCCGAGGTGAAGATGCTGTTCAGGACGAGACGCGCGTCGACGAGCTGCGCGCCGAACGCCGCGCGGCCGGGCGCCCCGACCGGGACGTCCCACGGCGGCAGGCAGATCCGCATCACGTACGAGCCGAGCGCCGCCGCGGCGCCGGTCGTCGGGTTGACATAGATCGGGATGACGAGCGTCTGGCCCGCGACCGAGAGGTTCATGTTCCACACGGCCTGGTTCGTGCCGGGTGAGCACGCGTCGGCGGTGTGGCTCGCCGGGTTGTCCGCGACGACGTTGCCGGAGAGCGGCAGCGTCAGGCCGCCCTGGTCGTGCGCGACCGCGGTCGCGTCGACGCTGCCGATCGTCGTCCCGGCGGATGCGCTGAGGTTCGCGGCCACGCCGACCGGCGCGAAGATGTTGATCTGGGCGACGGCGTCCGACGTCGTCGCGACGTTGACGTGGATCGTCGCGGTTCCCGAGCTCCCGAGCTTCGCCGGGTCGAACGAGACGGAGATCTTCGACGAGTTCGGCGCTGCGAGCGCGCCGGGTGCGAGCACCAGCCCAGCAAGGATCGCCGCAGCGGCGACGAGCTTCTTCATGCGTGTCTTCCTTTCGTCATTTACGGAACCTGCAGGGGTCTGCCGATCACGTTCCAGAACCCGTGCTGGTACACGACGCGGTACATCTGCGATTGCGGCAGGTAGTCGCTCGGGGACGTCTGCAGCTTCAGCCCCGGCAGGAGAAACGGATTCGTCTCGTCGAGATGCGTTGCCGCCTTCAGCACGCTCGCGCGCGTCGGGTTCTTGCCCGCGTGCTTGAGGGCGTCGACCATCGCGTAGGCGGCCATCATCCCGTAGATGTGCGCGACCGCGTTCGGATCCTCGTTCGGCAGATAGCGCTTCATGATCTGGAGATAGAGCTTCACGCCGGGCGACGACTTCTGCGTCGGGTTCGTCGGGTCGTGCAGGAACGCGAGTGATTGCGCGCCGACACCGGTGCCCGCGGGCGAGTTGAGCTTGACAATCTGCATCACCGCCGGGTCGATCGACACGGACGTGACGTACTCGAACGGCTTCCAGCCGAGCTTCGCCGCGCCGACGAACGCCTGAATTGCCTGCTTCGGCAGCGCAAAGATCACGAACGTGTCGGCGCCCGACGCGCGCAGCTGCTGCACCTGCGGCAGCACGTCCGTGTCGAGCAGCGCGTACGACTCGCTCGAGACGATCTGCCCCGCGCGCTTGCCGAGGCCTTTCTTCAGCCCGGCGAGGAGCTCGTTGCCGTACTCGTCGTTCTCGTAGAGGACGCCGATCTTCGCGTTCGGATGCTGCTGCGCGATCAGCCGGCCGTCCAGCTGCCCTTCGCCGACGAAGCTCGCGAGCAGACCCATCGTCCACGGGTACTTCTTGTGATTGCTCGCAATCGTCGCGGCGCCGCTGCCGACGAAGAGCTGCGGCACCTTGCGCTGGTTGAGGTAGTCGCGGACGGCGATCGCGTGCTCGGTGCCGACGGAGTCGAAGATCGCGAAGACGCCGTCCTGCTCGACGAGCTTCTGCGTCTGCGAGACCGTCTGCACCGGGTCGTACTGGTCGTCGTCGATCTTGTAGACGATCTTCCGTCCGTTGACGCCGCCGCGTGCGTTGACGTAGTCGAAGTACGCCTTCGCGCCGCTCAGCACCGGCTCGTACGCCGCCTCGCTGCCGCTGAGCGGGCCGGTGGCGCCGAGGACGATCTCCGCCTTCGTGATGCCGGGCTCGGCGTGAACCGCCGCGAGGCGGCGCGAGACCGCCCTCTTCAGGACGGAGAGCTTCAGCGTGACCTTGCCGATCGTGATCTGCGCGCTCGAGCTCGACACGGCGCTCAGGTAGAGCGCGTCGCTCGTGCTCTGCGCGAGCGACGTCGAGGAGAGATAGAGCGTCAGCTTCTTCCCCGCCGGAATCTTCACGGCCTCGTCCATCAGCTTGATCGTCGCCGTGCCCGACGCGGCGCTGAGCTTGACGCCGCCTGCCGTGAGGGGCGTCGAGCTGCCGGCGACCGCGAGGACGGCGACCAGCCGGTCCCAGCTTTGCGCGCCGCTGTAGCGGACGGTGACCGTCGAGTCGCCGAACGTCTCGTGCGGGCCGCCGGTGACGCGGACGCTGCGCACGACCTTGCCCGTCGCGCCGGTCATCGTCGTCGAGCCGGGCAGGTTGACCGAGATCGTCTTCGTCGGCGGGATCCCCGGGTAGGCCGTCGGCTTGCCGTCCCACGGATCGTGGCCGAGCTCGACGTGGACGGCGTCGACGCCGTTCTGCGCCGACTTCAGGTAACGGTCGAACCATTTGACGGCGAGCGGCCAGAAGTACGCCTGGTCGGCGGAGCTCGTCGAGTCGGGCGCGTGGCCGAAGTCGCCGAGGTAGAGCCGCTTCGGCCCCTTGAGCACGCGGTACCCGGCCAGGGCCTGGTCGATGTCGAACAGGAAGTCGTGGCGCCCCTGGACGAGCAACGTCGGCGTCGTGATCGTCCGCAGCGCGTTGAGCGGCGAGCGCGGCGCGGCCAGCGCCGTCGCCGCGGTCAGGTCGCTGCTCGTCGTCAGCCCCGGCACCGCGGCGAGCAGCGCCGGATCCCAGCGGCTCGGCGGGATCAGCCCCGCGAGCAGCTGGACGAGCCCCGACTTCGAGAGGCCCTGCGGCGCGAGCGCCGTGACGAGGTTCGTCCACGTGATCACCGGGACGACCGCCTTGAACGGCACGCCGGCCGTAACTGCGTTCCACACGGCGCCGCCGCCGAGCGAGACGCCGAGGGCGCCGATCTGCGTGTCCGAGACGTCCGGCCGTGCCGTCAACCAGGCGAAGAGCTCCTTCGTGTCCTGCACGTCGCGCGGCCCGTCGAGGCCGAACAGGCCTTCCGACGCGTCGTGCCCGCGCGCGTCGCAGGCGAGCGACGCATAGCCGGCCGGCGCGAGGAACTGCGTCGCGAGCGGCTCCAGGTCCTGGTGCCTGCCGCCGAGCCCGTGGAAGAGCATGACACCCGGCCAGCCGCCTGCCGGCGGCGTCCCGTCGGGCAGCGTCAGCGAGCAGGCAAGCTTCGCGCCGTCGGACATCGGGATCGTCAGCTCCTGCGGGGTGGCTGCGTTCGCGGAGGCCGCGCAGACCAAGGCCAGCGCAGCCACGACCAGGGCCCTCCGGAGCACGGCGCCACGATAGCCTCCTGCGGATGGATGCGCGTCCGGTCGGGGTGTTCGACTCCGGGGTCGGCGGGCTCACCGTGCTGCACGAGTGCCTGGTGACGCTGCCCCACGAGGACTTCGTCTATCTCGGCGACCATGCACGGCTCCCGTACGGCCCGCGTCCGATCGACGAGGTGCGCGCGTTCTCGCGCGAGATCGGTGTGTTCCTCGAGCGGCACGACGTCAAGCTGATCGTCGTCGCGTGCAACGCCGCGACCTCGGCCGCGCTCCCGCAGCTGCAGGAGGAGCTGACGCTGCCGGTGATCGGCGTGATCACGCCCGAGGCGCACGCGGCGGTGCAGGCGACGCGCAACCGACGCGTCGGGCTGCTCGCGACGCAGCTCACGGTCGACGCGGGCCGCTACGCACGGCTCATCGGCGATCTCGATGCGGGCGTCGCGTTCGTGCCGGTCGCGTGCCCACGGCTCGTGCCGCTGATCGAAGGCGACGATCCGTATGGGCCGGAGACGGAGGCGGCGGTGCGCGAGTACGCGGCGCCGCTCAAGGAGGCCGGCGTCGACACCGTCATCCTCGGCTGCACGCACTATCCGTTGATCCGGCCGATCCTGCAGCGCGTGTTCGGCCGCGACGTCACGCTCGTCTTCTCCGCCGAGGAGACGGCGCGCGAGGTGGCGGAGACGCTCGCCCGCAAGCGCATCGAGAACGACGGCGCGCGCGAGGGCGCGTACCGCTTCCTCACGACCGGCGATCCCGACGCGTTCCGCGAGATGGGGCGTCGCTTCCTGCAGCTCCCGATCGGCGAGGTCGAGCACGTCACGCTGCAGGAGCTCGGGGCCGCCGCATGAGCGCGCGCAACGACGGACGTCGCGCCGACGCAGTCCGGCCGCTGACGATCGAGCCGGACTACCTCGAGAACCCGCACGGCTCGGCGCTGATCACGCAGGGAAAGACGATCGTGCTCTGCACGGCGATGGTCCAGGAGGAGGTGCCGCGGTGGCTGCGCAACCAGGGCCGCGGCTGGATGACCGCCGAGTACTCGCTCCTGCCGGCGTCGACCGGCGACCGCGTCGAGCGCGAGGCCTCGCGGGGGAAGCAGCAAGGCCGCACGGTCGAGATCCAGCGGCTGATCGGCCGGGCGCTCCGTGCGGTCGTCGACTTCCAGGCCCTCGGCGAGCGGACGATGTGGCTCGACTGCGACGTCCTGCAGGCCGACGGCGGCACCCGGTGCGCGGCGATCTCCGGCGCCTACGTCGCCGGCAAGCGCGCCCTCGACCGGTTCGGACTCTCGCGCGCGTTCACCGATTCCGTCGCTGCGGTGTCGGTCGGCGTCGTCGACGGGACTCCGGTGCTCGACCTCGACTACTCGGAGGACTCGAACGCCGACACCGACATGAACGTCGTCATGACCGGCGACGGGCGGCTGATCGAGGTGCAGGCGACGGCGGAGAAGGATCCTTTCACGCGCGAGCTGCTCGGTGAGCTGCTCGATCTCGCGGAGCGCGGCTGCCGGCTGATCGGCCAGAAGCAAGCGGATGCTGTCAGCCGCGATCTCTAGTGCGGCGCCGTCGTGGCCGCACATCCTGCTGCGGCTGACCGTCGCCGCGGCGCTCGGCGGCGCGATCGGCCTCGAGCGCGAGCTGCGCGAGCGGCAGGCCGGGCTGCGAACGCATCTCGTCGTCTGCGTCGGGTCCGCGCTCTTCACGCTCGTCAGCGCGTACGCGTTCACGTCCCCGCGGGTCGACCCGACGCGGATCGCCGCGCAGATCGTCAGCGGCATCGGCTTCCTCGGCGCGGGCGCGATCATCCGCCAGGGCCTCTCGGTGCGTGGACTGACGACCGCCGCGACGCTCTGGCTCGTCGCCGCGATCGGCATGGCGTCCGGCGCGGGCTACTACGACGCGGCGATCATCGCGACGCTCGGTGCGCTGCTCACGCTCGGGCCGCTGCGCATCGTCGCGTTCCGCGTGACGAGCCGGTTCCGGAGCCAGACCGAGCGTCTGCTCGTCGAGGTGCCAGCGGGCGGCTCGCCGGCGCCTGTGATCGAGGCGGTCGAGCGCTACGGACGCGTCGTCTCGCTCGACGTCGCGCAGGAAGGCGACCGGCGCGAGATCGCGATCGACGTCGCGCTCCACAACCAGGGCTCGCCGCAGGTCGTCGCCGCCGTCGCGGAGATCGACGGCGTGCTGGAGGTTCGTTGGATGGAGTGACGTTGGCCTCCCGGAACGCCCACAAGGCGCGCGAGCTGGAGGTGCTGCTGCCGGGCTGGACGATCGAGCCGCTCGACGCCGACGACTATCCGGAGGAGACCGGGTCGACGTACTACGAGAACGCGCTGATCAAGGCCCGGTTTGCGCACGGACGCGCGCGCGGCTGGACGATCGGCGAGGACTCGGGCATCGAGGTTGCGGCGCTCGGCGGTCGGCCCGGCGTCCACTCGGCGCGTTACGCACCGGAGGGCGCGCCCGCGATCGCGAAGCTGCTGCAGGAGCTGCGGGGCGTCGACGACCGCCGCGCGCGCTACGTCAGCGAGCTCGTCGCAATCGGGCCGGATGGGGAGGAGCTGCGCGGCACCGGGATCCTCGACGGGACGATCGCCCACGGCCCGCGCGGCACCGGCGGCTTCGGCTACGACCCGGTGTTCGTTCCGCAGGGCGAGCATCGCACCGTCGCCGAGCTCGGCGACGAGTGGAAGAACGAGCACTCGCATCGCGCCCGCGCGGTGCGGGCGCTACGCGAGGCCTTCGAGCGGCGCCTCGACGGTGCGTAGGCGCGTCCGCTCGGCGCGCCACCAGTTGAGCTCCGCGCCGAACACGACGACGTTCGCCATCACGTAGAGCCAGAGCAGCAGGATCGCGGGTGCGCCGAGGACGCGAAGCGTCGGGCTGACGCCCGCGAGCCGGACGAAGACGGGCAGCACCTGGAACGAGGCCTCGAGCACGAGCGCCGAGAGCGCGGCGCCCGGGAGCGCATCACGGAACGACACGTCGGCCGTCGGCAGGAACCAGTACACGGCGAGCAGGAAGCCGAAGACGCCGAGCAGGGAGACGGCGATCGAGACGAAGTAGGCGACGACGCCGTTCCCGACGAAGCCCGGCGCGTAGCGCTTCAACACCTCGACGCCGAGCGCACCGACGAGCAGGCTCGCGAAGAGGAACGTGACCATCGCCACCATGAGCGTCGTCGCCAGCGCCTTGCCGCGCAGGAAGGAACGGTTCGGCAGGCCGTAGACGATGTTGAACGCGGACTCGAGCGCGCTGAAGAGCGAGACCGACGACCAGAGGAGCGCGACGCCGCCGATGATGCCGAGGGTCGCGGCGTTGTCCTGCACCTTGTGGACGAGCGTGATGATGCTCGCGACCGAGGTGCCGGGGAACGCCCGTTTCAGCTCGCGCACGAGGAAGTCGGAGGCGTCGGCGCGGTGGGCGAGACCGAGCAGCGACAGCGCGAGGAAGATCAGCGGGACGAACGAGACCAGCGCGAAGTAGGCGACCATCGCCGCGAGGTGCGTGCCGCGGTCCGCGAAGAACTTCGTCAGGAGTTGCCGCTTGCGAACCACAAAGCCAGTTTCGCAGGCTGTTAGCCTGCTCCTCGTGGATGTCGCGCAGGCACTCGCCGATCTGACCGAGATCTCGACGCAGATCGAAGCGGCGGTCCTCTTCGGCGCCGACGGCGCCGTCGAGGGCTCGACGCTGAAGGACGAGGGCGCCGCGAGGGGGCTCGCGGCGGCCGCCGCCCAGCTGCTCGACCGCGCCGGCGCGCTGCGCAGCGGCGAGGCCGCCGTGACGCAGGTCGAGGCCGCGCTCGGAGACGGCGCGGTGTTCGTGGTGCGCGACGGCGAGCGGCGGATCGCCGCGGCGACCGTCGCGAATCCGACCGTCGGCCTCGTCTTCTACGACCTGAAGTCCTGCCTCCGCGACTCGGCGCCGGCGCCGGCTCCGGAGCCGGAA
>DATCJJ010000182.1:0-10220 GCA_036562845.1 Gaiellaceae bacterium | reverse complement strand
CCGGCCACGAGCAGGAGCACGAGAACATCGAGGTCGCGCAGCGGATCCTCGAGCTGACCGGCGCCGACGCGTCGTTGCTGCGCCGCGTCGACGACCGTCCCGGCCACGACCGCCGCTACTCGCTCGACACGTCGAAGCTCGGTGCGCTCGGGTGGACGCCGCAGACGACGTTCGAGGAAGGCCTGCGCACGACGGTCGAGTGGTACCGCGACAACCGCGCCTGGTGGGAGCCGATCAAGTCCGGCGAGTTCCGCGAGTACTACGAGCGGCAGTACGGCGAGCGGCTCAGCACTTCCTCGCCTGCTTGATCGCGTCCTCGACTTCGTGCCGGCCGTGCTGGAGCTCCTTCGAGCGCTCGAGGTACGGCATCGCGTCGGCGCACTGCCCGAGCTGGATGAGCGTGTAGCCGAGGTTGTAGTCGGTGTACGCCTCGGCGAGATTGCCCTGGCCGTCCAGCTGCTGCTGAGCATCCTGGAGCAGCGGCAGCGCGTCTGAGAAGCGTCCTTGCTTCATCAGCTCGTAGGCGTTGTTGTTCTCCGCCACCGGGTCGCCGCCGACCGCCGCCGACGGAGACGTGGTCGTCGTCGACGGTGGTGCCGTCGTCACGAGCGTCGACACGACCGTCTGCGTGCTGCCCTGCGCGGTCACCGTGCGGACGGCGGTCGTGACGCGCACGGGTTGCGGCTTCGGAGTGCTGCCGCGCGTGAGCGCGAACGCAAGGCCGACGCCGGCGGCGAGCAGCAGGCCGAGCAGGGCCGGCACGAGCAAGCTCCTGCGCGGGCGCTCACGCGGGATCAGCCGCGTCGGCGCGGTCGGCGGGCCGACGATGCGCGTCACGCCCGCCGCCTGTTCGAGCGACGCGCGAAGCGCGGCGACGAACTCTGCGGCGCTCGTGTAGCGCTGCGCCGGATCCTTGGCGAGCGCCTTCGCGAACACCGGATCGAGCTCGCGGGGGACGTTCGGGTTGACGTCGCCGACCGAGGGCACGTCGCCCGTGACGTGCGCGGCCGCCTCCGCCGCGATGCTGTCGCCCTCGAACGGCCGCCGGCCGGTGAGCAGCTCGAACGCGACGACGCCGAGCGAGTAGAGATCGCTCGCGGCCGTCGTGCGCTCGCCTTGCGCCTGCTCGGGCGAGAGATACGACGCCGTTCCCAGAACGGTCCCGGTCTGCGTCAGCGAGTCCATGCCGGCGGCCGAGGCGATGCCGAAGTCCGCGACGTGCACGTGGTCGCGACGGTCGAGCAGCAGGTTCGCCGGCTTCACGTCGCGGTGGATCACGCCCTCGCGATGCGCCGCGTCGAGCGCGTTCCCGGCCTGCTCGAGCCATTCGAGCGCGCGGCGCGGGGCGACGGCACCGTCGCGCAGCTGCTCCTCGAGCGACCCGCCGCCCAGGTACTCCATGACGATGTACGGCCGCTCGTGATGCTCGCCGACGTCGTAGATCGTGACGATGTTCGGGTTCCCGGAGAGGCGCGCGGCGGCCAGCGCCTCGCGCGTGAAACGCGCGCGCAGGAGGTGGTCCTGCGCGTACCGGTCGTCGAGGACCTTGATCGCGACGTCCCGTCCGAGCGACGTGTCCGTCGCCCTGTAGATCTGGCCCATGCCGCCGCGGCCGATCGACTCCGGCCCCACGTAACGGTCCGGCAGGACCCCGTCCCTTACCGCCATCCGGCCTGCGATTCCCTGGGCGCATGAAACCAACCGTCCATCGCGAAAACCCTCTGCTAGCTTGGTTTCCCGCCGCCCGCGGGTCGCTTCATGATGCCTGCTCGCGCCCTCGCTCTCGCCGTGACCGCCGCCGCGCTCGCCGCAGGCTCGGCGCACGCGGCATCCGTCTGCGCGACCTCGTGCGCGTTCCAGGCGCCGGCCGGGTCGGGCGCGCTCCTCGTGTTCAACGGCCACGGCTGGGGCCACGGCGTCGGCATGAGCCAGTACGGCGCGTACGGCTATGCGCTCCACGGCGCGACGTACGACCAGATCATCGCCCACTACTACCCGGGCACGACGCTCGGGCCGGCGCCTGCCTCGACGATCCGCGTCCTCCTCGCCGACAAGAAGAAGAAGGTGACGCTGGCAGCCGAGGCCAGCGTCGGCGTCGTCGACGGCGCAGGCGCGCGCCACACCCTGCCCGCGGGCACGTACACGTACACGCCCGCGACGCTGCAGTGGCCGGCGCCGCTGACGTTCTCGCCCGCGCGCGGGTCGTATCTGAAGCTCGGCCGGACGTATCGCGGGAAGATCCTGCTCGACGTGGTCGACGGCAAGCTTCGCGCGATCGACATCGTCGGCATCGAGCAATATCTCTGGAGCGTCGTCCCGTCCGAGATGCCGTCCAACTGGGCGGCCGAGGCGCTCAAGGCACAGGCGGTCGCGGCGCGGTCGTACGCGCTTGCGACACGCGCCGTCGGCGCGCCGTTCGACGTCTATTCCGATACGCGGAGCCAGATGTATCTCGGCGTCTCGAGCGAGTCGCCGGCGTCGACCGCGGCCGTCAACGCGACGCGCGGCCGCGTCGCCCTGTATGCCGGCAACGTCGCGGAAACCTTCTTCTACTCGACGTCGGGCGGTCAGACGGAGTCGAGCGCCGACTGGACCGGGACTGCGGTGCCCTACCTCGTCTCGGTGCCCGATCCGTACGACGATCTCTCGCCCTACCACACGTGGGGGCCCACGCCGATGACCGCGCAGACGGTCCTGAAGGCGCTCAAGGTCACGGGGCCGATCACCGACGTGACGACGACGCGGAACCAGGCCGGGCGCGTCGCGCAGCTCAAGCTGACGACGCCGCTGCAAACGCTCGCGGTGCCGGCGACGAAGCTGCGCACGACGATCGGGCTCCGCTCGACCTGGTTCACCGTCGGGCTGCTCTCCCTCAGGCCGCCGCAGCCCGTCGCGCCGGTCACGTACGGGAGCACGGTGACGCTCGCGAGCGTCGTGCGCGGCTTCAGCGGCGTGATGCTCGAACAGCGGCCGGCCGGAGCCGACTGGCAGCCGGTCAGCTCGGTCACGGCCGGCGCGACGCAGCTCACGGCGACCCCGACGATCACGACGGACTTCCGCCTCTCGACGTCGACGGTCGCCGCAGGCGCGGTGCGGATCCGCGTCATGCCCGCGGTCACGATCACGAGCGCAACCTCCACCGCTGCAGCCGGCGCCGTGCAGCCCGTCCTGCCGGATGCGGCCGTCGACCTGCAGCAGGAGAACCCCGATCTCACCTGGACGAGCATCGCCACCGGCACGGTGGCGGCGGACGGCACGTTCACGGTCACCGCCGCGCCGCCCGCCGGCGCGACCGTGCGCGTCGTCGTGACGCCCGCGTCGACCTCCGGCTACGCCGCCGGAGCGAGCGCAGCGCAGATCGTGAGCGGCTGATGCGCCGAGCGCTCGTGCTCGCGGTCGTCGCCGCAGCGCTTGCGCTCGCCTCGACGGCAGCGGCGTTCGTCCCGACCGATCCGCTCGCTGCGAAGCAGTGGTACCTCGCAGACGACCATGCCTTCGACATCTGGCCGACCCCCCCGACGTACCAGCCGCTGAGGGTCGCGATCGTCGACTCCGGGATCGACGGGACGCTGCCGGACTTCGCCGGCCGGATCGCGGACGCGCGCAGCTTCGTCGGCGGCAGCCCGCTCGTCGACACGGAGGGGCACGGCACGTTCGTCGCCGGCGAGATCGCCGCCAACATGGACACCCAGGGGATCGTCGGGATCGCCTACTTCGCACAACTGGTGATCGCGAAGGTGGCGACGAGCGACGGGACGATCCCGCTCGACGCCGAGGCCAAGGGGATCCGCTGGGCGGCCGACGCCGGCGCGCGCGTCATCAATCTCAGCCTCTCCGGCCAGCGCGACCCGGTCCACCACGACCGCGACACCTACTCGGCCGAGGAGGCGGCGGCGGTCGCGTACGCGTATTCGAAGGGGGCGCTCGTCGTCGCTGCGGTCGGCAACTCCGACGGGCTGTCGCCGCAGCCGTATCCGTACGCGAGCTATCCCGCTGCGCTGCCCCACGTGCTCGGCGTCAGTGCGCTGACGCACTCCGGCAACGTGCCGGACTACTCGAATCGCGATCCCGTCTTCAACGACCTCTCGGCGCCCGGCTCCGGCCTCTTCTCGACGTTCCCGGCGCCGCTGACGGCGCTCCGTACGGGCTGCGTCGACCAGGGATTCTCCGACTGCGGCACGGACGAGTACCGGAACGCGGAGGGCACGTCGTTCGCCGCGCCGCAGGTGACTGCCGCCGCAGCGGTGCTGTTCGGGCTCGTCCCGACGCTGACGAACGACCAGGTCGCATACATCCTCGAGCACAGCGCCGACGACGTGAACGCCGGCACCGGCTGCCCGCGCTGCGCGCTCGGCCGCGACCCGCTGAGCGGGTGGGGGCGCCTCGACATCGCGAAGGCGGTCGGCGCGCTGTCGGGGCCGTTGCCGGCGCCGGACGCGTTCGAGCCGAACGACCAGGCCGGCACGGACGCGCACGTCCTCTGGGGGACGGCGCAGAAGGTCTCCGCGACGCTCGACTACTACGACGACCCCGTCGACGTCTATCGCGTCGTCCTGCGCAGGCACCAGAAGCTCGCCACGTCGGTCGACGCGACGTGGGCCGGCGCGAACGTCCTGCTCGAGCTCTGGCGCCCCGGGACGCGGAAGGTCGACGTGCCGGCGACCGTGCGGAGGCTCCGCGCCGCGCAGTCGGCGTCGAGCGGCGCACGACAGCACCTCTCGTTCGTCGCGCCGGTCGCAGGCTCGTATTACGTCGAGGTCCGGGCGGATTCGCCGGGCTCCGGCGCGTACACGCTGAAGCTCGCGAAGTCGTAGGTTGCCGCTATGGAGCGGGTCGACGTCGCGGTCGTCGGCGCGGGGGTCGTCGGGCTCGCCGTCGCGCGCGAGCTGCGTGAGCGCGGCCACCGGGTTGCGGTGCTCGAACGCACCGGGATCGGCTCCGGCGCGTCGGGCGTCCAGCCGGGCGGCGTGCGCCAGCAGTGGGGAACGCGGGTGGCGTGCCGCCTTGCCCGCGAGTCGATTGCGTTCTGGCGCGAAGCGGACGAGCGGCTGAAGAGCCGCGTGCCGCTCACGCTCCGGCGCTCCGGCTACCTCTTCGTCGCCCGCTCGCGGGAGACGCTCGACCGGCTCGCCGCGAACGTCGCGCTGCAGCAGGAGGAGGGCGTGCCGTCGCAGATCGTCGGTGCGGCGGAAGCGGCCGAGCTCGTGCCCGGCCTCGCTGCCGACCAGATCGCCGGCGGCGCCTGGTGCGCCGAGGACGGCTACTTCGACCGCCCGCAGGCCGTCGTCGAGTCGTTCGCGAACGGCCTCGAGGTCCGCCTCGAGACGGTCGAGACGCTGCGCGCGCTCCGGGCCGATGCGATCGTCGTCGCCGCAGGCGCCGAGACGAAGGCGCTGCTCGCCACGATCGGAGTCGAGGTTCCGATCGAGCGCGAGGATCGCTACCTCTTCTTCAGCGAGCCGATCCGCGAGCGTCTGCTCGAGCCGCTCGTCGTCGCGCCCGAGCTCGCGTTCGCCGCGAAGCAGCTCGCCGACGGCCGCGTTCTGGCGAGCGATCTCACGGCGCGCGGCGACGCAGACGCGGGCCGCGAGCGCTGGCGCGCCACGATCCGCTCTGCAACGGACACGTTGCTGCCGCAGCTGACGCACGTCTCCTATCCGCTGCTCGTGCGCGGCGTCTACGACGTCACGCCCGATCATCAGCCGATCCTCGGTCCTGTCGCCGACGCCGTGCACGTCGCTGCCGGCTTCAGCGGCCATGGGTTCATGATCTCGCCGGCAGTCGCGCGGATCGTCGCCGACGCAGTCGAGGGCGTGCGCGACCCGGTGCTCGACATCCTCGGCGCGGAGCGCTTCGCCGCCGGCCGGCTCGTCCCGGAGCCCCAGCTGATCTAGTGCTTCAACTGATCGCCAACGGGCTCGTCACCGGCTCGGTCTACGCGATCGCGGCCGTCGGCGTGTCGCTCGTCTACGGGATCCTGCGCCTCGTCAACTTCGCGTACGGCGATCTGATGGCGTTCGGCGCGCTGATCACGTTCGGCGTCAACGGCCCACTGCACCAGTCGATGCTGCTCGCGGTCGCGGCGGGGATGGCCGCGACGGCGGCGCTGTCGGTCGCGCTCGACCTCGTCCTCTGGAAGCCGCTGCGCGCGCGCCGAGCCGGCTTCATGAGCCTCTTCCTCGCCTCGATCGGGCTCGCGCTCGTGCTCCGGCAGCTGCTGCTCTTCGTCGCAGGCTCCGGCCCGAAGAGCTACCGCATCGATCCCTACCGCGTGTTTGTCCTCGGCAGCGTTCGTCTGTCGGAGGCGCAGGTGATCACGATCGCCACCGCCGCGGGGACGATCGTCGCGGTCGGCCTCTTCCTCGCGGTGACGACAACCGGCCGCGTGCTGCGCGCCATGGCCGACGACCGCGCCCTGGCCGCCGTCGCGGGAATCGACGTCGCACGGGCGACGCGGATCGCGTGGATCATCTCGGGCCTGCTCGCCGGCCTCGCCGGCGTGCTCGCCGCGACGGTCGAGTATTCGTTCGACCCGAACTTCGGCTTCCAACTCCTGCTGCCGGTGTTCGCGGCGGTCGTGCTCGGCGGGATCGGCAGCGCGTACGGAGCGCTCGCCGGCGGGCTCGCACTCGGGCTCGCACAGGAGGTCTCGACGTGGTCGGGGTTCGCCGGCGGCGTCAACCCGGTCTACAAGCCCGTCGTCGCGTTCGCCGTGCTCGCCGTCGCGCTCCTCATCCGCCCGCAGGGCCTGTTCGGAAGGGCGCGCCTCGCGTGAACGTCCTCGCGAGCGGCGGCTTCTGGGCGTTCGTCGCCGTCGTCGCCGGGATCTACACGATCCTCGCGCTCGGCCTGCAGGTGCAGTTCGGCTTCGCCGGGCTCCTGAACTTCGGGCAGGTCGGCTTCATGGCGATCGGCGCGTACACGATGGCGATCCTCGTCGTGAAGGAAGGCTGGAGCACGTGGCTCGCCGCGCCGCTCGGAATCGCCGCCGCCGCCGCAGCCGGGCTGCTCGTCGGCCTGCCCGCACTGCGGCTGCGCGCCGACTACTTCGCGATCGTGACGATCGCGTTCAGCGAGATCGTCCGCTACGTCGCGACGAACGAGACCGCGCTGACCGGCGGCTCGCAGGGCACGATCGCGCTCGGGCCGATCGGCACAGCCACGCAGTACAACGGCCAGTGGAGCCGGTTCCAGGCGCAGGTCCAGCACTCACTCGGCTTCTCGTCGAGCGACGCGACGATGCTCGTCATCGTCTGGGGCGTCGCGGTCGTGCTGCTCGCACTGACCTGGCTCGTGCTGCGCACGCCGTGGGGACGCGTGCTGCGCGCGATCCGCGACGACGAGGACGCAGCGGCATCGCTCGGGAAGAACGTCTTCGCGTACAAGCTGCAGGCATTGGCGCTCGGCGCGGCGCTCGCCGGCGTTGCCGGGCTCTTCTACGCATGGCAGTTCTCCTTCTTCAGCCCCGACGACTTCCAGCCGCTGCTGACGTTCTTCGCCTGGATGATTTTGCTGCTCGGCGGGCTCGGACGCGTGTGGGCGGTGCCGGTCGGCTCACTCGTCTTCGGCTTCATCTTCGCGGGCACGCGCTTCCTCGACTTCGCGCCGTTCACATGGTTCGGCTCGGACGAGCGCGCCTACCTGCGCCTGATCATCATCGGCCTGATCATCGTCCTGCTCGTGATGCTCCGGCCGCAGGGCCTGCTCGGCAACCGGCGGGAAATGGTGCTCGAGTGACCGCGCTGCTCGAGGTCGACGGCGTCGTGCGGACGTTCGGCGGGGTGCGCGCGGTCGACGGCGCGACGCTGTCGGTCGACAACCACTCGATCACCGGCTTGATCGGCCCGAACGGCGCCGGGAAGTCGACGCTGTTCGCGACGATCGCAGGGTCGCTTCGTCCCGACTCGGGCCGGATCGTGTTCTCCGGCCGGCGGATCGACCGGCGTCCTGCACATCGCGTCGCGCGCCTCGGCGTCGTGCGGACGTACCAGGCCGCGCGCGTGCTGACACGGATGAGCGTGCTCGACAACCTCCTCGTCGCGACGACGCGGCATCCCGGCGAGCGGCTGACAACGCTGGTCGTGCGACCGCGCGCCGCGCGCGCCTACGAAGAACGGACACGCGCGCGGGCACACGAGCAGCTCGCGCTCGTCGGGCTCGACACGCACGCGGACGCATATGCGGGCACTCTGTCCGGAGGGCAGCGGAAGCTGCTCGACCTGGCGCGTGTGTTGATGCTCGAGCCTTCGCTCGTCCTCCTCGACGAGCCGATGGCCGGCGTCGCGCCTGCGCTCCGTGTCGAACTCCTCGACCACATCCTCGCGCTGCGTCGCGACCGCGGCATCACGTTCCTGATCGTCGAGCACGATCTCGACTTCGTGATGCGCGCCGCCGACAGCGTGGTCGTGATGAACGAAGGCCGCGTCCTCACCGCAGGCACACCGGACGAGGTGCGCCGCAACGAGGACGTCGTCGACGCCTACCTCGGGAAGGCGCATTGAGCGCTCCGCTGCTCGAGGTCGCGGCGCTCGAGGCGGGGTACGACGACGCGCTGATCCTGCGCGGCGTCGACTTGACCGCGGGCGCGGAGGAGATCGTCGCGATCGTCGGCCCGAACGGGGCCGGGAAGTCGACGCTGCTGAAAGCCGTCTACGGCCTCGTGCGGCCGCGCGGCGGAACGGTGCGCTTCGCGGGCGACGAGGTCACGGGCGTCCGCGCCGACCGGCTGACACGCCGCGGCATGAACCTCGTGCCGCAGGTCGAGAACGTCTTCCCCAGCCTCACGATCGCGGAGAACCTCCACGTCGGCGCGCTCGTGCTGCCGCGCGCCGAGCGCGAGGCGGAGATCGCCCGTGTGCTCGACGTCTTCCCGCTCCTCGCCGACCGCCGGCGGCAGCGCGCAGGCTCGCTCTCCGGCGGGCAGCGGAAGCTCGTCGCTCTCGCGCGTGCGCTCGTGGCGCGCCCGCGGCTGCTCCTCCTCGACGAGCCGTCGGCCGGGCTGTCGCCGGTCGCGATCGACCTCGTCTTCGAGAAGCTCGTCGAGATCCGCGCGCTCGGGATCGCGATCGTGATGGTCGAGCAGAACGCCCGTCGCGCGCTCGCGCTCGCCGACCGCGGCTACGTCCTCGACACGGGCCGCAACGCCTACACCGGCAGCGGCCGCGAGCTGCTCGACGACCCGCGGGTCGTCGAGCTCTATCTCGGCGGCTCGGCGTCCGGGACGATCGCGTCGAGCTCGACCTCGACGAGCACACCTTCGGGGATGAAGCCCGCGACGTAGTACGACGTGTTCGCCGGGTCGATGCCCTCGAACGCCTCGCGATGCGCACGGACCGGCGCCTCCCACTCGACGCCGGCGGCGAGGAGGAGCCGTGTGCGGATCACGTGCTCGGGGCGCGCGCCCAGCTTCGCGGCAGCATCGAGCGCCTTCCCGATCGCGGCCCGCGTCTGCGCGTACGCGTCGCCCGGATGCAGGACCGCGCCGTCGCTCATCGGCGCCGTGCCGCTGACCGCCACGTGCGCGCCGACCCGCACCGCGCGGGAATAGGCGGCGGCTTCCTCGAAGCCGCCGCCGTCCCGCAACGACGTTCGTTTCACCCGCCCCGGAAGGTGATCGTCTTCAGCGTCGAGAACGCGCTCGAGCCGTTGTACTGCCAGATCTCGTACACGGCGGAGCCGATATCGCCGTTCTTGTCGAAGTCGACCGGGCTGAACGCGCCCTCGTAGTCGATCTCCTTGTGCGCCGTGAGGAGCTTGATCGCCTTGCCCAGCTGCGCGAAGGTCACCTTCGTCCCGGGCGGGCCCGAGACGGCGATGAGGTTGTTCTTGATCTTCGCGGGAGCGGACGAGCAGCCGCGCATCGCCGCGAGGAACGCGACGTTCGCGGCGTCGAAGGCCGTCCCCTCGAAGCCCGTGTACGGCTGCGCGCCCTTCACCTTCGCGTTCCAGAGTGAATGGAACGCATTGCCCGCCGGCCCGCCCGCCGCACTCGCGGCGGTACCGGAGAGGCCGTTCACGTTGCTCCCGATCGTGTCGAGCGTCTTCCCGTCCTTCAGCGCCTCGGTCATCAGCGTCTTGCCCGCCGACCACTTGCCGCTGCGGATGAGCGACGGCGCGAACTTCAGGAACGTCTCGGGGAAGTCGATGACCACCCAGCCGGCCGGGCTGCCCGACA
Organism: Gaiellaceae bacterium; assembly: GCA_036562845.1. GTDB lineage: Bacteria > Actinomycetota > Thermoleophilia > Gaiellales > Gaiellaceae > Palsa-739. The sequence goes on along the minus strand of DATCJJ010000182.1, from coordinate 46 downwards.
CGAGCTGCCCCGCCTCGGTGTCGAACGTCGGCTGGTCGGGGTTCCA
>DATCJJ010000159.1:0-36375 GCA_036562845.1 Gaiellaceae bacterium | reverse complement strand
GCCGTGGTCGAGCGCGACGACCCGGTCGGAGATCCCCTCGACGACGTGCATGTCGTGCTCGATCACGAGGATCGTGTACCCGCCCTCCTCGCGCAGGCGGCCGATCAGCTCCGTGATCTCGTGCGTCTCTACCGGGTTCATCCCGGCCGCCGGCTCGTCCAGCAGGAGCAGCCGCGGCTTCGTCGCGGTCGCGCGCGCGATCTCGAGCCGCCGCCGGTTTGCGTACGAGAGCGAGTACGCCGGCTGGTCCCAGCGGTAGCCCATCAGCCGCTGCCCGAAGAACGAGAGGCGCTCCTCGGCGAGGCGCTCGATTTCCTTCTCCTCGCGCCGCATTCCCGGCGTGCGCACGATCGAGCGGAAGATGCCCGCGCTCGTGTGCGACCACGCGGCCGCCATGACGTTCTCCTTCACCGTCATGTTCAGGAACAGGCGGAGCGTCTGGAACGTGCGTGCGATCCCGCGCGCGGTGATCTCGTGCGGCTCGAGCCCGAGCAGCGACTGGTCCTCGAAGAGGATGTCGCCGTCGTCCGGCCGGTACACGCCGGTGACGAGGTTGAAGAGCGTCGTCTTGCCGGCGCCGTTCGGGCCGATGACGCTGACGATCTCGCCCTCGGCGACGTGCAGGTCGAGATCCTCGATCACGGTGAGCCCACCGAAGCGCTTCGAGACGTTCCGCAGCTCGAGCATCAGACAATCTCGACCCGCGATGTCCCCAGCAGCCCCTGCGGCCGCGCGTTCATGAGGACGATGAGGATGACGCCGATCAGGATGAGCCGGGTGATGCTCGGCTCGACGACGAGCCGGTTGTTCCAGACGAACGCCGCGAGGTAGAGCGTCGGGATCATCGCGAGCCGCCGCCACCAGCCGTTGATCACCGTGAGGAGGAGGATCGCGAGGATCAGGACGACGAACGCGATGTTGCCGATCATCGCGGGGTTCGTCGGATGGAGGTTCCACGCGTCGAGCGCGCGGCCGACCCAGCCGCCGACGTTCGGCGCGCCCGCCGTGGAGCGCGGCCACGCCGCGTCCATGATCGCGTGGAAGGCGAAGCCCAGCCCGATCGTGCCGGCAAGGACGACCGCGAGCACGCGCCACGGCCGGAGCTTCGCGATCAGGGTCGCGAGGACGACGACGTAGAAGATCCACGTCGCGTGCCCCGGCGTCCGCAGGAGCTCGAGCGACACGTTGACGGTGATCGCGCCGAGGATCACCCCGCCGAGGCTGCCTGCGCCGCCGAGGATCAGCATCGCGTAGACGATGATCAGCGTCGGTGTGTCGAAGTCGGCCGAGAACACGGCGGTGTTCAGGGCCGCGAACAGGGTTCCCGTCAGGCCTGCGATCGCGGCGCCCGAGGCGAAGGCGATCAGCTTCAGCCAGTTGACGGGCATCCCCATCAGCTCCGCCGCGAGCGGATCCTCGCGCAGCGACTTCCACGCGCGCCCCGTCCGCGACTGGTCGACGAGATAGACACAGCCGAGCACGAGCACGAACGTGATGAGCGCGGCGTAGTAGTAGCCGTTGACGGACGCGATCTTCAGGCCGCCGAGATCCCAGTTGTCGACGCCGGGAATGCCGTTCGGACCGCCGGTCACATCGACGCTCCGGGTGAAGCCGAGCAGGGACATCTTGTTGCCGTTCTGGTAGACGGTCACGAACAACTGGCCCACGAACAGCGTCACGATCGCGAGGTAGTCGCCGAGGAGGCGGCGCGACGGCAGGGCGACGAGGAACCCGAGGAGCGCCGTTGCCACGACCACGACCGGGAGGATCGCGAGCGTGTCCCAGTGCACGCCGAACTTCGGCGAGGCCAGCATCGCGTAGCCGTAGGCACCGAAGCCGTAGAACGCGACGTACCCGAGGTCGAGCAGCCCCGCGTAGCCGACGACGATGTTCAGGCCGAGCGCGAGGAGCATGTACAGCAACGTGTCGAAGCCGACGCGCACGATGTACGCGTCGCTCGTCAGCGCCGGGATGATCGCGGCGATCACCGCGAACGCGGCGTAGAACACCGGACGCGGCAGCCGGTCGAGCTCCGCCACCAGCCGGTTGCGCTGCAGACGTCCCTCGTGCGTCGCGACCCAGCTGTCGACGCCGACCTTCGGGACCTGCGCCTCGTCCGGGCGCGCCGGGACGTTCGGGATGTCCTCGCCGCCGCCCATCAGACCTTCTGCACCGCCGCCCGTCCGAGCAACCCGCTCGGCCGCACGATGAGGACGACGATCAGGACCGCGAAGACGATCGCCGACTGGAACGTCGACGAGATGTACCCCGTTGCAAACGACTGCGCGAGGCCGATCACGAGCCCGCCGAGCACCGACCCGGGCAGGTTCCCGATCCCGCCGACGACCGCCGCGATGAACGCGAACAGGCCCGCCTGGAAGCCCATGTACGGCCACACCTGCTGGTAGGCGATGCCGTTGAAGACGCCGGCCGCGCCTGCGAGCGCCGAGCCGATGAAGAACGTCACGACGATGACCCGGTCGACGTCGATGCCCATCATCGCCGCCGCCTCGCGATCGAACGACGTCGCGCGCATCGCCTTGCCCGTCTGCGTGCGCTGCACGAAGAGCGTCAGCAGCACCATGAGGATGATCGCTCCTGCGACGACGATCACCTGCGCGATCCCGACGTGCACCTGCGCGGGCAGGGTGAAGCCCTTCGTCCAGAGCTCGCCGTTCTTCCAGCCGAAGCTGTTGTAGCTCTGGAACTGCGCGCCGAGGATCAATTGTGCGGCGTTCTCGAGGAAGAAGGAGACCCCGAGCGCGGTGATCAACGGCGCGATGCGCGGCGCCGTCCGCAGCCGACGATACGCGAAGCGCTCGATCATCACCCCGAGCAGGCCGCCGCCGAGCATCGCGCAGACGAACATCAAGATCAGTAGGAGCACGATGTTGATCGACAGCGCGGTCGCGCCGCCGAAGACGGTGATCAGCCCGTAGCCGATGAACGCGCCGACCATGTAGATGTCGCCGTGCGCGAAATTCAGGAGCTTGAGGATCCCGTAGACCATCGAGTAGCCGAGCGCGATCAGCGCGTAGACGGCGCCGTGGGTCACGCCGGCGACCAGTTCGGTCACGAAGAGGTTCCAGTTCATCGACGGAATCCTCTAGATACAGAAACGGGGGCGCGGCGACAACCTCACCGCGCCCCCGTAGACGGCCGGCCTACGCCACCGTCTCGTACTTGCCGTTGACGATCTTGAAGACATGGAACTTCGCGCCCGCGAGATCACCGTTGGCGGTGAAGCGGATCGGAGTCCCGAGGATCGTCGACCCGAGGCTGACCTTCGCGAAGGCCTTCCGCACCTCGGCACGGGTGATCTTGTTGTCCTTGCACGCCCGGGTGATTGCGTTCGCGTACATCTGGGCGAGCACGTAGTTCGGAGCGCCGAACGGGCTCGTCGCGCCCGGGAACTGCTTGTGGAACGCGGCGACGATCTTCGCGTCGGCCGGGATCGTCGTGACATCCGGCGCGAAGAACGAGATGTAGCTCCCGTTGACGTTGAACTTCGACGAGTCGAACGTGCCGTCGGAGCCGAACGCGATCGCCTTCTTGCCCTGCGCCTGCAGCTGCTGCGCGAAGAGCTGCGCCTGCGATGCGAGCTGGAACGGCAGGTAGACGATCTTCGTCGCCGACGTCACCTTCGCGACGAGCGACGAGAAGTCGGTGTCCTTCTGGCTGATCGACTCGCGGTCGACCTTGACGCCCTTCCCCGTGAGGGACTGGCCGACGATGTCGGCGAGGCCCGTCGAGTAGGACTCCTGGTCGTCCACGACCATGACCGAGTCGCCCGACTTCACGCCGAGCTTCTCGAACATGTAGTTCGCGGCCGTCGGCCCCTGCACGCCGTCGTTCGGGACGTCGCGGAAGAAGAAGCCCTTCAGCGAGCCGTTCGTCAGCGAGACGCGGGTTGCCGAGCCGGACGCGAACACGAGGCCGGCCTTGCGCAGAATCGGCGCGGTGGCCTGCACCTCGTCGGAGCCCGCCGGGCCGATGACGCCCATGATCTTCGAGTTCGAGGCGAAGGACTGCGCGACCGTCGATGCCTTCGCCGGGTCGAGCTGCGTGTCGCCCTGTACGAGCTTGATCTTCACGTGGCCCTTCACCTTGTTCCACTGGGTGAAGTAGAACTGCGCCCAGTGCAGCTGGTCGCCGCCGATCGAGGCCGCCGGGCCCGTGATCGGCGCGAGCATGCCGATAGTGACGCCGGACTTACAGGCGGCGAGCGCGCTTGCATTCGCCGCCGGGCGTGCGACCGCCGCCGAGACCACCGCCAAGGCAGTGGCCGCCGCGATGGCGGCGATCATTCCAACCCTCTTCATTCGTGTAACCCTCCTTTGGGATCTACGTCTGTTTAGACGCATCCCTGGCCCTGTGGTTGGACGCGACCATACAGGTACGCTCGTGCATCCATGCGGTGGGCCGTCCAACCCGGTGACGCGCCGCTCTTCGGGCGCGCGCGCGATTGCCATGAGTTCGAGCAGGAAATCCTGCGCTTCTCGGCGCCTTCCGAACCGCGGTCGAGCGAGAGCGACGACGAGCTCCTGTACGTCCTCGCGGGCAACGGCGTCGCCGAGCTCGGCGGCGAGCGCGCGGATTTGACCGCGGGCACCGCGGCCTACGCCCGGCGCGGCACGCCCTGGCGCATCGCGGAGGCCGACGGCCTCGAGATTCTCTCGGTGCTCGTCCGCGCGCCGCTCGAGAACGGCGCTCCACATGCCGTCGTCGGCATGGACGACGCCGAGGAGGGGACGGCGACGGCCGGGCGGATGTTCCGGCTCCTCGCGCCGTGCTCGTCCGCGACGCAATTCGTGGGCTACATCCCGGTGGGCCGCGCACCTGACCACTTCCACAAGTACGACGAGGTCGTGTACGTCCTCGAGGGCGAGGGCGCGCTGCACATCGACGGCGAGTCGGCGCCGCTCCGCGCGGGCACGTGCGTGCACCTGCCGAAGGGCCTCGTCCACTGCCTCGAGAACACCGGCCCGGGCGAGATGCAGGTGCTCGGCGTCTTCCGGCCCGCGGGCTCGCCCGCGGAGGCGTACTACCCGGACGGGACCCGGGCGCGGTACTGATGCCGCGGATCGAGCGCAGCGCGACGCTGAGCTGGACGGGCAACGTCGCCCGCGGCGAAGGCCACATCACCGCCGACACCGGCGCGTTCACGGATCTGCCGTTCTCCTTGCCGACCCGGGTCGGCCAGGCGGAGGGAAAGACGAGCCCGGAGGAGCTGCTCGCGTCGGCGCACGGCGGGTGCATCACGATGTCGCTCGCAACGGAGCTGACGAAGGCCGGAACCCCGCCGGGCCGGCTCGACGTCTCCGTGCTGATCGTGATGGACGAGGTCGAGGGGCAGGGACACCAGATCCTCGAGTCGCACGTGAGAGCGCGCGCCGCCGTCGACGGGCTCGAGGACGCAGCACTCCAGGCCGCGCTCGGCAAGGCCGACGAGGGCTGTCCGTTTTCCCAGCTCCTCAAGCGCGCCGGGGTCGACGTGCAGATCAGCGCGACGCTCGCGTGACACTGGCCGACCTCGCGGCGGCGCGCCGCACGCACAAGGAGTTCGGCTCCGGCCCCGTCGAGCGCGAGACGCTCGTAGATCTCCTTGCGGTCGCGCGCTTCGCGCCGACGCACCACATGACGGAGCCGTGGCGCTTCCGCGTGCTCGGCCCGCAGACGCTCGCGGAGCTGAAGGCGTGCGCCGGCGACTCCGAGGCGAAGAAGCTCGACCGCGCGCCGACGCTCGTGCTCGCGTCGGCTGTGCTCTCCGCCGACCTCGTGCAGGACGAGGAGGACGTCTGCGCGGCCGCCGCGGCGATCATGCTCGTGCTGCTCGCCGCGACCGAGCGTGGAATCGCGACCTACTGGCGGACGCCCGCCGTCCTGCGCACCGCACGCGGGCGCGAGGCCGCAGGAATCCCGAGCGGCGAGCGATTCCTCGGCTTGCTGCACTTCGGCGCTCCGGCGCGGGAGCCCAATGCCCGCGAGCGGCACGATGTTTCGGAGTACGTCACCTTCCTGCCATGATCGAGCCATGGCTACAGACACACGCATCCGCGAATCCGTTCCGTTTCGCGTCCGCACCGCGGACGGCGACACCGTCGAGCTGAGCTACTCCTCGCCGCGTCCCGCGGCGACGCACGACGAACAGGCCGTGCTCGAGACGCTGCCGTGGTTCGAGCCCGGCAAGCCGCTCCGCAACTACATGCTCCACGAGACCGACTTCTACGACGAGGTCGAGCAGATCTGGGGCCGGCGCTGGGGCGCCGAGGGAATCGGGACACTGCGCGAGGTGCTCGTGTCGCGGCCGACGGAGAACGAGATCCGGCCGGAGTACGCGCAGGAGTGGCAGTACTACTACTCGAGCGCGGCCGGGAACGCCGACCTCGGACGGCTGCAGGCGCAGTTCGACGAGTACTACTCGGTGCTCGAGGAGCACGGCGTTCGCGTCAACTACATCGAGCCGCCGGTGCCGGCGATCGGCGCGTACGGCTGGATCAAGAACCTCGTCACGCTCGCGGGCGGCGGCCTCGTCGTGCGCGGCGGCGCGATCCTCCACCGCTACGGCCTCGGCTCCTGGCAGCGCGGCCGCGAGGTGATCTGGGAGAAGGTCCTCGCAGCGCTCCAGGTGCCGATCTACCTGACGATCCACGGGAAGGGGATCTGCGAGCCGGGCGCCGGACGCTGGCTCGACGCGAAGACGTTCGCCTTCAACGAGTCGGTCGTCGCGAACGAGGACGGGTTGCGCCAGCTCGAGTTCGTCCTCTCGAACCTCGGGATCGAGCTGGTCGTGTGCCACTCCCCCGGCTGGTACGACAGCACCGGCCACGGCAACATCGGCACCTCGCACATGGACATGGTGATGCTGACCGTCGACGAGCGGAAGTGCCTGCTCGCACCGCACCTCGTCAACTACGGCTTCGTGCGCGAGCTCGTCAAGCGCGACTTCACGATCATCGAGGTGCCCGTCGACGAGTACTGGGACCTCGCGCTGAACGGCGTCACGCTCGCGCCCGGGAAGGTCGTGATGAACGCCGGTTCGCCCACCGTCCAGCGCGAGCTTGAGAAGCACGACGTCGAGGTGATCCAGGTCGACTTCTCGGAATCGCACAAGTTCGCGATCGCCGGGCTCCACTGCGCGACGCTGGAACTGGTGCGCGAGCAATCCGTATCCGAGTAGGGGGTTCCCGGATAGCCGCGAACGGGTCGTTGGCGCGACCCTGTTCGCATGGACACGATCGCCGAACACAAATCACTGGTCCGGTCGAAGAGCGACCGCTGGCTCGGCGGCGTCTGCGTCGGGCTCGGCCGCTACTTCGACCTCAACCCGGCGATCTACCGGATCGCCTTCGTCGTGCTCACCTTCGCGGGTGGGACCGGCGTCCTCCTCTATCTCGCCGCCTGGCTCGTGATCCCCGAGGAGGGAGCGGCCGACTCGATCGCCGCCGCCGAGCTCCGCAAGCAACGCGACCACCCGAAGCGACTGCTCGGGCTGGCACTGCTCGGCGCGATCGCGCTCGCCGTCCTCTCCTCGATCCACATCTGGCCGAGCCCGGGGAACCTCTGGGTCCTCGCCGCGCTGCTCATCGCCGGCATCGCGTGGTGGCGCGGGCGCATCGTCGTCGGGATCGTGCTCGGCGTCGTCGTCGTGCTCGTCGCGGGCATCCTGTTCGCGGTGCGCGTGCCGTTGCTCGCCGGGGTCGGCAACCGGACGTACGACACCGTGCACTCGACGTACACGCTCGGCGTCGGCAACCTCGACCTCGAGCTCGGCGCGGCGCAGTTGCCCAAGGGTCAGACGTTCGTGAAGGCGACCCTCGGCATCGGCGACCTCCACGTCGCGGTTCCGGCGAATGCGACCGTCGACGTCGACGCGCACGTGCAGGCCGGCAACCTCGTGCTGTTCGGCGAGCGTCAGAGCGGCACCCACGTCCGCTCGCACGTCGTCGACCGGACCGGCTCCGGCCGCGTGCTCGTCCTCGACCTGCACACCGGGCTCGGGAAGGTCTCCGTGGAGCGCGGGTGAGGATCCCGCAGGTCGAGCGGAGCCCGCGCGACGACGCTGTGGTCGCCGGAATCTGCGCGGGCATCGCGGAGACCGTCGCGGTCGACGTGACGTTCGTGCGGCTCGTCTTCGCACTGCTCGCCTTCGCGAGCGGCGCCGGGATCGTCGCGTACCTCGGCGCCTGGGCCCTGCTGCCGGCGCCGGACGACCCCGAGCCCGCACGACGACGCAGGCGGATCAGCGGCACGGTCCTGCTCGTCTGGAGCGGCATCCTCGCGCTCGGCGGGTTGGGGCTGTCGAACTCGATCGTCCTGCCGTTGCTGGTCGCGAGTGCCGGCGCCGTGCTGCTGCGCCGCGAGAGCCGCACGCTCGGCGTTGCGTTGATCGTCATCGGCATCGTCATCTTCGTCGGCCACAACTCGCGCGGCTCGGCGACCACGCTTCTCGCTCCCGGGGCCGTCGGCGTGGCTCTGATCGTGATCGCGGGCCCGTGGGCGTGGCGCGTCGCGAACGAGCGTGCGCGTGCCGAGGAGCGGGCGGAAATGGCGGCGCGCGTGCACGACTCCGTGCTGCAGACGTTGACGCTCATCCAGAAGGATCCCGACAATGCGCGGCGCCTCGCTCGACGGCAGGAACGCGAGTTGCGGGCATGGCTCTATCCAGCGCGGGCGTCGGGGACGCTCGCCGATGCAGTCGATGCGGCAGCCGCCGAGATCGAAGAGCTGCACGGTGTGACGGTCGAGGTCGTGCACACGGGCGACGCGCCGCTCGACGAGCGGGCGCGGGCGCTGGTGCTCGCGGCGCGCGAAGCGATGGCGAACGCCGCCAAGCATTCCGGCGTCGAGGAGATCTCCGTCTTCGTCGAACCGGCCGCCGTCTACGTCCGCGACCGCGGCCGCGGCTTCGACCCGGAGGCCGTGGCCGCGGACCGGCGCGGCCTCTCTGAGTCGATTCGCGGCAGGATGGAGCGCGTGGACGGCACCGCGCGCATCACCTCCGCACCCGGTGAGGGCACCGAAGTGGAGCTGCAGCTGTGAGCCTCCCGCTCCGTCGCGTCGTCCTCGTCGACGACCACGACCTCTTCCGCGCGGGTGTGCGCGCCCAGCTCGGCGCCGGAGTCGAGATCGTCGGCGAGGCCGACTCCGTCGCGGACGCGGTGCAGCTGATCAAGGAGCTCGACCCGGACGTCGTCCTGCTCGACGTGCATCTCGGCGACGGCAGCGGCGACGCGGTGATCGTCCAGGTCGCGCCCGAGCGGCCGGCCGTGAAGTTCCTCGCCCTCTCGGTGTCCGATGCCCCGGAGGACGTGATCGCGGTGATCCGCGCCGGGGCGAACGGCTACGTGACGAAGGCGATCTCCGGTGCCGAGCTGACCGACGCCGTGCATCGGGTCGCGGACGGCGACGCCGTTTTCTCGCCGCGCCTGGCCGGCTTCGTGCTGGACGCGTTCCGCACCGGCGAGGCGACGGCGGCAGATCCGGAGCTCGACCAGCTGACCGCGCGCGAGCGCGAGGTGCTGCAGCTGATCGCACGCGGCTATCGCTACAAGGAAATCGCGGCGCGGCTCCACCTCTCGCCGCGGACGGTCGAGTCGCACGTGTCGGCCGTGCTCCGCAAGCTCCAGCTCTCGTCGCGGCACGAGCTCACCCGCTGGGCCGCCGAGCGCCGATTAATCTGATCGGCGACCCCGCGCGACAGGAGAGGCACGTGAGCGAGAGCGAGAATCCGGTAATTCCGAGCCCGGCGCCGAAGGCGACGCGGCCGAGGACGAACCAGGACTGGTGGCCGAATCAGCTCGACCTGCGGGTCCTCCACCACCATTCGCCGCTCTCCAACCCGCTCGGCGAGGACTTCGACTATCGCAACGAGTTCGAGTCGCTCGACGTCGAGGCGCTGCGCCGTGACCTCGTCGAGGTGATGACGGATTCACAGGACTGGTGGCCCGCCGACCACGGGCACTACGGCGGGCTCTTCATCCGCATGTCGTGGCACGCCGCGGGGACGTACCGGATCGCCGACGGGCGCGGCGGCGGCGGCCAGGGCGCGCAGCGGTTCGCGCCGCTCAACAGCTGGCCGGACAACGCGAACCTCGACAAGGCGCGCAGGTTGCTGTGGCCGATCAAGCAGAAGTACGGACAGAAGCTCTCGTGGGCCGACCTGCTCGTGTACGCGGGCAACGTGGCGCTGGAGTCGATGGGGTTCGAGACGTTCGGCTTCGGCTTCGGCCGCGAGGACGTCTGGGAGGCGGAGGAGATCTACTGGGGACCGGAGGACACATGGCTCGGCGACGAGCGCTACGGCGGCGAGCGCGATCTCGCCGCTCCCTTCGGCGCCGTGCAGATGGGTCTGATCTACGTCAATCCGGAAGGGCCGAACGGCAATCCCGATCCGCTCGCCGCCGCCCGCGACATCCGCGAGACCTTCGGGCGGATGGCGATGAACGACGAGGAGACGGTCGCGCTGATCGCCGGCGGCCACAGCTTCGGCAAGACGCACGGCGCGGGCCCGGCCGACCACGTCGGTGCGGAGCCGGAGGCGGCGCCGCTCGAACAGCAGGGGCTCGGTTGGAAGAGCTCGTTCGGAAGCGGCGGCGGGACCGACACGATCACGAGCGGCCTCGAGGTGACGTGGACGGCGACGCCGACCCGGTGGAGCAACGGCTTCTTCGAGAACCTGCTCTCGAAAGAATGGGAGCTGACCGAGAGCCCGGCGGGCGCCAAGCAGTGGCAGGCACGCGACGGGTCGACGATGCTGACCACGGATCTCGCGTTGCGGGAAGACCCCGTCTACGGCGAGATCTCGCGCCGCTTCCACGAGCACCCGGACGAGTTCGCCGACGCGTTCGCGCGGGCCTGGTACAAGCTCCTCCACCGCGACATGGGACCCGTGTCGCGCTTCCTCGGGCCGTGGGTGCCGGAGCCGCAGCTCTGGCAGGACCCGGTCCCGCCGGTCGACCACGAGCTGATCGGGGACGCGGACGTCGCGGCGCTGAAGCGGGCGATCCTCGCCTCTGGCGTCTCGACCGCCCGCCTCGTCGCCACCGCGTGGGCCGCAGCGGCGTCCTTCCGCGGCACCGACAAGCGCGGCGGGGCGAACGGGGCGCGGATCCGGTTGGAGCCGCAGAAGGACTGGGAGGTGAACGAGCCCGCCGAGCTCGCGGGCGTCCTCCAGGCGCTCGAGCAGGTGCAGCGGGAGTTCGGAAAGCCGGTCTCGCTTGCCGACCTGATCGTCCTCGGCGGATGCGCCGCGGTCGAGCGGGCGGCGCGGGCAGCCGGGTTCGAGGTGACGGTGCCGTTCGCGCCCGGCCGCACGGACGCGACGCAGGAGCTGACGGATGCGGAGTCGTTCGCCGTGCTCGAGCCGCGGCAGGACGGCTTCCGCAACTACGCCCGCGCGGGCGAGCGGATGCCGCTCGAGCATGGGCTGCTCGACCGGGCGTACATGTTGCGGCTGACCGCGCCGGAGATGACGGTGCTCGTCGGCGGCCTACGCGCGCTCGGGGCCAACGTCGGCGGCTCGCCGAACGGTGTCTTCACCGACCGGCCCGGCGTGCTCACGAACGACTTCTTCGTGAATCTCCTCGACATGGGCACGGAGTGGACGCGCTCCGGCGACGTCTATGAGGGGCGCGACCGCGCGACCGGCGAGCTCCGCTGGACGGCGACCGCCGTCGACCTCGTCTTCGGTGCGCATTCCGAGCTGCGGGCGCTCGCCGAGGTGTACGCGGCCGACGACGGTGGCGAGCGGTTCGTGCGCGACTTCGTCGCCGCGTGGGACAAAGTCATGAACCTCGACCGCTTCGACCTCCGCCGATGACGACGTACGCGATCGAGTGCCCGCACTGTCACAAGCCCTTCGAGGCGGACGCGGTGCAGGGCAAGGGCCGCATCCAAGGATTCAAGTGCCCGCACTGCCGGCTGTTCGTGCCGCTCGACCGCGTGCCGGAGCAGCCGCTGCCGGACGACCCTGACGCGGCTGCCTAGCTGACGGCGTCTTTGAGCGCCTGCGCTTCCGGCAGGTGCTCGAGCTTCTTCAGCGTGTTGTTCTCGATCTGGCGGATGCGCTCGCGCGTGACGCCGAATGCGCGCCCGACCTCCTCGAGTGTCTGCGGCGGCCCGCCGTGCAGGCCGAACCGCAGCGCGATCACCTGGCGCTCGCGTTCCGGCAGCGCGCCGAGCGCGTTCTCGATGTCCTCGCGGCGCAGGCTCAGCTGCGCGGTGTCGAACGGCGACTCCGCCGTCTCGTCCTGCACGAAGTCGCCGAGGCTCGAGTCCTCCTCCTCGCCGATCGGCTTCTCGAGGCTGACCGGCAGCTGCGCCATCCGCAGGATCTCGCGCACCTCTTCCGTCGTCATCTCGAGCTCCTCGGCGATCTCCTCGGGCGACGGCTCGCGGCCGAGGCGCTGCACGAGCTGGCGCTCGATGTGCACGACCTTGTTCAGCTTCTCGACCATGTGCACGGGGATGCGGATCGTGCGCGCCTTGTCGGCGATCGCCCGCGTGACGGCCTGGCGGATCCACCATGTCGCGTAGGTCGAGAACTTGTAGCCCTTGCGGTAGTCGAACTTCTCGACGGCACGGATGAGGCCGAGGCTTCCCTCCTGGATCAGGTCGAGGAAGCTGAGGCCGCGGCCGAGGTACCCCTTCGCGATGCTGACGACGAGGCGGAGGTTCGCCTCGATCATGTGCGTCTTCGCCGACATGTCGCCGCGCTCGATGCGCTTCGCGAGGCTGACCTCTTGGTCAGCAGTCAGCAGCGGCACCTTGCCGATCTCACGCAAGTAGAGGCGCAGCGAGTCGAGGCTCGGCTCGACCGTGAGGTCGAGCTTCGGGACCTGCGGGAGCTTCTCTTCCTCCGGCTGCGGCTGCTGCAGCGGCGGCGTCTTGTGCTGCTCACCCTCGACGAGCTCGATGCTGTGCTCGGTGAGATAGGTGTAGAAATCCTCGGCCTGCTCCTTCGAGATCTCGACGTCGTCGAGCGCCGTCGCGATCTCGTCGTAGCTGAGATACCCCTTCTCCTGGCCTTCGGCGACGAGCTTCTGCAGCTCCTCGACTTCGGGAAGCGCGACGTCGACGGTGAGCACGTGTTCCATGACCTCCAACTGAACTAGTCGTTGCGACGGCAACTGCGAACGAACCAGAACTGCTGAGAGGAGAGCACCCCCACCCGGCCTCCCTTTCGTGACGCGGCGGATGTTAGTTACGCGGACGAGGTCCGTAAAGACAATTCGCCGACGATTTCTCCGAGGGTGTTCTCGACCTGAAGCGGCGGCAGGTCGAGGTTCATGAATGCGGCGGCCGCCGCCCGGTGCGCGCGCGGGTCGCCGTCTTCCGCTTTCAGGGCGTAGCCCGTGTTCGTGGCGAGGTCGACTGCGCAGAGGAGGCCCTCGGCGCCGCCCTTCGCGACGAACGCATGGTCGGGGCTCTCGTGCTGCATCAGGAGGACGTCCGTGCCGTCGGCGCCGCCGACGAGGTGCGGCTTCGCGCGCATCGCTTCGGTGATTCGGTGCGCGTGCGGGAGCGTCGGGAGGTTGGCGAACGCGAGCGCCATCCGCTCGAGCGGCATTGCGAACGTGACGACGCCGCAGCCGTCGTTCCCTCGGGCGAACTCTGCGTCATCTGCGTTCGCGGCTTCGGCGTGCGCTTCGGCTGCGGCCTGCTGGACGCGATGGCCGGGGAGGCGGTAGCCCTGCTTCGGCCAGTTGTTGGCGTCGCAGAGGGCGAGCATCCCGGCGTGCTTGCCGGAGCAGTTGTTGTAGATCTTGTGCGGCGGCCGGCCCTCCTGAAGCCCGAGCTCGAGGTCGTCCTCTCGTGCATCGGCCTTTTGGAGCAACGCCTTGGCGGCGGCGAGCTGTTCCTCCGTGGCCCGGTGCGACGCACAGGCGATCGCGATGTCCTCGTGCGTCAGGTCGTCCCGTGCCCGGACGAGCGGCAGCGCCTGGATCGGCTTGCTGCTCGACCGCATGAAGCACACGAGCCCGGCGTCGCCCGCCTCCTTCACGACCGCCCCGTCCCGAACGGCCACGGCGTGCACCCGGTGCACCGCCTCGACGATCCCGTTCCGGCGAACTTCGACGATCAGCGGCTCGGCCACGGGCGGAGCCTAGTGACGACAGGGACCTAGTACCGTCACGGAAGCGTCAAAAGGTGTCCACAGACACTTTCGGAGCGACGGCGAATTCGGTACTCCGGCAGGATGCCGCGGCAACCGCGCGACAAGAACGCCGGCGTCTTCCACGTCTTCACGCGATGCGTATACGCGTCGAAGGCGCTGTACCGCGACGACATCGACCGTCTCGAGTTCCTTCGGTACCTGGCTCGAACGATCGGGCGGAGTGGCTCGACGTGCGTCGCGTTCTGCCTGATGACGACGCATTACCACTTGATCCTCGCCGTCGAAAACGACGTTCTGCCGAAGGCCATGCATTCGCTGAATCTCGCGTATGCGCAGGCATTCAACCGACGTCACGGCCTCAAAGGGCACGTGCAGTTCCGTCCGTACGGTGCGAAGCGGATCCGTGGCGACGGCGACCTCCTCACGCGCTACCGCTACGTCGTTCGGAATCCCGTCCGCGCCGGTCTCTGCGAGTTTGCCGCGGACTGGCCGTGGAGCAGCTTCGCCGGCTCCGTCGGGCTCGCCGAGCCTGACTCATTCGTCGACGCGAGCAGTGTCGTCGGATCGTTTGCCGAGCTCGACGAGCTCATCGCGCTCGTGAACGAGTCGCGCTGATCTGTTGACGGATTCGTGGCGGTACCAGGTCCCGGCCTGGTCGGGTTGCGAATGGGCGGGAAATGTCGTATGTTTGAAGAACATGGCCCAAACAGTCGCTCCTGCGACGGGCTCCGCCGGGCCCGACTACGACGCGCCCGACGTGCTCGTCGTCCGCGAGCCGGAGCAGCTGAAGGCGCTCGGGGACGAGCTCCGCGGACGGATCGTCGTCATGCTCCGCGAGCGCGCGCAGTCCGTCTCCGAGCTCGCGGCGAAGCTCGAGATGCCGAAGGGCACCGTCGCCCACCACGTCAAGGTCCTCGAGAGCGCCGGGCTCCTCAAGGTCGTCCGCACCCGCCGCGTCCGCGCGCTCACCGAGAGCTACTACGGCCGCAGCGCGCGCCTCTTCCTCTACGAGAGCGCCGACACCGCCGGGTACGAGGACGTGCGCAACATCGTGGCAGCCTCGCTGCGTGTCGCAGCCGAGGAGATCCTGCCGGTCGACGAGGAGGACGCCGCCGCCTGCTCCGGCGTCCTCCGCGTTCGACTCCGCCCGGCCGACGCCAAGCGCTTCGATCGGCGCCTGACGAAGCTGATGGACGAGTTCCGCGCCTGCGACGACGCGGACGGGACGCCGTACGGCCTCGCGCTCGCGCTCTATCGGAGAGCGCCCGATGCGTAAGCCGCAGAGGCCGAAGGGCGCGCTCTGGTCGCACCCCGACTTCGTCAAGCTCTGGACCGGTCAGACGATCAGCGAGTTCGGCTCGCAGATCTCCCAGCTCGCCGTCCCGCTCCTCGCGGCGGTCAGCCTCCACGCGAGCGCCTTCGAATTCTCGCTCCTCGGCGTGCTCGGCTTCATGCCGTTCATCCTCTTCGCGCTGCCGGCGGGCGTCTGGGTCGACCGGTTGCGCCGCCGCCAGATCCTCATCGTCGGCGACGCGGCCCGCGCGCTCCTCCTCGCGCTCGTGCCGATCCTGTGGGCGCTCCACGAGCTGCGCATGTGGCACCTCCTCGTCCTGCAGTTCGTGATCGGGATCTTCACCGTGTTCTTCGACGTCGCGTACCAGTCGTACCTCCCCGCGCTGATCGAGCGCGAGCACCTCGTGGACGGCAACTCGAAGCTCCAGCTCACGGTCAGCGTGTCGCAGGTCGCGGGCCCCAGCGTCTCGGGCGCGCTGATCGCCGCCGTCACCGCGCCGTACGCGATCCTCGCGGACGCGGTCAGCTTCGTCGCGTCGACGCTCTTCATGGTGACGATGCGCCACCGCGAGACGCCGCCGCAACACGACGACGCGACACCCCGTCCGAAGATGTGGCCGCAGGTCAAGGAAGGCCTGCAGTGGGTGGCCGGCCATCCGTGGCTCCGGGCGATCGCCGCGTGCACGGGCTCGTCGAACTTCTTCAGCTCCGTGCTCTTCGCGATCGTCGTGCTGTACATGGTCCGGACGCTCCACCTCTCGGCGTTCGAGATCGGCTTCGTCTTCGCCGTGGGAAGCGCCGGGTCGATCCTCGGCGCGCTCGCAACCGGCCGGCTGAACAAGGCGCTCGGCGTCGGCCGGACGATCGTGTTGACCGCCGGCGTCTTCTCCGTCGCCGGCCTCGCCGTGCCGCTCGCCCCGAAGTCGTTCCCGCTGCCGCTCCTGATGCTCGCCCAGGTGTTGTTCGGCTTCGGCAGCGTCACCTACAACATCACGCAGGTCAGCCTGCGGCAGGCGATCACGCCGGAGCGGCTACAGGGGAGGATGAACGCGGCGATGCGGTGGATCGTCTGGGGGACGATCCCGCTCGGCTCGCTTGCCGGCGGCGCGATCGCCACCTGGTGGGGCCTCCGCACCGCGCTGTGGGTCGGCGCGTTCGGCGGCCTCGTGCCCTTCCTCCCTGTCGCGCTCACCTCGGTGCGGAAGATCCGCGAGATGCCCGAGCCGGTGGAGGAGCCGACACCGGCGCAGGCCGAGCTCGCCGGCGGGCTCCTCGAGGGAACGACGCCGCTGCCCGGCCCCGCCGCGGCGGATGCGTAGCCCGCTCTACCGCCACGCCGACTTCCGGCGGCTCTGGGCCGCGCAGACCGTCAGCCGCTTCGGCTCCCAGGTCTCCCAGCTGGCGCTGCCGCTCGTCGCCGTCCTCTCGCTCCACTCGTCGGCCTTCCGCGTCTCGCTGCTCGGCGCGATCGAGATGCTGCCGTTCCTCCTCTTTGCGCTCCCGGCCGGGGCCTGGGTCGACCGCGTCGCCCGCCGCCCCGTGCTGATCGGTGCCGACATCGGGCGCGCGCTCGCGCTCGGCACGCTGCCGCTGGCGGCCGCGGTCGGGCACGTCACGTACGTGCAGCTCTGCGTCGTCGGCTTCGTCGCCGGGACGCTGACCGTCTGCTTCGACGTCTCGTACCAGTCGTACCTCCCGGCGCTCGTCGACCGGGAACACCTGGTCGACGCGAACGCGAAGCTCGAGCTCAGCAACTCGGGCTCGCAGATCGCCGGCCCCGGACTGGCGGGCCTCCTCGTCCAGTGGCTCACCGCGCCGTACGCGATCGCCGCCGATGCCGTCAGCTTCGTCTGGTCGGCGCTCCTCGTCGGCCGCATCGAACGGCGCGAAGAGATCGAGCCGCCGACGGAGCAGCGGAACCTCGCGCGCGAGATCGCCGACGGGCTCCGCTATCTCGTGACGGACGCCCGCTGGCGCGCGATGGCGACGTTCGTCGCCGTCTTCAACCTGGGCACCGGGATCACCGGACCGCTGATCCTCGTCTTCGCCGTCCGGCGGCTCGGGCTGACTGCGGGACAGCTCGGCCTCGTCTTCTCGCTCGGGAACATCGGCTGGCTCGTCGGCGCGCTCGTCGCGCGACGGGTGGCGATCCTGCTCCGCCTCGGCCCCGCGCTGTTCATCGCGGCGCTCCTCGGCGGGCTGCCCTTCTTCCTCGTCCCGCTCGCGACGCCGCATGTTGCGATCCCGCTGCTCGTCGCCGCGCAGGCGGTCACGGCGCTGTCGATCGTCGTCTTCAACATCAACGGCATCAGCCTCTACCAGACGCACGTCCCGCCCCGGATGCTCGGCCGGATGAACGCATCACGCCGCTGGATCGTCTGGGGGATCATCCCGCTCGGCAGCGTCCTCGGCGGCGCGCTCGCAGCGGCGATCGGGCTGCGGACGACGCTCTTCGTCGGCGCGGCGATCTCGACCGTCGCAGCGGCGGCGCTGCTCGCGAAGCCGATCCTCTCGCTCGCTACCGTGGACGGCGATGCCCGAGCTCCCGGAGATGGAGGCGTGGCGGCGCCAGCTGAATGACCCGGTCTCCGCCTTCCCGATCGCGAAGGCCGGCCCCGCGCACATCGCGACGCTGAAGACGTTCGACCCGCCGCTCGACGAGCTCGTCGGCCGCCGGCTCAGGGGCGTCGAGCGGCGCGGCAAGCGGCTGCTCTTCCCTACCGACGACGGCGAGCTCGTGCTGCTCATCCACCTGATGACGTCCGGTCGGCTGAAGACGCTCGCCGCCGGCGAGAAGGCACCGAAGCTGCCGGCGTTCGCGCTCGAGTTCGTCGGCGGCTCGAAGCTGATCCTGACCGAGAACGCGCGCCGCAAGCAGGCGGGCGTCTGGCTCTACACGCCGGAGCAGGTGGATGTGGAGCTGGCGCACCTCGGCCCCGACGCGCTCGGCCTCGACGCCGCGCAGGTCAAGGCGATCGTGGGCCGCGACTCGCGCCGGCTGCACGCGCTGCTCCGCGACCAGAAGCTCGTCGCCGGGATCGGCCGCTCCTGGTCGAACGAGATCCTCCACGCGGCGAAGCTGTCGCCGTACGCGCTCAGCACCGAGCTGTCCGACGAGGAGATGGAGCGGCTCGCGGCGGCGATGAACAGCGAGCTGGCACGCGGCCTCGAGCTCCGCGAGCGCGGCGCCTCCGACGCGAAGACCTACCGGATCCACCACAAGCTCGGCGAGCCGTGCGACGTGTGCGGCACCCCGATCGCCCAGGTCGACTTCGAGTCGCACACGATCTACTACTGCCCCACCTGTCAGACGGGCGGCCGGACCTTGAAAGACCGGCGCTTGTCACGCCTGCTGCGTTAGGCTCGGGCCATGGCGGAGACCGTGGCCGAGCTGATGGTGAAGGACGTGCTGACGGTCGAGCCGTCGGACACGATCGGCGAGGCCGCAGAGAAGATGCACGCCGCGAACGTCGGCGCGGTCGTCGTGCTCGAGGACATGGTCCGCGTCATCGGGATCGTCACCGAGCGCGACCTCCTGCGTGCGGTCGCACAGCGCGCTCGGCCGGCCGAGGCGCGCGTTCGGCAGTGGATGACGATGGACCCGGTGACGATCGAGCCGGAGACGACGATCGAGGACGCCGCGCGGATCATGTTCGACCACAACTTCCGGCACCTGCCGGTGGTCAAGGAGGGTCGCCCGCTCGGGATCGTCAGCCTGCGGCTGCTCTCCCGCTGGGCCTTCGAGTCCGTCCAACGCGCGCACTAGGCTCCCGCGCGTGATCCGGTTGTTCCCCGAGCGCGGCGGGTGGCTCGAGGTCGTCTGCGGCCCGATGTTCAGCGGCAAGAGCGAAGAGCTCATCCGCCGGCTCCGGCGTGCGGAGATCGCAGGGCAGCGTGCGCTGATCGTCAAGCCGCAGATCGACGACCGGTACGACATCGGTCACGTCGTTTCGCACGCGGGCGCGAAGATGCGCGCCGTCGCCGTCGCCCGGCCGCGCGACATCCCCGGCCTCGCGGAGGACTACGACGTGATCGGGATCGACGAGGTGCAGTTCTTCCCCGAGGAGATCGTCGTCGTGATCGACGCGCTCGTCGAACGGGGGACGCGCGTCGTCGCGTCCGGCCTCGACCAGGACTTCCGCGGCCTCCCGTTCGGCCCGATGCCCGAGCTGCTCTGCCGCGCCGAGCTCGTGGACAAGCTCCAGGCGGTCTGCCACCGCTGCGGCGGCCCGGCGACGATGACGCAGCGGCTGGTGAACGGCCTCCCGGCGGCAGCGGACGGTGCGACGATCGTCGTCGGAGCGCTCGACTCGTACGAGGCGCGCTGCCGCGCCTGCCACGAGCTAGCCGAGCCGAGCCACCAGCGTCTCGTCGTCGACGCGCACGTCACCGCCTAGCGCTCGGATCACGCGCACCGCGACCGCGGCGCGTAGGTCGCGCAGGTCGTCGCCGAGGACGACCGGCGCCGACGCCGGCGTGATCGGCGAGACCGCGATCTCGACGCCGTCGACGACGACGACGACCTCGTCGAGGCCGCCGTGCCGGAGCGCGCAGCGCACGAGCGACGTGACCGCGCGGTCGACCGCCTCGACGTCCGTCTCGATCGTCGTTCCCTCGCCCCGCACCCCGACGCCGTCCAGCCGCTCCTGTGCATGCTGCGCGAGCTCGAGCGTGTCGATGCTCCGGATCGCGGGGTCGTAGCGGCCCGACTCGATCCGCGCCGCGACCGAGAGCGTGTCGAGCAGCTCCGCCATCTCCGTCGACGCGAGCCCGATCATCTCGACGTACTTGTCGGCCGGCGCATCGAGCTCGATCGTGCGCTCGAGGGTCTTCGCGAAGCCGTGCACCGTGGCGAGCGGCGTGCGCACGTCGTGGCAGGCGAGCGAGACGAGCTGGGCGAAGGAAGCGTCGTCGGACACGTCCGTCGGGCACAGTACCCGTGTGGAAGACCTCCAGGCGGCGCCACCGGAAGTCGCGCTCGGCCTCTCGCGCGCGGGCGTCACGGGCGTGCAGAAGGCGGTGCGGATCGGCCGCGGCCGCCACGAGAAGCTGATCGCCGCGACGATCGACTGCACCGTCGACCTCGAGCCCTCGCAGAAGGGCGTGCACATGTCGCGCTTCCCCGAGCTGTTCGAGGAGGCGATCGAGAACGTCGTCGGCGCCGAGGTCTTCCTCGTCGAGGATCTCGCCGAGCATGTCGCGACCCACATCGTCGACCGGCAGCGCGCGCTGCTCGCGGAGGTGCACATCCGCGCGCAGTACCCGTACGAGCGCCGAACGCCGGTCACCAACCTCGCGACGCAGGAGCTCGTGACGCTCGTCGGCATCGCAGCCGCGTCGGCGCGCGGCGTGCGCCGCGTCGTCGGGGTCGAAGCGATCGGCATCAACGCCTGCCCGTGCGCACAGGGTCTCGTCCGCGGCAGCGCCGCCGAGCGACTGCTCGACGCGGGCTTCGAGGGAGCCGACGTCGAGCGGATCCTCGAGCTCGTGCCGCTCGCCACCCACAACCAGCGCGGCCTCGGCCGGCTCTACGTCGGCACGACGGAGCGGCTGAACGCGGAGCGGCTCGTCGAGCTCGTCGAGGCGTCGATGAGCTCGCCGATCTACGAGCTCCTGAAGCGTCCCGACGAGCTGTTCGTCGTCGAGCACGCACATCTGCAGCCGCGGTTCGTCGAGGACTCCGTGCGCGTCGCGCTCAAGAGCGTCGTCGACGACTTCCCCGCGCTGGACGACGACGACTTCGTCCTGTCGCGCCAGGTCAACTTCGAGACGATCCACGCGCACGAGGTCGTCGCGGAGCGCTACGGGACGGTCGGCGAGCTGCGCGCGGAGCTGCAGGGCGGCGGCCACGGCCCACTGAAGCACACCGAGCTCAGGGACTGGCTGCGGGCCTAGAGAATCGCGCTTCCTCACCCCGCACGAGCCGCTTGATGTTCGCGCGGTGCAGGACGACGACGGCGAGCCCCGCAGCGCCTGCGAACACGGTCACCGGCCACGGATAGCCGAGCAGCCAGCTCCAGAGCGGCAGCGAGAGCGCCGACGTGATCGACGCGACCGAGGCGTAGCGCGTGAGCCCGAAGACGAGCAGCCACACCCCCGCGCCGAGACCGCCGACGATCGGGGCGAGGCCGAGGAAGGAGCCGCCCGCGGTCGCGACCATCTTCCCGCCCTTCTGGAACTTGAGGAAGAGCGGCCGCCAGTGACCGAGCATCGCCGCAGCGCCGGTCAGTGCGCCCGCGTCATGGCCGGCGACCCTGGTCGCCACGAACACGGGGACGAAGCCCTTTGCCGTGTCGAGGAGCACGGCCGGCAGCCCGAGCTTGCGCCCGTACACACGCCACACGTTCGTCGCGCCGACGTTCCCGCTGCCCCGCGTGCGGATGTCCTCGTGCCGGAGGACGCGCACGAGCCAGTAGCCCCACGTGATCGAGCCGCTGAGGTAGCCGATGACGACGAACAGGGCGGTCAGCATGTGTGTGGTCTAGCTCGTCGGGATGCCGTACTGGTCGACCCAGCCGTTGACGACGTCCCAGTCGAGATTGTCGAAGAACGCGTCGATGTAGGCAGCGCGGTCGGTCTGGTAGTCGAGGAAGTACGCGTGCTCGTACACGTCGAGTGCGACGAGCGGCGTCGCGTTCCAGACGGGGAATGTGTTCTGCGCGTCGCCGATGTAGTTGAAGAGGCGACCCTCGTCCCAGTCGTATGCCGTCCAGGCCCACCCCCGCCCGGCCATCCCCGTCGCCTTGAGATCGGCGTGCCACGTGTCGACGGAGCCGAAGTCGCGCTTCACGAGCGCGCCGAACGAGCCGCTCGGAGCACCGCCGCCGCCGCCGAGATGGGCGAAGTAGAGCTCGTGGTTCTTGATGCCGCCGATCGCGAACGTCAGGTCGACCTTGAGCGCGCGGAGGTCGCTGAAGACCTGGTTCGCCTTGCCGAGGTCGACCTCGGCGAGCTTGCCGAGGATCTCGTTCCGCTTGTTGACGTACCCCTGGTAGAGCGTGTAGTGCGCCTCGACCGCTGCGCGCGAGATGCCGTCGAGCTCGTACATCTCGGGCCGCAGCTCGCGCGGCGCGATCTCTTCGAATTGGAACGCAAGCGTCGTCATGGGGCCGGAGTCTATAGTCGAGTCATGGCCTTCGAACTCCCTGATCTTCCCTATGCATACGACGCGCTCGAGCCGCACATCGATGCGGAGACGATGCGCATCCACCACGACCTCCATCACAAGGCGTACGTCGACAACGCGAACGCCGCGCTGGAGGGAACCGAGTGGGCGAACCACTCCGTCGAGCAGATCCTCGGCGACGACCTCGACGTCATCCCCGACGACAAGAAGAACGCCGTCCGCAACAACGCCGGCGGCCACGCGAACCACTCGCTCTTCTGGCAGATCATGAGCCCGGACGGGGGCGGCGCCCCGAGCGGCGACCTCGCGAGCGCGATCGACGACGCGTTCGGCGGTGTCGACGCGCTGAAGGCGGCCGTCAACGACGGCGGCGTCAAGCGCTTCGGCTCCGGTTGGACGTGGCTCGTCTGGGACGGCACCGGCCTCGCCCTCTACTCGACGCCGAACCAGGACTCACCGCTCATCCAGGACGACGTCCCGCTGCTCGGGATCGACGTCTGGGAGCACGCGTACTACCTCAAGTACCAGAACAAGCGCCCCGCCTACCTCGAGGCGTGGTGGAACGTCGTCAACTGGGACGAGGTCGCACGGAGATACGCGGAGGCGCGCGGCTAGGTCCGCGCGCCCCCACGCTTCGAATTCACTTCCGCACGATCGGCAGCAGCCGGCTGAAGCCCTGCACGTAGCCGGCGCCTGCCTGGCTCGGCGGCAGGTACAGCCGGAGGGTGTAGTGGCCCTTCGCGAGCTTCAGGCGGAAGGTCGCGCGCGAGCTGTCGCCGAGGTACACGCGCTTGAACGAGTACCAGCCGCCGACGGCGTTCCGCTTCTGGACGATCACGAACCGGCCCGCGTAGCCGAGGTCGGACGTCACCTTCGCGATGAACAACGACCCGCTCTGGCCGAAGCCGACGCGAGGCGCGACGTTCACCGTCACCGGCGTGCTGTTGGACGAGCGGTAGTGCGCCGTGTACGTCGTCTGGATCGTCGGCGTCACGCCGAAGAAGAACGCCCCGGCCGTCGTGGTGGTCGTCGAGGCGACCGACTGCACGCTCTTGCCGTAGGCCTGCGACGTCAGCGTCACCGCTTCGTTCGTGAGGTTGTTGCTCACGGTCCCGTTCACGGCGGTCGAGCTGCCGTAGATGACGGTCCCGAGCGCCGGCGTCAGCGACAGCGTCGCCGGCGGGGCGTTCACGATCAGCGTCGCCCGATGCGTCGTCGCGTAGGCGTCCCGATACGTGAACTTCCCGCTCTTGGACGCCGTATAGGACCACGACGCGTTCGCCGCGAGCGCCGGCGACGCGAAGGCGCCGTTGTCCGCGACAACCTGGTGGGTATGGCTGTCGGCGTTGTGCCACGTCACCGTGTCGCCGACGGTCACCGTGATCGACTTCGGGGTGAAGCCGTTCTTCGTGACCTGAACCGTCGTCGTCGCCGCCCCGACGACCGTCGCGCAGAGGAGCGCGGCGACCCCCGCGAGCGACGCGATCATCAGGCGTTTCATCCGGAAATCCCCTCCTCGTGGAGCCTCGATCTCTCCCCGGACTTATCCCCGCCTCACGGTCGTTCTCATGTCAGATGGACGTAAAGCTCTCGTCAAACCGATAATGGGGCGCATGCGTAAGGACAGGGGAGATATGGAGCTCGCCCTCGAGACCCCGCGCCTGCGGGCCGTTCCCAACGACGAGCCAGTGGCCCGTCGGGCGCCCGACGCGACGGATGCCGAGCTGCTCGTCCGTGTCGCCGACCGCGACCGCGAGGCATTCGAGCTCCTCTACCAGCGCTACGTCCGCTCGATGCTCGGCCTCGCGCTGCGCCGGCTCCGAGACCGGCAGCGCGCCGAGGACGCCGTCCAGGAGACGTTCGCCGCCGTCTGGCGCTCGGCCGCGAGCTACCGGCCCGAGCGCGGGCCGGCCGCACCGTGGCTCTATGCGATCGCGCGCAACGCGATCGTCGACCGGTTCCGCACGCACGTGGACACGAGCGCCGAGATCCCGGAGATCGTCTCGACCGATCCGGGCCCGGCCGACCGCGCAGAGTCCTCGTTCGTCTCGTGGCGCGTGCACCGCGCACTCGAGGAGCTGCCGGTGCGCGAGCGCGAGGTCGTCGAGCTCGCGTATTGGAGCGGCCTGTCGCAGAGCGAGGTGGCCGAGTACCTGCACATTCCGCTCGGAACGGTGAAGACGAGGACGCGGAGCGCGCTCGCGCGACTCGCCGACGTCCTCGAAGGAGAGCTGTCGTGAGCCCGGACTTCGACGAGCTGCTCGACGACGACGTCCGCGGCGCCGAGCGCGAGCGGCTGGAGCGCGTCCATGAGCTGCTCGTCGCAGCGGGGCCGCCGGCAGAGCTGCCGCCGCATCTCGAGCAGCCGACGCTTGCGATGACGCTCGCGCGCCGCCCCGGCCGGAGCCGCCGCCGGCTCGCCGCGATCTCGGCGATCGCAGCCGTGCTCGCGATCGCGTTCGTCCTCGGCTACCTCGCCGGCAACCGCGGCGGCGGGCTCGCGGCGGAGGCGTCGCTGCAGCTCACCGGGACGAAGGCCGCTCCGAAGGCGCTTGCGTCGCTTCGCGTCCTCCCCGTCGACAGCTCGGGCAACTGGCCGATGCGACTGTCGGCGACCGGCCTGCCGAAGCTCGGCAAGAAGTGGTACTACGAGGTCTTCCTCGTGCGGGACGGGAAGATCTACGCGCCGTGCGGCTCGTTCGTCTCGACCGGCACGGTCGACGTGTCGCTCAACGCGCCGTACCGGCTGCAGCCGCACGACACGTGGGTCGTCACGAAGCAGCACCAGGGCGACCGGAAGGCCGGCCCGGTCGTGCTGCGCCCGCTCACGTAGCGTCGAGGTACGCGCGCGCGAGCTTCTTCGGCGCGCGCATCAGCCACGCCTCGACGACGGCCTCGCGCAGCTCGGCCTTGCTGAGCCGCTTCAGGTCCGGGATGTGGATGAGGATGCCCGGGTACCCGTTCCAGTGCGGCGTCGTGAACCAGATGCCGCGCGGGTCGGCGAGCAAGAGCTCTTTCGACTCGAGGCCCTCGGTGCGGAAGGCGAGCACGTCGTCGAACGGAGCGTCCCGGCGCGGCTGCCGGTGGAAGACGAACCACTTGCCGTTCACGGCGTAGCGCGGCCGGCCGTCGCCGTCGACCTCCTTCGTCGCCTCCGGCAGCTCGAGGGCGAGCCGGTCGAGGTCGCGCATCGTCGCCATCCGCGCTCAGAAAAGCACGTCTGCGACCCGGCCGACGGCGCCTGCGTCGATCGGATCGAGCACGAGGATCGCCTCGTCCGCACCCGCCGCCGCGAGTGCATCGAGATGCTCGCGGAGCTGTTCCTCCGGAACGGGGTTGTCCTCCGCCGACCGTTCGCCGCGGCCGCCGTCAACCGTGACGAGGACGCAGGCGCTCTTGCGGACGCCGATGCCGGCGCTCAGCTCGGCGAAGCCCTCGACGGTGTTCCCGTACCAGGCGTACCACGTGTTCCACGCGTCGACGTGCGGGAGCGTCGCCGCGAGGAACCGCGGCCCGTGGCCGCCGACCATCAGCGGGACGCGGCGCGCCGGCGGCGGCAGCAGCATCGCGTCGCGCACGGTGTGGAACGCGCCGTCGAAGGTCACCCGCTCGCCGGCGAGCAGGCGGCGGATAATCTCGAAGGCCTCCTCGAACCGCGACACCTTCCGGTCGAACGGAATCCCGAACGCCTCGAACTCCGTCTCGTTCCAGCCGGTGCCGAGGCTCAGCACGAATCGGCCGCCCGAGATCTCGTCGATCGCCGCAGCCATCCGTGCGATCAGGCCGGGCCCATGGAATGCGGTCGCCGCGACGAGCGGCCCGAGCTTCACGCGCTCGGTCGCCGCCGCGAGAGCCGCGAGGGTCGTCCACGCGTCCCACGGGGCGCGCTCGGAGCGGCCGTCGCCGCGGTAGAGCATGTGGTCGCCGAGCCAGAGGGAGTCGAAGCCGCGCGCCTCGACCATCCGTGCGATCTCGAGCAGCTCGGGCCAGCGGACCTCCCGCTCGACCTCGGGCAGCTGGACGCCGATCTCCATCACTCGACCTGGGCGCCGAGCGAGCGCGCGAGCTGGACCGCGCCCGCGAGATCGAGGTGCGCGCCCTCTACGCGTGCGGCGGCGAGGTCGACGCCGTCGAGCCTGGCCTCTCGAAGGTCGGCGTCGCGCAGCGCCGCGTTGGAGACCCGGGCGCGCGTGAGGTCGGCACCGCGGAGGTCGGCGCCGCTCAGATCCGACTCCGAGAAATCCGCCTCGTGCGCTTTGATGCCGCGCAGGTCCATCCCGGTCAGATCATGCCCGCGCAAGAGCGCGTAGGAAAGGTCGCCGCGCGTGATCGTCACGCCGGTCAGCACGGCCGCGACGAAGTCGACGCCGAGCAGGCGGCACTCCTCGAACGACGCGCCGAAGAGATTGACGTTCTCGAAGGTCGAGTTCGCGAAGTCGCTGCCGACGTGCTCGCTGCCGTTCAGGCGTGCATTCGTGAAGTCACACCCGTGGAAGGTGCAGCCCGTCGTCCGCAGGCCCGAGAGATCCTCGCCGCGGAAGCTCTCGTTCTCGAATGTCTCATTCTCGAGCTCGGCCTTCATTGCGCATCTCGCTGAGCAGCCGCTCGAGCCGCTCCTCGGTCGAGTCGTCGACGAATTCCATCGCCGCTGCAACGGCAGGGTGCACCTCGGCGATCGCGCGCCGCATCTCGTGCGCGACCGCGCGATACGACGGGTGCCCCTCGCGCCCCGAGCGCAGCTCGATCAGGTGGAGCGCCTCGCGCGCGTCGAGCTCGAGGACGTACCGGATGCGAAAGGCGAGGCAGAGCGCGTACGACGCCTCCTCGACGAGGCCGGCCTCCCGGAGCCGCGAGTACTCGCCACGTGAGACGTCGAGTGCGCGCTCGTAGTCGTCGCCGAGGCCGGCGTCGACGAGCTCATGCGGGACGTCGGCGCCGAGGTCGGGCGAGAGGCGCTGCCATTGACACGTCAGCAGGCGGTGCCGCTGCAGGTCGCGGAAGGCGCCGTAGTCGGAGACGATCTCGAAGCGGTAGCTCAGCGTCTCGAAGCCGCGGCCGGGACGGTGCCGCCGGTTCTCGCGCGTCGCGACGAGCTCGCGTACGAGGTCGGCGCGCGCGGCCGGGTCGAGCTGCGCAACCGCACGCAGCGCGTCCTCCTCCCCCACCTCGGACGACTCGTAGAGCAGGGCACCGATCAGCTCGAGCTCGCTCCCGTGCGCGCGCAGGAGGCGAACGGAGGGCGCAGCTGCGGCCGCCGTCACGTCGAGGCCGAGACGGGCGGCGACGGCGTCGGCGGCCTCGCGCCGCTCGCTCAGGTACTCGATCCATCGTCCGCCGCGATCCGGACGCGGAACGCGCGTGACGAAGCTCGGGATGATCTTCTGCAGCTCCTCCAGGAGCAGCTCGCCGTAGGCGCGCGCCTCGGCCAGCGGATGCGCGAGGAGATGCAGGACGAGCTGCTCGTACGTCTGCCCGCTCGCATAGATGCCCACGTGCGAGAGCGATGCCGCCGGCAGCACGCCGCGCACGAGGTCGAGCGCCTTCGCACGCACCGCGCGCCGGTGGGCGGCGGGCGACTCCCCCTCGGCCGGCGGGAAGCGGTCCCCGACCCAGGCCGTCGTGCGCTCGAGCAGCGACGAGTATGTCTCGAACAGCGCATCGAGCGCCCGCTCGTACTCGGGGCCGAAGCGCTCGTCGCGGTGATAGCGGTAGCCGAAGCCGTCGAGCCGGGCGTCGTACGCGATATAGCGCGTCGACTGCTCGAGATACGCGGCGAGCCGTGGCCGCTGGAGGATCTTCGTCAGGAGGTTCGACGTCCACTCGCACGCGATGTGCGCGCCGCCGAGCTGTGCGACGGAGTCGTCGCCGTACCCGAGGAAGATCGTCTCGTAGAGGCGCGCCGCCCGCTCGCCCTCGCTCCCCTCGATCGGCGGCACTTCGGGCACGGAGTCCGCGAACTCGTCGAGGAAGAGCCGCCGCAGCGTGCCGGCGTAGCGGGAGTAGCGCGCGAAGAGGGCGCCCTTCACCGTCTCGGGCAGGTTGACGAGGCCGAAGACCGGCCGGTCGAGATTCGTGAAGTGCGGCGCGAGCCGCTCGCGCTCCTCGTCCGTGAACTGTTCGACCGGAACCGGCATCGTTTCGATCATGGCTGCCAAAGGACCGGGGAATCTAGCGGGGGTGTCGGTCGGTACCTCGGGCTGGTCGTATCCGAGCTGGCGGCCGGGGTTCTATCCCGCCGGCCTCGATCCGTCCGGGTTCCTCCGCTTCTACGCCGAGCGGTTCACGACGGTCGAGCTCAACACGACCGGCTACCGGCTGCCGAGCGAGGGGCAGTTCGCGCGCTGGGCCGAACAAGCGCCCGACGGGTTCGAGTTCGCGCCGAAGCTGCCGGGCGGACGGCTGCGCGGGCTCGATGTCTTCGAGCAGCGCCTGAAGGCGCTCGGCGACCGGCTCGGCCCCGTGCGCATCTCGCTCAAGGGA
Source organism: Gaiellaceae bacterium (assembly GCA_036562845.1). Lineage (GTDB taxonomy): Bacteria > Actinomycetota > Thermoleophilia > Gaiellales > Gaiellaceae > Palsa-739. The sequence goes on along the minus strand of DATCJJ010000159.1, from coordinate 7,357 downwards.
ACACGCGACGACGGCGCGATCGAGCTCCTGCTCGGCTCACTCGATCCGTCCCTGCGGCTCGCGTTCGACCTCGAGCATCCGTCGTGGGACGGGATCGAGCCGCGGCTCGCCGAGGCCGGGGCGGTGCGCGTCGACGACACGGAGCAGCCGGCGCCGTTCCGCTACCTGCGGCGGCGCGAGGCACCGGACGACGCATTCGTCGATCGCGTGCGTGCACTCGCCGAGCCGGCATACGTCTACTTCCGCCACGACGACGCGCCGGATGCACCCCGTTACGCGGAAGCGCTGCTCAGCCGGCTGACGTGAGGCCCGCCATGCACGACCGGTCGCCGTACGAGCGGAGCAGCGAGTCGGAGAGCTGCCGGTCGGGTGCCTTCGACGCGTCGTACGCGCCGACCGCCGGGATCGTCACCGAGACGTTCGGCGTGACGCCCGTGCCGGAGGCCGTGAGGCGGTACATGTCGCCGACGCCCGGGCCGCGCCTGGCGGTCTCGCCGGCCGGATGCCGGTAGCCGCCGCGCGTCGGGTCGAACGAGTAGAAGCCGTAACAGAACGCGCCGGTCGGGTTGTGCGGCACGAACGAGTTCTCGCGGCGCCAGCCGCTCCCGTACACGGAGTCGTGCGTGTCGAGGAAGATCAGTCGGCCGAAGTTGTCCGTCGGCGCGCCGACGTTCGTCGTGCCGAAGCCGTACACCGGCTGGCCGTTGTACGTGTAGCGGCCGAAGATCTGCTGGAAGCCCTGGTAGACCCAGCCCATGTGCACCTCGAGCTGCGGCAGCGGTCCGCTCCAGTGCGAGACCTCGAGCCACTGCGCGCTCAGCTCCGGCGTCCACGGCGTGAAGCCGAGATCGGGGAGCGGCTGCGGCCATTCCTGCGCGGCCCAGTAGGTGCCGTCGGACGCCTTGCACGCGGCGACCATGTTCGGGATGGCCGGCCCGTCGTAGCGGCCGCACGTCCCGCGGAAGGTCTTCCAGTAGAGGGTGTGGTACTTCCCCCAGCCGCCCGAGTAGTCGAGCTTGAACTTCACCTGCTGCCCGCCGCTCGACGGTGGCAGCGCATTGACCGCGCCCCAGACGAGGATGTGCTTCGTCTGCGCGCCCTTCGCGTATGTGAGGAGCATCTCGCCCTTCGCGTTTGTGGCGATGCGGACGTTCGTGGCATTCCGGTCGATCAGCTGCGCGGCCGAGGCGTTGGACGCGCCGGCGAGCGCCGCGAAAACCGAGATGAGAACCAGCACCTTCCCCATATCCGATGAGTCGGCCCGGCGCGGCACGGCGGCCATCCCGAAAACGAGCTACTTTGTCGCGGCCGTCGTGAAAGCTGGTGTTTTCCTCACGATCGTGGCGCTCGTCGCCGCCCCGGCCGCAGCAGGCTCGGACCGCGTCGCGCTGAACGCGTCCGACGTCCGGCTCGCCGTCGCGGCCTCCGGCGCCCAGGCGCTGTTGACCTACCGGCAGGGCGGCAAGACGCGGCACACACTCGTCTGGGGCGCGATCAACGCGCTGGCCCCGAGCGAGTCCGTGCCGCAGGTGCGCTTCAGGATCGACTGGACCGGCGGCTGGGCGACCTACGGCCACACGACGTGGCGGCAATTCGACAACGCGTGCCTGCCGTACGACGGGCCGGCGCTCACGGGGCTCCTCGCGGCGTGCAAGGCGCCGGGCGGGTCGTACTGGGCCGTGCAGCGCTGGCAGCCGAATCTCCCGCATCGCGGCTTCCCCGTGTACAAGGCGGGGCAGGGCGACTGGGAGATCGACGTCTCGCACTGGACCGGCCCACTCGCCCAGCTCGAGCTCTACTCGGACTGGGCGTTCGACGGACAGGTGCACAACATCTTCGGCCGGCTCACGTACGGCGGCGCACCCGTCCACGGCTTCCACACCGTGAAGGGCACGGGCGCGCCGCAGGACCGATACGGGCGCAGCCTCTATATCGACACGCTCGACTCGGCGTACGGCCCAGGCTGGAAGCGCGAGACGTCGATCGTCTTCCGCAAGCCGACCGGCGTCTTCTGCTACTCGTTCTGGCCGACGCACGACGTCTCGCTGCCGGGCCGAGCGGCCCGCCCGGCCGGGCACGGGAAGGCCTACCGCCTCGAGGTCGTCGGCCCCGGCGTGACGCCGAACCTCGTCGCGACGGTCGCGGATCCCGGCCCGTGGAACCCGGACGACCAGACGAAGGTCGCCTACGAGCAGCGAATGAAGGCGCTGCAGCTGCAGCTCTCGCAGGGCGACGCGTTCTGCCCGACGCAGACCTAGTTCGCTAGAAGCGGCCGACCGCGCCCGAATGGCGCTCGTACGCGCGACTCTCGACGATGTCCGTCAGCTGCTCGACCGTGTGCCGCAGCTCGTCCTCGGTGTTGAAGAAGTGCGGACCGAGGCGCACACCCGCATCGGGGCGGAAGTCGCAGATGATCTCGCGCTCGGTCAGCTCCTTGTGCACCGCGGCGTGGTCCGGCGTCCGCACGAGCACGGTGCCGCCGCGCCGCGCGGGCTCGCGCGGGCTCGCGACTTCCAGGCCGGCGTCGTCGAGCAGGTCGATGAGGAGCTGCGTGAGCCGGAGCGACCGCTCGCGGATCCGGTCGACGCCGACCTCCTCGATCACGTCGTAGCCGGCGGTGGCCGCGTAGAGCGCGGGGACGTTCGGCGTCCCGGTGAGGAAGCGGCGCGCACCGTCCGCGTACTCGAGCTCGGGCTCGAACGCGAACGGCCGTGCGTGCCCCTGCCAGCCGACGAACGTCGGCTGAAGCCGCTCGGCGAGATCCGGGCGGACGTAGAGCCAGCCCGCGCCGGGCCCGCCGCACAGCCACTTGACGCTGCCGCCGGTCGCGAAGTCGACGCCGAGCTCCGTCACGTCGAACGGCACGACGCCTGCGCTCTGGTAGCAGTCCAGGACGACATGCGCGCCGCACTCGTGCGCACGGCGGATGATCGGCTCGATCTGCTGGATCTCCGCGTTCTTGAACAGCACGTGCGAGATCGGCACGAGCAGCGTCCGCTCGTCGATCGCGTCGACGATCGCCCCGTCGTCCTCGACCGCGACGACCTCGAGCTCCGGCTGCGCCTGGTAGAGGTAGCGGACGGACGGGAAGTTCGCCTCCTCGTAGACGATCCGGTTCCGCCCGCCGAGCTCGTGGAAGCACGAGAGCACGACCATCTCCGCGACGGTCACGTTCTGATGCATCACCGTGGTCCCGGGCCGCGCGCCGATGATCCGCCCGATCTGGTCGCCGACGGTGACCGGCATCTCCCACCACCCCTCGCCCCACGAGCGGATGCCGCGCTCGCGCCACATCCGCGCGTACTCGCGGAGGTTGTCCTCCGCCTTGGCCGGCATCGCGGCGAGAGAATGGTTGATCAGGTAGGTGCAGGTCTCGAGGATCGGGAACTGCGAGCGATACGCGAGGAGGTCGTCCACGTCGTGAGCCTAACTTTGCTGGACTGGCGCCGCCGCGTGTTCGCCCTCTACGCGGAGGTGCGCGCGACCGGCGATCCGGAGCGCGCGTGGCAACGCTGGTGCGACGTGCGGGCCGAGCTCTACCGTGACCATCCGCAGTCGCCGCGGCCCGGCGGCGAGCCGCGCCACTTCCCGTACGACCCGGCCTGGCGGTTCGAGGCACCCGTCGAGCCGGCGGAGCCGGAGCCGATCGAGCTGAACGGGTTCCCGTTCACCCGCTTCGCCCGTGCGCGAGTCACCGAAGCCGCGTCGCTCGACCTCTACTGGCTCGAGACGTACGGCGGCGGCATCTTCCTGCCGTTCCGCGACGCGACGAGCGGCCGCGAGACCTACGGCGCCGGCCGTTACCTGCTCGACACCGTGAAGGGCGCCGACCTCGGCGGCACGGACACGACGCTCGTCGTCGACTTCAACTTCGCCTACAACCCGTCGTGCGCGTGGGACGACGCGTGGGCGTGCCCCCTCTCGCCGCCGGCGAACCGGCTCGACTTCGAGGTCGCGGCGGGCGAGCTGACGCCGACGTAGCCGTGTCCCGCAACGTGGTTGCCGGACATGGCGTCTTCAGGCTTGCGATCGTTCCGGTCGGCAACTACGCCGGCAGGTCGCGCTCGCCCGGCCCGACGTAGACCTGGGCCGGGCGGGTGATCTTGAACTCGCCGCTCATCAGCTCGTCGTAGTGGCAGAGCCAACCGACGGTGCGGGCGACGGCGAAGAGCACGGTGAAGGTCGCGGGATCGAAGCCGATTGCGCGATAGGCGATGCCCGAGTAGAAGTCGACGTTCGGGTAGAGCTTTCGGGAGACGAAGTAGTCGTCCTCGAGCGCGATCCGCTCGAGCTCCTGCGCGATGTCGAGCAGCGGATTCGCACCGGCCGTCTCGAGCACCTCGTCGACGACCTTCTTGATCACCGTCGCGCGCGGGTCGTAGTTCTTGTAGACGCGGTGACCGAACCCGTAGAGCAGCACCTCGTGCGTCTTCACGCGCTCGATGTAGCCGGCGACATTGTCGAGCGAGCCGATCGAGTCGAGCATCCGCAGCACCGCCTCGTTCGCGCCGCCGTGGAGCGGCCCGTACAGCGCAGCCGCGGCGCCTGCGAGCGACGAGTACATGTCGGTCTCCGCAGAACCGATCGCGCGCATCGCGTTCGTGCCGGCATTCAGCTCGTGGTCTGCGTGCAGCACGAACAGGACATCCAATGCACGGCCGAAGACCTCGACGGCCTCCTCGCCGCGCGCCCGGTCGATCGCGTCGCCACAGACCTCGAGGAAGCGCCGCGCGTACGAGTCGCCGGTCTGCCGGCCCGGCTCGACGCCTGCGTGGCGCGCGATTGCGCGCGCGCCGAGCTCGAGCGTCTCCGCGAGCACGAGCGGGAACAGCCGCTTCCGCATCTCCGCGTCCTTCACGTGCTTCGCCTCCGGATGCGACGCGCCGAGCGCTGCGTAGCCGGAGATGAGGATCGCCATCGGATGCGAGCCGACCGGGAACGAGTTGACGTGCGCGTCGATCCGCTCGACGTCCACCTCGGCGTCGTAGACTGCGCGGCGGAACGACTGGCGCTCGTCCTCCGGTGCGAGCTCGCCGTGCGCGAGCAGGTACGCGACCTGGAGGAAGTGGAGCCGCTCGGCGATCTGCTCGATCGGATAGCCCCGGTAGCGGAGGATCCCCGCGTCGCCGTCGATGTAGGTGATCGCGCTGCGCGCGGTCGCCGTCGAGAGCAGCGGCTGGTCGTACGAGACGACGCCCTGCTGCTTGAGCTCGGCGCCGTTGAACGCGCCGTGCTCGTCGACGTCGACTTCGACCGTGCGCTTCGCCATCAGACGCTCTGCAACGACCGTGCGGACGGGCCGACATACTTCGCCGACGGCCGCACGAGCACGCCGAGCCGCTTCTGCTCGAGGATGTGCGCGCTCCAGCCGGCGGTGCGCGAGCATGCGAACATCGCGGGTGCGAGCGCGGGCGGCACTTCCGCGACGTCGAGCACGACCGCCGACCAGTACTCGACGTTCGTCCACGAGTGGCTCGGGCTCTTCTTCGCAATCGCCTCGTGCGCGACCTGCTCGAGCTCCTCCGCGACCGCGACACGCGGCGACCCGAGCTCCTTCGCGACGCGCTTGAGCACGCGCGAGCGCGGATCCTCCGCGCGGTAGACGCGGTGGCCGAAGCCCATGATCCGCTCCCCGCGCGCGAGCGCCTCGGCGACCCACTTCTCGGCGTCGCCGGTCTCGGCGACCGCGTCGAGCATCGGCAGGACGCGGGCGGGCGCGCCGCCGTGCAGCGGGCCCGACAGGGAGCCGACCGCCGACGACAGCGCGGCGCCCGCGTCGGCGCCGGTCGACGCGACGATGCGCGCGGTGAACGTCGACGCGTTCAGCCCGTGCTCTGCGGTGCAGATCCAGTACGTGTCGATCGCCCGCGCGTGACGCTCGTCGACCTCGCCGCGCCAGGCGAGCAGGAACCGCTCCGCTGCGGTCCGTCCTTCCAGCACCGTCTCCTCGGCGACGGCCGGCAGGTCGGCGCCGCGCGCTGACTGGGCGACGATCGAGAGGGCCGCGGCGGAGAGCCGCCGCAAATCCTCCTTCGCCTGGTCGTCGTCGATGTCGATGAACTGGCCGAGCCGCCACTTGCCGCTCAGCGCCGCAAGCGCGCTCTGGAGGTCGCCGATGTAGCTGCCCGTGCGCTGCTCGAGCTCGCAGTACGCGGCGGGGAGCCCCGGCTCGAACGCCTCGTCGACGAGCCAGCCCCACACCTGCTCGAACGGCACGTGCCCGACGAGCTCCTCGATGTTGACGCCCCGGTAGCGGAGCTCGCCGCCCTCCTTGTCGGGCTCCGCGATCTCCGTCTCGAACGCGACGACGCCTGCCAGGCCTGGACTGAACTCGTTCATGCGTGCATCTCCTCCAGCTCGATCTCCAGTCCGATGTTCCGCTCCCGCGCTGCGCGCAACACGAGCGCCGCCGCGGCGAGGTCCTGGATCGCAACCCCGACCGACTTGTACAGCGTAATTTCGGTCGGGCCGCCTCTGCCGGGCCTACCGGAGACGAGCTCGCCGAGCTCGACGACCGCGGCGGGGTCGAGGCCCGCGAGCTCGGACGCGCCCCCCGGAGGCGGGGCGAAGGAGGAATCGCGCGACTCGACGCAGATCAGGTCGGCACGGGCGACGATCGCCGGGTCGAGCTCGGAGCCCGGCGCGTTGTAGCCGACCGAGCTCACGTGGACGCCGTCCGCCAGCCAGTCGGCCATCACGACCGGCTCGGCAGAGTGCGTCGCGACGTGCACGACGTCGGCGCCGCGCGCCGCACCCTCGAACTCGCCGCGCCCGGCGAAACGGATCTCGGCGAAGTCGCGGGCGCGCGGGAACATCTCCTGCGCCGACTGTCCCTGAACGCCGGTGCCGAGGATCGCCAGCACCTTCGCGTCCTCGCGCGCGAGGAGCCGCGTCGCGAGCGCTGCCGCCGCGGCCGTCCGCATCGCCGTGATGTACGTCCCGTCCATCACGGCGGTGACCATGCCCGTGTCGCCGTCGAAGAGGACGATCGCCGCCTGGTGCGTCGGGACCGGCGGCGCGTTCTTCGGGAACAGCGAGACGAGCTTCGCGCCGAGGCCGGCCGACGGCAGGTACGCAGGCATCGCACCGAGCAGCCCGTCCGGCGCGAATGCCGCGATGCGCGCCGGCATCGAGACGTCGCCGCGCGACAGCTCGGCATGCGCATCGGCGAGCGCGTCGATCAGCGCGTCGAGGTCGAGCAGGGCCTCGACGTCACGGCGTGAGAGTACGAGCATGCGTTGACGTTATCGGGAGCGGGCACCGGGCAGGAACCGACGTCGGCAAAGCCGACGTCGTCCGGCCGGAGTACGACGCCGCCTTCGGCGACGTCGGGGCGGGTGGTTTCGAGTCGACGAGG
>DATCJJ010000110.1:0-10880 GCA_036562845.1 Gaiellaceae bacterium | reverse complement strand
CCGAGCGGCAGCGGCTGCGGCGTCTCGTCCCGCTCGCGCGCTAGAAGCGCAGTACATGCTCGAAGTCCTCGTCGACGAGGACGGCGACGACGACCGCTGGCGTCTGCTCGTGCTCGAGGACACCGGGGAGCTGCTGACCGCCGACGCGAAGGAGCGGACCGGGCAGGGGCTCTCGCGCTTCCTCAACGTCGTGGACGGCATCGTCGGCCAGGGCCTGCGGGTCCTCGTCCTCGTCACGACCAACGAGCCGCTGGGCCGGCTGCATCCGGCGGTGTCGCGGCCCGGGCGCTGCGCGGCCGCGATCGAGCTGCCGGCGTTTCCGCCGGCAGAGGCTGCGAACTGGCTCGCCGAGCACGGCGCCGATCCCGTCGAGGGGGAAGCAACGCTCGCCGAGCTCTACGCGTGCCTGCGCAGCGGCGAGCCGCCCCGCGTGAAGCATCCGATCGGCTTCTAGCGCGCGAGCGGGACGAGACGCCGCAGCCGCTGCCGCTCGGCCGGCAGGTAGAAGCCGAGCGCGCCCAGCGCAAGCGGGTACACGAGCACGAGCAGGACGCTCGGCGCGAGTGGGAGTGAGGCGACGCGCGCCGCGACCGTCAGTCCGATCGCCGCGCCGACACACGTCAGGACGCGCCGCCACTGGTACGCGACGCGGTACACGCTTTGCGCGTACACCGTCATCCCGACGAAGAGGACGACGTACGCCGCGGCCGTCGAGACCGCCGCCCCGACCATGCCGTAGCGCGGGATCAGCCAGAAGTTGAGCGCGACGTTCACCGCTGCACCGATCCCGGTGACGACCCAGTTCCACTGTGTCTTGCGCGCGCGACCGCTGCCGATCGCGAGCACCGTGTACCCCGCGTACACCGCGCCGGCGAATGCGAGCAGCGCAACGCCCTTCTCGGCCCGCTGGTAGCGCGGATTCGTCAACAGCTCGACGATCCAGGGCGAGAGCGCGCCGAGTGCGAGCGACACCCACGACGCGAAGGTCAGCAGGTAGGTCAGCACGAAGGAGTACGTGCGCTTCGCGTCGCGGTCGTCCTCGATCGAATAGGCGAATGCCGGCCACGCGGTCCGGAACGCGACCATCACGAACGTGATCACACCCGCGATCTTCACCGCTGCCGAGTAGACGCCCGCCTCGGCGGCGCCCTTGTACCAGATAACGAACTCGCGGTCGACGAAGTTGATCGTCCACAGCGCGAGCGCAGACGGGACGAGCGGCATCCCGAACTTCTGCATCCCTCGGAACAGCTCCCGGTCGAACTGGAGGCCGAGCTGCTCGCGGCGGTACGCGAGGAGCGCGAGGTAGACGGCGAGCGTCCCCGTGAAGTTGCCGACGATCAGGCCGATCGCGCCCCAGTGGAAGACGGCGACGAAGACGACCATCGCCACGACCGTGATCAACACGTTCGCGACGCTCGCCATCGCGTACTGCACGGAACGCTCCTCGACGCGGAACAGCGCGGTCAGCTGGTTGTAGTTCGTCTGTGCCCAGAGACCCACCGCTCCGGCGCGGACGAGCGACGGATGGTCGCCGAGGCCGAGCCAATGCGCGACCGCGTGCGCGAAGACGAGTCCGAGCACGAGGCCGAGCGTCGACATCGCCATCGTGAACCAGAAGGACGTCCGGATGACGACGAGCCGCGCCGCCTGCTCCTTGGCGTCGAAGTAAAAGCGGAAGAACGCGCTCGAGATGCCGAGCTGGAGGACGATCGCTCCGACCGCCGTCGCCGCCGTGATCACCTCGACCCGGCCGTACGAGCCCGGCGGGAGGTAGTGGGTGTAGAGCGGCAGCAGCAGCGTCGCCAGGATCCGCGAGACGAGCCCGCCGAGCCCGTAGATCGCCGAGTGCTTCCCGAGCCGCTTCAGCTCGTGTGCGAGCCTCATCGCTGCAGGCCAGCGTAGAGGTCGAGCAGGCGGTCGGCGACGCGGCGCACATCGTGCACCTCCTCGACGTAGGCGCGGCTCGCCGCACCGACGCGGCTCCGCTCCTCGGCCGACTCGACGAGTGGGCGCAGCACGTCGCGCAGCGTCTCCTTCGTCGCGCCGACCAGTGGGACGGGCACGTTGAACGCCTCCTCGGTCCGTCGCACCGCCTCCTCGTGGAGGAAGGTCACGACGGGCTTGCCGAGCGCCATCGCCTCGATCGCGAACACGCCGTACCAGCCGGCGTTCAGCTGGTCGACGATCACGTCGGCGCGGCGGTAGCGCTCGAACGCCTCGCGGTGATCGAGCCCCTCGACGATCTCGAGCTCGCAGTCGAGCTGCTCGCAGGCGGCGAGGACGAACTCGGTTCCCTTGCGCGCCCGGGACGACGGTGCGTGCAGGACGACGGGCCGCTCGCGCTCGCTCGGCGGCGCCGGCTCGATCGCGTGCACGTCGATCCCCGGTGGGATCACGTGTGCGTCGGGCACCCAGCGGATCGCGTCGTACGAGCCGACGACGCGCGCGCCGGCGCGCCGCGACCAGTCGAGCTTCTCGGGCGGCTTGCCGCGGATGTCGGAGCCGAGGAAGTGCATGACGGAGCGCTTGCCGAGTGCGCGCAGCAGCGGGAACTGCAGCGACTTCGGTACGAGGGTCAGCCCGAAGTAGAAGTGGAAGACGTCGGTCTGCGGTGCGAGATGCGTGAACGCACGCCATTGCGTCAACTGCTGTCGGACCAGGCCGCCGCGCCGCTCGAGATCGAGGTCTGCCTCCGGATGCAGTGTGTAACGGTTGAAGACGACAAGCCGGGCGTCGACGCCGCGGTCGCGCAACGCCTGCACGTTCGCCCACGGGATCCCCGCCGTGTTGACGGGGCAGTGTGTGATCCGCATCAGGGTGCTGCGACGTCGCCGAGCCGGAAGCGCAGGTCCTGGAGCCGCTCGTGCCACCAGTCGTTGCCGTTCGCGATCTCCTTCAGCGTGCGGATCGCGAGCTCGACGAGCTCGTCCGGCGGCACGCCGTGCGCCTCGACCCACTCGCGCGCAGCGTCCGGGAGCTCGTCGGGCGGCTCGCCCGCGGCGGAGGCCACGAGCTCGGCCGCGTCGACCGCGCGCTTGATCCTCTCCTCGTCCGTCGGATCGTCGCCAGCGGCCTCGAGCGGCGCCCGCACCGCGTCCCAGTCGTCCATCACTGGTCCCATTCCACCTGATCGAAGTACCGAAGCGCCGTGCGACCCGGCCGGATTCGTGACGAAAGCGACACGAGCTCGTCGTCGGAGATCTCGCCGAGCGCGCGCTTGACGCCGAGCCAGGGCAGGTTGAGGTCCTCCTGGTAGACGACGGTCGAGATCCGCGGGTTGATCTCGATCACCGCGTCGCCGACGAGCTGGATGTTGAAGAACCACTCGATCTCGAGCTCGCGGACGATCCGGTCGGCGATCTCCATCAGCCAGTCGTTCTGCAGCGTCACGAAGTACATCGCGAGCCCGGCGCGCATCGCCTCGCGCGTCTTCGGGTGACCGAGGACGACGCGCGTACCGTCCCCGATGCCGTCGATCGTCCGCTCGCCGCCGCTCGCGAGCTCCATCACGAGCAGCTCGGTGCCGCCCTCCTCGGGCAGCAGCTCGAGCGCCTCCTCGAGACGCATCGCGACCGAGCCGGGCCGCTCGTGCAGCAGCTGGTGCGCGCGGTCGACGGTCGGGTCGAGGATCCGGAACCCACGCGACCCGGACGAGAACACCGGCTTGAAGCAGACCGGTCGATCGGGGTAGCCGAGCTCGCGTGCCGCCGCCTCGACCTGGCGCGCACCCGCGACGCGGCGGAAGTCGACGGTGGGGACGCCGATCCGGTGCAGGAACTCGTACGTCTCCGCCTTGTCGTTCGAACGGTGCACCGTGTCGGGGGACGACACGAGCACGGGGATCGAGAACTCCTCGCGCACGCCGGACAGCGCCTGGAGGTCGAACGACGACTGCGGCAGCACCACGTCGGCACCCTCGCGTTCCGCGATCTCCCGGATCGTCTCCGGATACGCGGGGTCCGAGCCGGGCGGCACGACGTGGAACGCGTCGCAGAGATGCGCCCCGATGGCGTCGGGGTTCATGTCGGTGCCGACGACGCGCACCTCGCGCTCGCCGTTCTCCTGCAGCGCGCGGATGAGCCGCGCGCTCCCCGGCGAGCCGGAGGCGCTCAGCAGGATCGTCGTCATGCGAGGTCGATCCGGTCCTCGGCGAGGTGCACGAGCCACTCGCCGCGCTTCTCCTCGAGCATCGAACGCATCGTCTCGCCCATCGTCGCGCCGCGGAACACCCAGATCTCCGGGTGCGTGAGCAGCTGCAGCCACTCGAACGCCCCCGCGCGGAGCGCTGCATCCGGGCACCCCTCGCGCCAGTGCTGGTTCGAGTCGCTCCGGTAGTTGCCCTGCGTGAACCACGGCGCCTGCATCACGTTGACGGCGCCGTCGACCGGCTCGAAGACGTAGTCCGGGTCCGGGTTGTGCCACGCGACGACCGCATCGAAGCGGTCGTCCTGCCCGGCGTTCGGGTACACCGCGTGCAGCCCGACCGCGTGCCCGAGCGAGCGGAGCTGGTCGATCGCTGCGCGTCCTTCGGAGGACGCGAGGTTGTAGAAGACGCTCTCCGTCATCAGGAAGTACGTCGCGTGCGCGCCGCGTGCATGCTCGAGCCGCGCCATCGTGAGAGCCGCGCTCAGCGAGAGGTCGACGTCGTGACGGAGGAAGAGGTCGCCCGGCTCGGGCTCGTGGTCGAAACCCGCCCAGCGATACCCGCCGGCCGCCGCTGCGTCGAGCAGCTCGCCGTAGTGCCGCAGGCTGAAGTCGCACGCGCTCATGGGCCGACGCTTGTTGATCTCTGAGCGCGTGGTGGGGGCGTGGGGGATTCCCGCCGGGGAGCGAGCCGGAGGCGAGCGACGGTCATGAATGCGCAAGTATCCACTGGAAGGTCGCGCTGCCCTCCGGTTCGGTGAACGTGACGAGCTCGTCGCGCTCGATCGTGAAGCCCGCGATCCACCTGCCGGTCCACGATTCGAGATCGCTCTGCCCGAAGGCGTGCAGGAACCAGCCGCCCGGCACGAGCCAGCGGTGGAGGTTTCCGAGGAGCCCGGGGCGAGCCGCTCCCGCCGGACGTGGTTGAAGACGTAGAACGAGGCAGCTCGAGGAAGTCGGCCTCGATCACGCCCGGTGCGCGCGCAACGAGATCGACGCCGGTCCAGTCGAAGCGCTCGCGGAGGCCGCTGTCGCCGGCGCCGCAGCCGAGCTCGAGCACCCGTGCTCCCGGCTGCAGGTGCGCGGCCAGCGCGTCGCGCCACTCGGTGCGCGGGTCGCCGACGATGCGGTCGCGCCATTCGTCGAACGCGCTCCCGAGCTGTCGGTAGCCCGCGCGCAGGATGTCCGCGTGGCTCATCGGGTGATCACGTCGACGAGCCCCGCCGCAGCTTCTGCACGGTCGAGGGCCTCGAGGTTCGTCGACCCGCGCGCGATCACGTAGCCGCGCCGGTCGCCGTCTGTCTGCACCGGCCGGATCGTCTCGCCGACCTCGATCCACGTCTCGACGCGGTCGACGCCCGGGAAGGCGAGCGCCTTGTCGAGCGGGCCGACGGTCTGGACCTCGCCCGTGGGGAGCGGGCCGGGCTCGGCCGTGAGGAAGCGGATCGCGAACGGCTGCTGAAAGCTCGGCGTGACGAGCTCGTCGGGCACCGGCTCGCCGAGCGCCTGCTTCACCGCGACCTCGACGAGGTCGATCCCGACGCCGTAGCGCGGCACCTCGACCATCTGTCCGCCGGGAATCCGCGCCGCGATCTCGACGACGCGCACGCCGTCTCCACTGACGAGGAGCTGCGGGTAGGCGATCCCGTTGCGCAGGCCGATTGCGTGCACGGCGGCGAGCGCGACGCGCTCGACCTCGTCGGCCGCGTCGCCGTACAGCGTCGACGGGGAGAGGTGCGCGACCGCGACGCCGAAGCCGACGCCCTCCGGCCGCAGCCGGTCGGACGCGGTGATCAGCTTCACGTCGTCCTCTCGGGCGACGAGCAGCGTGTTCACCTCGCGCCCGGCGTGGAACTCCTCGAGCACTGCCTCCTGCGTCGGCGAGGCGGTGAGGGTCAGCGGCAGGTTCCGCGAAAGGCCATCCATGTCGTCGACGAGGAAAAGGCCGCGCTGGCCCGCCGAGTCGGCCGGCTTGAGAACCGCCGGGAAGCCGATCGTCTCGCCGGCGGCCTTCGCGCTCGCGTAGTCGCGGACCGCCGCGTACCGCGGCTGCGGCACGCCCTGCTCTGCGAAGGCGCGGCGCATCGCGATCTTGTTCGTGGCGAGATGTGCCGCCTGCGAGCCGATGCCCGGGAGGCCGAGGAGCTCTGCGACACGCGCGACGACGGGCACCGCGCGGTCCGCGGCGAGCGTCATCACGCCGTCGACATGATGCACGCGTCCGACGATCGCGACCGCGTCGGGCTCGGCGAAGTCGACGGCCTCGCCGGCGTCCGCCTCGGCGAAGCCCGGCGCGTCCGGGTTCTTGTCGACGGCGACGACGCGGACACCGAGCTCGCGGACACGGGCGATGGCACGGCGCTGGTTGCGGCCGGCGCCGACGAAGAGAATCGTCTTCACCGCGGCGCGAGCGCGTCGTTCAGCAATTGGATGACGGCTTCGACGTCGAACGGATCGTCGGCGACGATGCGAAGCGCGACGCCGTTGATCACCGATGTCGCGAAGCGCCCGAGCTCGACGCTCGGCACATCGTCACGCAGGCGCCCGGCGGCCTGCTGCTCGGCGAACCAGCTGCGGATGCGATCGCTGCTCTCCGCCTCGCGCGCGTCGATCTTTCGCACGAACTCCAAGTCGTGACGGAGCCGCGTCTGCGCCTCGATCAGGACGCCGAGCCACTCCGGGCTCTCCTCCGTCAAGGCCCGCACCGCGTCCGCCAGGCCGCGCTCGAGGAGGATGTCCCCGAGCCGCGTGTTCAGGTCCCAGGCGAGCGCGACGAAGAGGTCCTGCTTGCTGCCGAAGTAATGGAAGATCGCGCCGCGGGAGAGGCCGGTCGCCTCCTCGAGTCGGGCAACCGTGGCGCCCTCGTACCCGTGGTCGGCGAAGGCGCGGCGCGCCCCGTCGAGGATCTGGGTGCGGCGGGCGTCGAGATGTTCCTGGGTGACCTTCGGCACGGCGGGAAATCCTATCCTCTTGACTAAACCGTACGTACGTTTTATTTTTATCGGGATGTGGAGAAACCGCTCGCTCGCCGGCCTCCTGACGGCCGAGCTCGTCTCCCTCACCGGCTCGGCGATGACGTACGTGGCGCTGCCCTGGTTCGTCCTCGCCACGACGGGCTCGACGGCGAAGATGGGCTGGGTCCTCGCCGCGGAGATCGCGCCCGTCGCGGTCTTCGGGATCCCGGCCGGCACACTGATCGCAAAGCTCGGCGGCAAGCGGACGATGCTCGTCTGCGACGCTGCCCGCGGGCCGCTGATGCTCGTGATCCCGGTCCTCCACCACACCGGGCATCTGTCGTTCGCCGCGCTGCTCGCCGCGACCTTTGCGATCGGCAGCTTCTCGGCTCCCTACTTCGCGTCGTCCCGGCTCGTGATCCCCGAGGTCGCGGGTGAGGACGAGCAGCTCGTGGCGAGCGTCGGCGCGGTCTTCTCGGGTGTGCAGCAGGTGACGCAGCTCGCCGGCCCGGTCGTTGCCGGGCTGTTGATCGCGGCGACGAGCCCCGCGACCGTGCTCGTCGTCGACGGGTGCACCTATCTCTTCTCGTTTCTGACGATCGCGCTCGTCGTGCGCGCCGGCAAGCGGGTCGAGGCCGCTGCGCAGTCGAAGGGCATTCTCGCGGGGCTCACGTACCTGCTCGGCGATCCGTTGCTCGGACCGGTGATGCTCGCCGCCTGCGTGGTCAACTTCGTGGCGCAGGGGCTCATCCTCGGCGTCCAGGGGCTCGCGTACTTCCGGTACGACGCGGATGCGCACGTCCTCGGGTTTCTCTTCGGCGGCTTCGGCGTCGGTGCGCTGCTCGGTGCGCTCGTCGCCCAGCGCGTGACGCAACGGGCGCCGTTGCTGAAGCTCGCCGCGATCGCGATCGTCGCGATGCCGCTCCCGCTCTTCCTGCTCGCGCCGCAGACGCCGTGGCCGGCCGCGGTGGTGATCCTCGGCGCGTTCGCGTTCTTCACGCCGCTCGTGAACGCACCGATCGTCGGCGTGCTGACGGTGCGCACGCCGCAAGAGCTGCGGCCGAAGGTGATGACGGCGGTGATGACGGTTGCGACGATGGCCGGCCCGCTCGGCTTCATCGCCGCGGGCTACGTGCTTCGCCACGTCTCGCTCGAGCCGTTCTTCATCGTCCTGCCGGCGCTGCTCACGCTCGGCAGCCTCGCCTTCGCCGCAGTCCTCCTACGCCAGACGGGTGCTGCGGCGGGCGACGTCGCGGTGGCGCACGTCGCGCACGGCTAGACGCAGCCTTTCTCCGACCGTGCCTGGACGCAGCTCCGCGAGCAGCACCGCTCCGGCACCCGCTGCGCCGTAACGCGCGTCCTGCGCCTCGGCGAGGGTCGCGGTCCGCCACCCGTCGTCGCCGCGCACGTACAGCTCGTCCTCGAAGACGAGGAAGCCGGCGCGCTCGAAGCGCTCGACCCACGCGAGCGGCGACCGCTGCACCTGCCAGCCCTGGTCTTCGTCGACGCCGGTCGGCACGGTCACGAGCAGGCGCCCGTCCGGCGCGAGCACCCGCCGCAGCTCGCGGAGGGCCGCCTCGTCGCCGTCGTCCTCGCGCGGCGCATCGACGGCGTAGACGGCGTTGTCGCGGCCGACATGCTCGAGCGTCGACACGCACAGCGCGAGGTCGAACCGAGCGTCCTCGAAGGGCAGGTCGCGGACATCCGCGACGACGGTCGCGCCGGCGGCGAGGTCGACCGTGACGAGGTCGGCGATCGCGAGCTCGTGCAGCCCCGCGACGTAGGCGGGTTCCGCGAAGACCGTGCCGACGTCGAGCACGCGCCGCTCCCCGCCGTAGCGTGCGAGCACCCATGGGATCTCGATCGCGCGCTCGTCCGCCTGCGCGGCGGCCTGCAGCTCGCGCGGCCGACCCGACTCACGCCGGACGAACGCGAGCGCGTCGTCGAGCGCGCGCACGTGCGCGAACGGCTCGCCCTCGAGCAGCTCCGCGAGGTACGCGGCGCGCGAGATCCGCCCCTCGTGCAGCCGCGCGAGACCCTCGCGCCTCCCGTCGCCATCCGGCTCGCGGCGAAGCGCGAGGCGCCACACGCGATCGAGGAACTCCTCGTCGCTGCCCTCGAACCAGTCGGACACTAGAGTGACCCTATGGCTTTGCAGGGAAAGCGCGTGTTCGTTACCGGCGGCGCCGGCTTCATCGCGACGACGCTCGCGCGCACGCTCGTCGACGAGAACGAAGTCGTCGCGCTCGACAACCTGCACCGCGACGCGCTCTCCGCCACCGACCTCGGCGACCATCCGAACTTCGCCTTCCACCAGGCCGACGTCCTCGACGCCGACGCCGTCCGCGAGCTCGCGCGCGGCGCGACGCACATCGTCCACTGCGCCGCGATCGCCGGCGTCGACACCGTGCTCGAGTCGCCCGTGCGGACGATGCGCGTCAACCTGATCGGGACGTACAACGTGCTCGAGGCGGCGGTCGCGACGCAGGCCACGGTCGAGCGGCTCGTCGACTTCTCGACGAGCGAGGTCTTCGGCACGCATGCGTACAACGTGAAGGAGGGACACGTCTCGACGATCGGCTCCGTCGGCGAGGCGCGCTGGACGTACGCCGTCTCGAAGCTCGCCGGCGAGCACCTCGCCCACGCGTACCACGACGAGCTCGGGCTGCCGACGGTGACGGTGCGTCCGTTCAACGTCTACGGCCCGGGGCAGATCGGCGGCGGCGCGATCCGCGCGTTCATCGAGAACGCGCTCGCCGGCAACGACCTCGTCGTGCGCGGCGACGGCTCGCAGATCCGCGCGTGGTGCTACGTCGACGACATGGTCGAGGCGGTGCGCCTCTGCCTCGAGCACCCGCGCGCCGTCGGCCAGAGCTACAACGTCGGCAATCCGCGCAGCGCCGTGACGATCTTCGACCTCGCGCAGCGGATCAAGCGGCTGACCCGCTGCTCCGGCGAGATCACGTTCGCGCCGCTCGAGTACGTCGACGTCGAGCTGCGCATCCCCAACGTCGAGAAGGCGCGCGAGGACATCGGCTTCGACGCGAGCGTCGAGCTCGACGACGGCCTGGAGAGGACGATCGCGTGGTATCGCGCCCGCAAGCCGGCACTGACGTAAGGCTCGCCAAGCCGGCGGTCGGGGAGGAGGAGCTCGCCGAGATCCGCACCGTGCTCGAGTCGGGCCAGTTGACGATGGGCCCGAAGGTCGCGGAGTTCGAGCGGCTGCTCGCCGGCCTCGCCGGCACGCGGGACGCAGTCGCCGTCTCGTCGGGCACGGCCGCGCTCCACGTTGCCGTGCTCGCGCTCGGCATCGGCCCGGGCGACGAGGTGCTCGTTCCCGCCTACACGTTCCCGGCGACCGGGAACGTCGTCGCACTCGCCGGCGCGAAGCCCGTGCTCGTCGACGTCGACCCGGTGACGATGAACATGGACGCCGCCGACGCCGCGCGCCGCGTCACGGCGCGGACGAAGGCGATCCTCGCCGTCCACCTCTTCGGCCGCCCGGCGCGGCTCGAGGAGCTGCCCGACGGGCTGCCGGTGATCGAGGATGCCGCGGGCGCGCTCGGCGCGCGCCGCGGCGACCGCCCGTGCGGCTCGCTCGGCTCGCTCGCGTGCTTCTCGTTCCATCCGCGGAAGATCGTCACGACCGGGGAGGGCGGTGCGGTCAGCACCTCCGACGAGACGATCGCCGAGCGCGTGCGCTCGCTCCGCCATCACGGGTGGTCGCCGTCGGACCGCTTCGACGACATGCCGGAGGCGGCGTACAACTATCGGCTCTCC
>DATCJJ010000086.1:0-41545 GCA_036562845.1 Gaiellaceae bacterium | reverse complement strand
TCGGGTCGGACGCGAAGTTGCGGTGGAACGCCTGCGCGTTGCGCGCCTCGAGGCGGTAATCGAGCTCCTGCCGGATCTGGCGCGCGAACTCGTCGACGAGGCTGCGTGCATCGATGAAGTCGAGTGCGCGCACGCGCTCCTTCGGATAGCGCACGCCGAGATCGGCGAGCCGCTTCGGGAGCGCGTCGACGTTCTCCTGCGCGGCGTCGATGAAGAGCCGCGTCACCTTCGTCAAGTCGTCGTCGCTCAGCTTCCCGACGGCGCCGAAATCGACGAGGCCGATCGCGCCCGCCTCCTCGAGGACGAGGATGTTCGCCGGGTGCGGATCGCCGTGGAAGAAGCCGTGGCGGAAGATCATCGTCATCCACGTTTCGGTGATTCGGTACGCGAGGTCGCGCCGCTCGTCGACGGTCAGCGGCAGCAGCTCGACGTCGGCGAGCTGTGTCCCCTCGAGCCACTCGAGCGTCAGCACCCGCGCCCGCGTGTACGTCCAGTAGACCTTCGGCACCTGCACCTTCGGGTCGGACGCGAAGTTGCGATGGAACGCCTGCGCGTTGCGCGCCTCGAGCCGGTAGTCGAGCTCCTGGCGGATCTGGCGCGCGAACTCGTCGACGAGGCTGCGTGCGTCGATGAAGTCGAGCGCGCGCACGCGCTCCTTCACGAGCTTCGCCGCCTGGTAGAGCAGGCCGAGGTCGGCCTCGATCTGGCGCGGCGCGCCCGGCCGCTGCACCTTGACGGCGACCGTCCTGCCGTTCGGGATGACGGCCTTGTGCACTTGGCCGATCGACGCGGCGGCGACGGGCTCCCGCTCGAACTCGAGGAACAACCGCTCGATCGAGTTGCCGAGATCCTCCTCGATCACCCGCTCCGCCTGTTCGAACGGGAAGGGCCGCACGTCGTCCTGGAGCCCCCGGAGCTCCGCGATGATGTCCGGCGGGACGACGTCCGGCCGCGTCGAGAGCAGCTGCCCGAACTTCACGAAGGTCGGACCGAGCTCGTCGAGCAGCTCCCGGAGATGCCGTCCGCGCTGCGACGAGTCCGGCGGCGACGACGGCGGGCGCCCGGGCAGCAGGTCCGTGAGCTTGTGCGCCTCGAGGAAATAGCCGAAGCCGTGCCGCACCATCACCTGCGCGATCTCCGACAGGCGGCCGAGGCTGCGCGTCGCTGGTTGCGAGGCCATGGCTAGCGATCCGCCCGATGCCGTCCCCACGCCTCTCGGGCGCGAGCACCAAGCGGCGCAAGGACGCGGGGAGCCCCGCTGCTGGTGGCGGCGGGCCTGGATGACGGCGTCGGGTGGATCACGTCAGTGTGACACGCGCTCCCTGCGCGTCCACGGACCCGGCGGCACGAGCAGCTGCTCGAGGTGCAGGTACGCGAGGCCGACGAGCGGGAGATCGCTGAGCTTCTCGACGCAGACGTACCGCGGCCGCCAGACCGGATGGAACTTGCGCGAGAACGAATGCAGGCGCTCGAGCTGGAAGACGTTGTCGGCTGCGAGCAGGAACCGCCGCAGCGCACGGCGCGGCAATGTCACCGCACGCTCCTCGGCGAGGAAGTCGGTGAGCGCGCAGAAGTTGAGCGAGAGCTCGCTCGCACCCTCCGCCTTGGCCCAGAGCGCCGTCTCCACGATCAGGAACTCGGTCAGGCCGTTCGGCGTGTCGCGGCGGCGGCGCATCGTCGAGAGCGACCAGCCGCCGTGCGCCGGCGACGGTGCGAGGTGGAGGAAGCCGCCGACGCCGCCGTCGGCGTCCTCGGCGACCGCGAGCATCGTGCCCGTCGCGTAGAGATCGTCCATCGCCATCGAGAAGCCGCGCTCGACGCTGTCGCCGCGCCACTCCAGCGAGACGGCGTCGATCTCCGTCCGCAGGTCACCGACGCCGTCCGCAGGCACGACGCGGAACGTGTAACCCGCCTTCGTCAGCCGGGACACCGATTGCCGCACTTTCCGGATCGCGCGTCCATCGAGCGAGAACTCGGACGGGATGAGCACCGCTTCGTCGCCCATCGCGAGCGAGCGCATGCCGAGCCGCTCGTACCGCGGCAGATGATCGTGCGAGACGCCGACGACGGCGAACCGCCAGCCGCGCGAGCGCGCGACCCGACCGAACTCGGCCAGCAGCGCGTCGAACTCGGCCTCGTCGCCGACCGGGTCGCCGCTGACGATCGCCGTCCCCGCGACGACGCGGTACGCGAGGAACGCGCGGCCGGTGGGCGTGAAGAAGAGGCTCTTGTCACGCCGTAACGCGAAAAAGGAAAGGCTGTCCCGTCCGAACTCCTCGATGAGGTCGCGCGCGAGCCGATGCTCCGCGACCGTCTGGGCGACGGACTGCGACAAGGGACGCAGCCAGAGGTACAGCGCGTAGAACCCGAGCAGGAGCCCGACGCCGGTCAATGTGTCGGCGATCCGGTCCGGCACGTCGCCGCCGCGCACCTCGATGCCGATCGGAATCGCGATCGCGGCGGTCACGCCCGCAAGCGGTGCGACGAGCTTGCCGACGCTGCTCGGGTCGCCCGGGACGTCGAAGCGGTGCCGGTAGTAGACGAGTGCCGCGAGCAGCGCGGCCGACACCGTCGCCTCCTCGAAGTCGAGGCCCTTCGCGAGATGCGCGACCCCGGAGAAGAAGACGAGCGCGACCGCGAGCGCCCAGGCGCGCTTTCGACGCCGCGCCAGCGACCGTGAGAGCCAGATGAGCGCGATCCCGAACGAGAGCGCGAGCACCCGCGCTGCGGTCGGGACGCCGGGCGGCAAGATGCCGCGAACGACGTCGAGGCGGTTTGCCATCTCCGGCGTCAGCGCGGAGGCGATGCCGATGACGCCGACCAACGCTGCCCCCCACGCAAGCACCTGCTCGGCCCTGGGCTTTCGCAGGGTCACGCCGACAGGGTACAACCCGATCTGGTGGACATTCCGCTTCCCCGCTGGATCGGCCCGCTGCTCCTCGCCGTCGCGCTCGGGCTCGGGCCGTGGACGCTCTACCTGACGTACACGCTCCCCTCCCGCCACGTCGCGCACCACTACGACCTCGCGTGGATCGGGTTCGACGTCGCCCTCCTCGCCGCGTTCGCGATCACCGGCTGGTGCGTCCTCCGCTCGTCGAGATGGCTCGTCCCCGCGGCCGCCGTGACCGGGACGATGCTCCTCTGCGACGCCTGGTTCGACATCGTCACGTCGCACTCCGGCGGAGAGCAGCTCGAGGCGCTGCTCGAGGCGTGCTTCGCAGAGCTGCCGCTCGCCGTGCTCTGCGGCTACATCGTCTGGGACGCCGAGCGCTTCGTCCGGCTCCTACCGCTCCGCCGAGGGCGGGGGCAGGTCGGAGACTCCCTCGAGCAGTCGTAGCCGGTGCTCGAGCTGCGCGACACGCAGCTCGACCTCGTCGAGATCGTCGCGCGTCACGAGGTTCAGCTCGTCGATGAGGGAGCGGAGCGCCGAGGTCGCGTGGTCGGAGAGGCGCGCCCCGCTGCCGCGCAGCCGCCCGGGGAGCTCGACGATCAGCTCCTCGAGGATCTCGGCGATGCGTTCGCTACCGCGCGCGGCCATGCGGCCTCGAACGGCGGCGCTGCCGTCGCTTCTCGCGGCTCGCCGACGCACTCGCCGGCGCCGGGGTCGGTGCTATGCCGTCGACGAGGCCCGGCGTCGGCTCGGACGCGAGCGCCTGCTCCGATTCCGCCAACGCGATCGTTCCGGGATCGCCCTTCGGGCGCAGCGGCCGCCGGCGCGCGGGCGTTCCGCCGCCGCCGTCGTCCTCGGGCTCTTCGCCCATGCCGGCCAGCCGCTTGCGCTTCGCGTACTCGGGCTCGCGCTCCTTCCAGATCGTGAGCAGTGGCGCCGCGATGAAGATCGACGAGTACGCACCGGAGACGACGCCGACGATCAGCGCGATCGCGAAGTCCTTGAGCGTGGCGCCGCCGAGCACTTCGAGCGCGATGATCGGCAGGAGCGTGATGAAGGTCGTCGCGAGTGAACGGCGGATCGTCTCCCAGAGCGAGACGTTGACGATCGTCGCGAACGGCTGCCGCCGCATCAGCGGGATGTTCTCGCGGACTCGGTCGAAGATGATGATCGTGTCGTAGATCGAGTACCCGAGCACGGTCAGGACCGCGGCGACGGTCGCAACCGACACCTCCTTGAACAGCAGTGAGTAGACGCCGACCGTCACGGCGATGTCGTGGAGCATCGCGAGGATCACGGGCATCGCGAACTTCAGGTCGAAGCGCAGCCAGATGTAGACGACGATCAGGAGGAGCGAGACGATGATCCCGTAGATCGCGTCCGTGGCAATCTGGTGGCCGAAGCTCGAGGACACGTTCTTCGTTCCGGCGCCGAACGCCCCGAGCTTCTGCTGCAGGTCCTGCTGGAAGTTGTTCTGCTCGGCGCTCGTCAGCGCGCGTGTCCGCACCTGCCACTGCTTGTACTTGCCGCCGACCGACGGGCCGCGGCCCTGGACGACGGCATCGGGACGGTCGACGTCCTTGCCGGCTGCGATCTTCTGGACGTCACCGGTCGAGTACGCCTGGCGCGTGTTGAAGGTGATCTGCGTGCCGCCCTTGAAGTCGATCCCGAGATTGAGGCCGCGCACGCCGAGCGACACGGCGCCGGCGAGGATGATCGCGCCGGAGATCGCGAACCAGAGATAGCGGCGGCGCATGAAGTCGATCTGCAGCCACTTGGCCGTCTGCGCGCCGTGCGCGCCCATGAAGCGCGGGTTGTCGAACCAGCGGAAGCCCGCGAGCAGCCCGAGCAGCGCGCGCGTCGCGGCGACGGCCGTGAGGAGCGAGATGATCGTGCCGATGAGCAGCATCAGCGCGAAGCCCTTGACCGACGCGACCGCGATCAGGAAGAGCACGAGTGCGGTGATCGCCGTGACGACGTTCGCGTCGAGGATCGTGTGGAACCCCTTGCCGTAGCCGGCCGAGATCGCCGCGCGCACCGACTTCCCGGCACGCACCTCTTCCTTGATGCGTTCGAAGACCACGACGTTCGCGTCGGCTGCGACCCCGATCGTCAGGATCAACCCGGCGAAGCCCGGCAGCGTCAGCGTCACGTTGAAGAGCAGGATCGCCGCGTAGTAGAGGAGCGAGTAGATCGCGAGACCGAAGACCGCGACGAGGCCGAGGAAGCGGTAGAGGACGAGCAGGAAGAGCGCGACGACGATCAGGCCGACGAGTGCGGCGTGCCACGCCTGCGTCAGCGAGCTCTTGCCGAGCGTGGCCGACACGTCCGTGCGCTCGATCTGCTGGAAGGTGACGGGCAGCGCACCGGTCTGCAGCACGAGTGCGAGGTCCTTCGCCTCCTGGATCGACCCGCCGTTCAGGTCGATCTCCGCGTTGTTGCCCTGGATGCCGTCGGGGAACTGCTGGAAGTCGATGTACGGCGTCGACTCGAGTTGCTGGTCGAGGACGATCGCGAAGTGCTGCGCGTAGTTCGTCGGGCCACCCGGCTTGCCG
Source organism: Gaiellaceae bacterium (assembly GCA_036562845.1). Taxonomy (GTDB): domain Bacteria; phylum Actinomycetota; class Thermoleophilia; order Gaiellales; family Gaiellaceae; genus Palsa-739. Next base: position 36,100 of record DATCJJ010000086.1, on the reverse strand, counting down.
GCGAGGTCGTACTTCGTCTGGCCGCGCTGCGCCTCTTCCTTCGTGATGCGCCCGAACTCGTTGCCGCCGTGGTTCGTGAACTGGAGGAGCACGACGGGCGTGCCGGTCTGGCCGAAGTCGGCGCGCGTTCCGGAGAGCACGAGGTCGTTGCCGTTCATCTCCGGGATCGCGCCGCCGCCGTTCGGCTGCCCGTCCGGGTAGAACTTCATCAAGTAGTAGTAGGTGCCGTTGGGCGAGGCCGCGTTCGCGCCCAGGCAGCCCGTCGTCGCCTGGCAGGAGACGACGATGCGGTGCGCGGGCACCGGCACGACCTCGAAGCCCTGCGGCACCTTGCCGCCGTACTTCTTCAGCAGCGCCGTGCGCGTCGGAGCGTTCGACACGAGCGAGTGCTTGACCTCCGTCGTCGGCTTCGCACCCTTCTTCGTCGGCTTCGTCGTGACGGTCTTGTTCTTGAAGAGGTAGAAGCTCTCGGGCTCCCCCTTCCCGCCTTCCGCCTGAGCCGCTTTCAGGAGGCCGTACAAGGTCGGCGTCGCGACCGGGTTGTTGTTCGCGTCGGTCGACGGCCCGGCGAGATCGCTTTCGAAGTCGAAGAGCATCAGCTGCGCGGTCTTGCCGATCAGCTGGGCGGCCTTCGCGGGGTCGTGGACGCCGGCGAGCTGGATGACGATCTGGTCGGAGCCCTGCTTGCGGATCTCGGGCTCGGTGACGCCGAGCTTGTTGATCCGGTCCTGCATGATCGACACGGACTTGTCGAGCTCGTCCGGCGTGATCGTCTGGCCCTTCTGCGGGACCGCCTTGAGGACGACCTCGAGGCCGCCCTGGAGGTCGAGGCCGAGCGTCGGCTTCTTGTAGACGGGCGATCCGGGGATCGCGACGAGCGCCGACCCGACGAGGGCGGCGACGATGACGCCGATCAGGAGGAGGTACTTGCGACGATCGCTCAAGGCTCGGACAGGGTAGCGTCCTCGTCCTCGGTTTCTTCGGGATCCGCGGGTTTTTCGATCACGCCGCCGATCGCCTTTCGGGCCACCTTGACCTCGAGCTGGGGCGCGATCCGCACCATCACGTCGCCGTCCTCCTCGACGCGCGTGATCTCGCCGTAGATCCCGCCCGCGGTGACGACCTCGTCACCTTCCTTCAGCTCCTTCAGCATGTGCTGCTGCTGCAGCTGTCGCCGCTTTTGCGGACGGATCAGCAGGAACCAGAGGAAGACGAACGCGACGATGATCAGCAGGAAGAAGCTGCTGCCGCCGCTGCCGCTTGCACCGATCATCTCAGTCGCTCCAGCGCCTCCGCACGCCACGTCGGGAACTCGCCCCGTTCGATCGCCGCACGGGCACCGGCGACGAGGTCGGTCAGGAACCGGAGATTATGCAGGCTGAGCAGCCGAAGTCCGAGGATTTCCTGCTGGTTGACGAGGTGCCGGACGTACGCCCGGCTGAATCGCGTGCAGGCCGGGCAGGCGCAGCCGGCGTCGAGGGGCCCCGGATCGCGGGCAAAACGGGCGTTCCGGAGGTTGAGCCGGCCCTCCCACGTCAGCGCGCTGCCGGTTCGCGCGGTGCGCGTCGGGAGCACGCAGTCGAACATGTCGACGCCGCGGGCGATCACCTCGATCACGCCCTCGGGGTCGCCGATCCCCATGAAGTAGCGCGCCTTGTGCGCCGGGAGCGCCGCGGCGGCATGCGCGGTCGCGGCGAACATCGGCGCACGCTCCTCCCCCACGCTCAGCCCGCCGATCGCGTAGCCGTCGAAGTCGAGCGCGACGAGCTCCTCGCTGCTTTGCGCGCGCAGCTCGAAGTCGAGACCGCCCTGCGTGATCGCAAAGCGAAGCTGCCCGTCTCCGCGAGGCAGGCCCCTTTGTCGCGCCGCCCAGAGCGTCGTCCGGCGGACCGCCTCGGCCAGCTCGGTCCGCTGCACGCCCGCGGGCGGACAGATGTCGAGGCACATCGCGACGTCGCTGCCGAGGCGGCGCTGGATGTCGGCCGCGAGCTCCGGTGTGAACCGGGCGGGCGCGCCGTCGTACACGGATTTGAAGGTGACGCCGTCGTCGTCGTGCGCGAGCAGCGTGTCGCGCAAAGAGAACACCTGGAAGCCGCCGGAATCCGTGAGGATCGGCCCGTCCCAGCCCATGAATGCGTGCAGGCCGCCGAGCTCCTCGATCACCTCGTCGCCCGGGCGGAAGTGCAGGTGGTACGTGTTGCCGAGGACGAGCTGCGCTCCGAGCGCCTTCAGCTCGTCGGGGTCGACGGTCTTGACCGTCGCCTTCGTTCCGACCGGCATGAACACGGGCGTGCGGACGTCGCCGTGCGCCGTGTGCAGGACGCCGGCGCGTGCATCGCCGTCGGTCGCGTGCAGCTCGAAGCTCACGCGCGCTCGAACCAGTCGCCGATCCGCCGGGCGAGCTCGTGATCGGGCGTCGTTCCCTTGATGCGTCCGAGCTCCGCAGCGAGCGCGCTCCGCGGCGCGCGGCTGCCGAGCAGCGTCGCGACGCGGGTCGCGTGCGGCGCGCGATCGCCGAGCAGCTCGGCGAGCTCCCGCTCGCCCCGCGTCGCCCAGAACTCGCGCCACTCGTTCGCGCTGCGCGTCGTCACAGGATCAGCATCGCATCGCCGAACGAGTAGAAGCGATAGCGCTTCGCGACCGCGAGGGCGTAGAGACGCCTGACCTCCTCGATCCCCGCGAACGCCATCACGAGCGCGAGCAGCGTCGACCGCGGCAGGTGGAAGTTCGTCAAGAGTGCGTCGACGCGCTTGAACTCGAAGCCGGGCGTGATGAACAGCTCCGTCCGGCCGGCGAGCGGCCCGCCGTGCGCAACGGTCTCGAGCGTGCGCGTCGTCGTCGTCCCAACGGCGAGCACGCGCTCGGCGCCCGCGATCCGCGCCCATGCCTGCGCGGTCATCTCGTAACGCTCCCCGTGGATGCGGTGCTCTTCGAGCGTCGGCTCGCTGACCGGCCTGAACGTGTCGAGGCCGACGTGCAGGGTCACGCGCTCGACGTCGACCCGCTGCAGGAGCTCGGGCGTGAAGTGGAGCCCGGCCGTCGGCGCGGCCGCCGAGCCCGCGTGGTCTGCGTACACGGTCTGGTAGCGGTCGGGATCGCCGAGGGGCGCGGTGATGTACGGAGGCAGCGGGGTGTCGCCGTGCGGCTCGCCCTCGAGGCGGACGCGCCAACGGCCCTCGCCGAGGTGCTCGAGCAGCTCGACGCCGCCGTACGTCCGGCCCGGCTCGAGCCGGCGCGTCGGCTTGGCGAGCGCCTCCCACTCCGTCGCCGACGTGCGCTCGAGGAGCAGCACCTCGCCCTTCGGGCTGTCGATGCGGATCCGCGCCGGGACGACGCGCGTGTCGTTGACGACGACGAGCTCGCCGGCGAGTTCCTGCGGCAGCTCCGAGAAGACGCGGTGCCTGACCTCGCCGGTCCGCCGGTCGTAGACGAGCAGCCGCGACGCGTCGCGGCGCTCGGCCGGGTGCTGGGCGATCAGCTCGTGCGGCAGTTCGTAATCGAGCTCCGAAAGCTCCATCCGACGGCCACGCTAACGTCGCCCGCGATGGAACGGACCGAAAGGCTGGAAGCGTCGGCGGCAGAGCCGCCGATGCCCGGCCGGTACACCAAGTCGCCTTCGGCGACGGCGGCCGACGTCGACGCGGTGCTCGAGCGCGCCCGCGCGCAGATCGCGGCGCTCGCGGCGACGACGGCGGAGATCGAGGCGGCGCTCCCCTCGCGGGTCAGCGACGCGGTGCACGACGGCATCCGTGCCGAGGTGATCCCGGTCGCACGGCACATCGCCGAGGTCCGCGGCCTGATGAACAGCCTGATTCGCCGCATCGAGGGGATCGAGACCGACCTGCTGGCCGAGCGCCACGCGCGCGTCGACGACCTCACGGTCCTGATCGACTTGATCGCCGCCGGCTTCAAGGGCATGGACGCGAGGCTCGCCCGCATCGAGCAGACGCTCGAGGGCGGCCGGGTCGTCTCCCTCCCGCTCGCCAGCTAACTCGCCGGCAGCACGAGCTCGAACCGCGAGCCGAGCCCCGGCTCGCTCTGCAGGTCGATGCGGCCGCCGAGCGCGAGGGCGAGCTCGCGCGCGATCGCGAGCCCGAGGCCGGTGCCGCCGCCGTCGCGCGACCAGAACGGCCGGAAGATCCGGTCGCGCTCGTCGGGCCTGATGCCTGGGCCCGTGTCGTTGACGGCGACGGACACGTTCCCGTTCTCCGCCGCCAGCTCGACCCAGATCCGGCCGCCCTCCGGCGTCCAGCGGAACGCGTTCGAGAGGAGGTTGGAGATGATCTGGAGCACGCGGTCGCCGTCGGTGACGATCACCGGATGCGCGCGGATCTCGCTGCGGTAGTCGATCGCGCGGCGGCGCGCCTCCTCGCCGAACGCGGTGAACGCAGTCTCGGTCAGCTGCTCCATGTCGACCTCCTCCTGGAGCACGGTGAACCGGTGTGCATCGAGCTTCGCGAGGTCGAGCACGTCGCCGACGAGCCGCTCGAGCCGCATCGCCTCGACCTCGATGACCGCGAGCGACGCGGCGCTCAGCTCCGGATCGTCGATCACGCCCTCGCGGAGCGCCGAGACGTGGCCGCGGATCGCAGTCAACGGCGTGCGCAGCTCGTGCGACACCGACATGAGGAAGTTCCGGGAGAGCTGCTCGGACTCGGCGAGCTTCGCGGCCATGTCGCCGAAGCGGCGCGAGAGCGTGGAGATCTCGTCGGAGCCGCGCGCCGGCGGCAGCTCGACGGCGTAGTCGCCGCCTGCCACCTCGTCCGCCGCGGCCGCGAGCGCGCCGAGCGGACGCGTGAGCCGGCGGGCGAGGTAGACGCCGAGCATGCCGACGACGATCACGCCGATGCCGAACGCGATGACGAGCTGCCACACGAGCACGAACAGCCGGCTGCGCAGCTGCGACTTCGGCTTCGCGACGACGAGCGCGCCGAGCAGCTGCGTGCTCAGGCTGATCGGGCGCGCGACCGCGAGGTAGTGCTTGCCTCCGCGGTCGACGAGATCGTCGACCGTCATCGTGCCGCCCGCACCGAGGGCCTTCACGTCGAGGGTGCGCGGCGGCAGCGTCGGCAGGTTCCCGGTGAAGAGCTCGACGCCGGGCGCGATCGGCACGAGGAAGATGTGGTCGCCGCCGATCGCGGCCTGGAGGCTCGTGACGGGCACTTCGGAGGCGCCGGCCGACTTCGCGTAGAGCTGCGTGATCCCGACCGACTCCGACCGCAGCTCCGAGATCGCACGCGAGCGGGTGTAGCTCTGGAAGAAGCGGATCGAGATCGCGGAAGCGAGGATCCCGGCCAGGACGACGCCGAGCAGGAAGAGCGCGGGAAGCCGGACCCGAAGCGACCCGAACATGGGCCGAATCTACTCCGCTAGGCGGCGGGGGCCGGTTCGCGCGCCGGGCTGACCTTGTAGCCGACGCCCCACACGGTGACGATCGGCGAGGCATCGCCCAGCTTGCGGCGGAGCTGGCGCACGTGGACGTCGACCGTGCGCGTGTCACCCGCGAACGTGTAGCCCCAGACGCGCTCGAGCAGCTGGTCCCGCGTGAGGACGAGGCCGCGGTGGTCGAGGAGCTCCCAGAGGAGGTCGAACTCCTTCGGGGCGAGCTGCACCTCGGTCTCCCCCACCTTCACCTCGCGCCGACCAGCGTCGACGCTCAGGTCGCCGTGGCGGAGGACGGCACTCTCGCGCTTGTCGCGCTCGGGCGCGGAGCGGCGGAGGATCGCCTTGACCCGCGCGACGAGCTCGCGCGGATTGAACGGCTTCGTCATGTAGTCGTCGGCGCCGACCTCGAGGCCGATGATCTTGTCGACGTCCTCGTCGCGCGCCGTCAGCATCAGTACCGGCAGGTCGCCCTTCTGGCGGATGCGCTTGCACACCTCGACGCCGTCGAGGTCGGGAAGCATCAGGTCGAGGACGACGAGCGCGGGCTTCTCGGACTCGACGAGGCGCAGCGCCTCCTGACCGCTCGGAGTCGTCCGGACGCCGTAGCCGGCGTTCTTCAGGTACGCGGCGACGAACGAGGCGATCGACGACTCGTCTTCGACGACGAGCACGGTCTGCGGCTTTGCTGCCACTGCACGGCCTACGCGTTCGAGCTCGGGCCGGCGGTGCCGATCACGAGCGGCTTCGTCGCGACGCCCGGCAACGACTTGAAGTCGTCGCCGTTGAGCGAGTACCGGCCGTCGGTCGTGCTGTCCGGCGTCCCTGTCAACACGACCGAGCCGTTGCCGATCGCGACGAGGCTGACGCCGCTGCCGTAGATGACGATCGTGTACGTGCCGCCGACTGCGCGGAACTTGAAGCCGTCCACGTCACCCGTCCAGGCCTGCGCCGTGTCGCTCGCCTTGACGTCGTGCGGCGCGCCGGCGCCGGTCACCTCGGGCGCGGGGCTCTTGGCGCCGCCGTCGATGATGATCCGGCCGCTCTGGCCGGTGACCTGGCCGATCACCGAGCCCGTGATCGTCAGCCGGACGACCGCGGTCTTGTCGGGCCCGTCGGTCGGGGCGGTCGCGTTCTTAACGACGAGCGTCCCGTCATTCGGTCCATCCTTCACGGCAAGCGCGGCCGCCGGGGTCGCGAGACCCACGAGCACAGCCAGGGAAAAGACGATGCGCCGCATCTGTGGACAAAGTATCGCCCTGGATCGTGACCCGCGCGAGAGGGGTCCGTAAACGTTTTGTTACGCCGGGCACCCGCTTGGGGTATACGAGTCGTTTGACCTCGGCAGAGTCGCTCAGCGAACGGATCGACGCACTCGCCGCCGCACTGCGCGAGGCCGGGGTCGCACCGGACCGCGTCGCATCGATCCTCGGCCTGGCGGCAACCGCCTCGATGCACGCCCTCGTGCTCGAAGCCATCGCGGACGGGGGCGCACCCGTGACTGCTGCGCCGACGTGCATCCAGCAGTTGCGGATGGCCGCATAGACTCGCGGCGTGCCCGAAGCGCCGCTCGAGGACAACGGCTCCGGTCTCGCACCTGCCGGCGACGGCTGGTTCGTCATCAACGTCAGGGACGCGCAATGGCTCACGTCGGAGGGCGGCGAGAAGCGCGCGACCGGCGCGGAGTGCAACTTCGAGAGCCGGAAGGCGGAGTTCACGCAGCTCGGGATCCGTATCCACGTGCTCGCACCGGGCGAGTCGAACGGCCTCTACCACGGCGAGAACCAGCAGGAGGACTTCCTCGTCCTCGCCGGCGAGTGCCTGCTGCTCGTCGAGGGCGAGGAGCGGCCGTTGAAGCGGTGGGATTTCGTCCATTGCCCGCCGTGGACCGAGCACATCTTCGTCGGGGCCGGCAACGGCCCCTGCGCAATTCTCATGGTCGGCTCGCGCGGCGGCGAGTGGCAGGTGCGCTATCCGGAGTCCGAGTTCGCCGCGCGCCACGGCGCGAGCGCCGCGGCCGAGACGACCGACCCGGACGTCGCGTACGCGGACTTCGAGCCATCGCGCCGCGAGCGGCCGTCCGCGTGGTCGCAGCTCCCCTGGTCCTGACGACGGAACTACGGCTCGATCCGATAGAGCGTCGAGCCCTGGAAGTCCCCGGCCCAGAGGCTGCCGAAGGCCGACCGGACGACGAAGAGGAACCCGTGGACGCGCACGGTGTCGACGAGCCTGTTCGTCGCCGCGTCGATGCGTGCGATCTTGTCGCTCCCCTGCAGCGGGATCCACTCCAGCCCGTCAGGCCCGCGCACTCCGTCCGCGGGTGATCCGGGAACCGGAACCGTGGCGACGACCGTGTTCGTGCGCGGGTCGAGCCGGGTGACGCTGCGGTGTGCGCTGTCGGAGACCCAGACGCCGGTGCGGTTCACGTCGACGCAGAGCTCACCGTTGTGGCCGACGCGGACGCGCGTGACGCGATTCGTCGCCGGGTCGATCCGGAAGATGAAGTCTCCGCCCTGCGAGCCGACCCACACCGCGCCGAAGCCGGTGCGGATGCATGCCGGCGTCCCGCCGGTGCGGATCGTCCGCACCACGTTCCGCGTGCTCGCGTCGATGCGCGAGACGGTCCCGTCCTTCCAGTTCGACGACCAGACGGCGTCGAAGCCGTACGTGACGTCCCACGGGCTGTTGCCGACGGGGATCTTCCGCAGGACGCGCATGCTGCCGGGCGCCACCTGCACGATCGTGTCGTCGAAGTAGTCCTCGACCCACAGCGAGCCCCCGCCGAAGACGACGCCGCACGGCGCGAGCGCGACGTGCCTCGTCCTCACGACGCGATTCGTGCGCGGATCGATCTCGGACAGCGTCCCGCCGCCGTAGTCGGCCTGGTAGAGGTAGGCGCCGGCGGCCGCCGAGCCGCAGGGCTTCGCGCCGACCCCGATCGCGGCGACGATCGACGCGGCGATCGGTGCGAGCACCATCCGACAAATATACTACGCTTTCGTACTACATTGAAAGGCAAGCCCGGCCTCCTGCTCCAGCCCTACGTCCTCGCACAGCTGACGGGCGCAGTCGTCGACCGCGCGGTCTCAGGGAGCAACGTCTCCGCGTCGGAGTACGCCGTCACGAGCTGGCTCAACGCGCGGGGCAGCGCCACACCGTCCGAGCTCGCCCACGAGCTGGGGCTCGCGCCGACCACGCTCTCCTCCATGCTCGACCGGCTCGTCCGCAAGAAGCAGATCCGGCGGGTCCGGCATCCCGACGACGGCCGCTCGGCGTTGCTCGAGCTCACGCCGCAGGGAAAGGCGACGATCGGGCAGAACAACGGGCGTCTCGTCGCCATGCTCAAAGCGCTGAAGACGAATCTCGACGGCGACCCGGAGGAGATCCTCGACACACTTCGACGCCTCGAGGACGCGCTCCGCCGCACGCTGCGCACGACGTGAGAGCATGTATGCGTGCTTGCCGAAGGCACGGTCGAGCGCCCTGGGGGACGATCCGTCGCCTGGGCCGCCTGGGGAGTCGACGGCGGCCGCCGGCTGCTGCAGCTCCACGGCACGCCCGGCTCCCGCATCGGCCCGACGCGAGACCTCGGCACCTACGACCGCCTGAGCGCGCACGTCGTCACGTTCGACCGGCCGGGCTACGGACGGTCGACGCCGCATCGCGAGCGGACGATCCTCTCCGTCGCCGACGACGCGCTCGCGATCGCCGATGACCTGGAATGGGACCGCTTCAGCGTGTTGGGGATCAGCGGCGGCGGCCCACACGCGCTCGCGGTCGGCGCGCGCGCTCCCGAGCGCGTGGTCAGACTCGGGCTCGCGGTCGGCGGCCCGCCGCCCGAGCTCGTCGATCCCGACGACCTGATCGCGATCAACCGGGAAGGGCGGCGGCGTGCGCTCGAGGAAGGACGCGAGAGTCTCGAGGCGTTTCTCGCCGAGCCCGCCGCTCAGATCCCGTCAGACCCGGTCGGCGTGCTCGAAGCGGCAATGGCCGACGCGCCGCCGGTCGACCGCGAGATGCTGCAGCGCCAGGACGTTCGTGACCTGCTCGCCGCATCGCTGCGCGAGGCGTTCGCCAACGGACCGGTGGGCTGGTTCGACGACTCTTGGGCGCTCTCGACGCAGTGGGATTTCGACCTCGAGGACGTCGCCGTGCCGGTGCACATGTGGTACGGCGAGCTCGACCGGAACGTCCCGCTCCGCGCGGTTCGGGCGATGGCGGAGCGTTTGACGGTCGCGTCGTTCGACGTCATTCCCGACTCCGGCCACCTCGGCTGGCTCGCGCGCGAGGAAGAGGTCTTACAGACGCTGCTCGAGCCGACGGTCGAACGCCCTTCGTGAAGGTAAGTCCCTGCGGGCGAGCGCAGCTACCACGGGAAACCGTGCACGTGAATCGGGCCGAACGGCAGCTCCGCGGCGCGATGGAGCGCGAGTGCCATCACCGGGGCGGTCGGGAGCGCCTGGGTGTAGTCGATGCGGCCGCCCGGCTGCTCGCAGGTCACCGGCCCGTTGACGGCCCGCCAGCCGAGGCTCTCGTAGAACGGCACAGCCATGACCGACGAGAACAGCAGCGCGACCTCGCAGTCCGCGAACGATCGCATGAGCTCGTGCGCCCTCTCCATGACCGCACGGCCGTGCCCGCGCCTGCGGTGGCCGCGGTCGGTCACGACGCCACGGATCCCGGCGACGCGCAGCTCGTGGTCCGAGACGGTCGCCGTCCGCTTCGTCACCCAGGCGCACGCGCGCAGCTCCGCGTCCTCATGGAACCGAATGAGGTAGTCGGTCTCCGCGTCGAGGCCGGCCCAACGAAGTTCCGCACCGAGCCGCACCTCACCAGGCGGGTACGCCTTCCTGACCAGGCGTTCCCACTCCGCCACTTCATCGGGTACGAGCTCGCGGTATCGCCGCACCGCGACCGGCATCGCCGGACCGTACACGGCAGACGGCTAGCGCCACTCCGTGAGCTCGACGCGGTTCCCGAACGGGTCGCGGCACATGAAGCGCGGGCGGCCCACGATCTCCGTCGTGTCGCGCACCTCGACGCCCGCGGCCTCGAGGCGAGCGCGCAGCGCGTCGAGGCCGCTGTCGATGCGCAGGCAGAAATGCTGCGAGTACGGCGCCGCCTCGTCCGAGACGAACACGTGCAGCTCGCAGTCGCCGCCCGCGCGGAACCACACGAGCGCCGACGCATCGAGCTTCGGCGGGATGTCACGCTCCTCGAGCCCGAGCAGCGCGCCGTAGAACGACCGCGCCACGTCGTGCCCGTCGGCGGGCATCGGCACGGAGACGTGCTGGAGCTCCATCAGTACGTGTAAAAGCCGCGGCCGCTCTTGCGGCCGAGCAGTCCGGCGTTGCGCATCGCGACGAGTCGCGGCGGGGGCGCCATCCGCGGCTCGCGGAGCTTGTCGTACAGCGCCTCGCTTGCATGCACGTGCACGTCGATCCCCACGAGGTCGAGCAGCGTACAGGGGCCCATCGGCCAGCCGGTGCCCTGCTCCATGCCGGCGTCGAGATCCTCCGGCGACACCCGCGCCTCGTCGAGCACACGCACGCAGTCGTTCAGGAGCGGGATCAGCACGCGGTTGACGACGAATCCGGGCGTGTCGTGACAGCGGATCGGATGCTTGCCGAGCTGTCCGCCCAGCGCATACGCGCGTTCGAACGTCTCATCGCTCGTCAGCTCGGCGCGCACGATCTCGACGAGCGGCATCAGCGGCGCCGGATTGAAGAAGTGCATGCCGACGACGCGCTCCGGCGACCACGTCGCAGAGGCGATCTCGGTGACCGACAACGCAGAGGTGTTCGTCGCGAGCACCGCATCGGCGCGGCAGACGCGATCGAGCTCGGCGAAGAGCTCTCGCTTCGCCTCGAGCTCCTCGACGATCGCCTCGATCACGACGCAGCAGTCGGCGAGGTCGGCAAGCTCGGTCGTGAGCGTCAGCCGTTCGATGTCGAACGCCTCGATCTGCCCCTTCTCGACCTTGCGCGTCAGGAAGTGCGCGACGCTGGCGCGAGCGGTGTCCGCGAGCTCCATCGTCACCTCGCGGCCGACCGTGTCGAAGCCCGCTTCGACGCACAGCTGCGCGATCCCCGCGCCCATTGCACCGAGCCCGACCAATCCGACCTTCATGCGCTGGAGCCTAGTCGCGGCCCGAGCAGGGCGATCACGGCACCGGCGATCCCGATCACACCGAGCGCCGCGCTGAGCCCGACGCCGCGGGCGACGAAGCCGATCGTCGGCCCGTTCACGACGCCGCCGAAGTAGCCGGCGGTTGCGACCGACGCGATCCCCGCTCCGGAAGAGATGCCGGGCACGGCGGAGGCGACGCGGAAGAGCGCGGGCACGATCGCCGCGGCGCCGGCACCGACGAGCGCGAATCCTGCGAGCGCCGGCACCGGCGAGCGCGTCGCGACCGCGAGCACGACGCCCGTGACGACGAGGGCGCCGCCTCGCCGCGCGAGCGCGGCGACGCCCCAGCGCGCGGCGAGCGGATCGCCGGCGAGCCGCGCAACCACCATCGCGATCGAGAACGCAACCACCCCACCCGCGGCGACGGCCGCGCTCGAGTCGACCGGCCCGGCCAGGAAGACGGCGCTCCAGTTCATCGTCGCCGACTCGACGAACATCGAGCAGAAGGTGAGGAGCGCCGGGAGCGCGAGCGCGCCGCGCGGCCACGCGAAGTGGGCGGTGTCGGACGCCGCATCCTCCGCGCTCGGCAGCAGTCGCGGGACGTACAGCAGCCCGATCACCAGCACGCAGGCCGCCGTGGCTGGGAACTGAGCGCGCGGCCCGACCGCCACGGCCGCCGCGACAGCGGCGATGCCGGAGCCGACGAGCAGGCCGAAGCTCCACGCGCCGTGCAGCGCCGACAGCACGGGGCGGCCGAGGCGCTGCTCGACGAGCACGCCGTGGGCGTTGGCCGACACGTCGAGGATCCCGAAGCCGGCGCCGAGGATGCACGCCGACGGCAGCAGCACACCGAGTGACGGCGCGAACGCGGCAGCGGTCAGCCCGCCCGCCATCACGAGCAGCCCGAGCGCGAGCGGCCCGCGGCTGCCGCGGTGCGAGGCGAGCGCGCCGGCCGGCACGAGCATCAGCGTCGCGGTCAGCGAGACGCAGAAGATCGTGATCCCGAGCGAGCCGCTGTCGAGGTCGAGCCGGCGCTCGAGCGCGGGCAGCCGCGCCGCCCAGGTTCCGTCGACGGTGCCGAACGCGATGAACGCGACGGCGAGTGCAACGTGCGCGCGGCGGACCACCGCGGGCACGGTAGTCAGAGCAGCTTCGTGAGCCCGCTGACTGCGGCCGCCTGCAGCGACACGCCCTGCGCCTGCGGTGCTGGGAGGTACGGCTCGAGCGCGTTCGCGAGCAGCGGCAGCGAGAGCGACTGGAGCCACACCTTCCCCGGCCCGGTCAGCTCGAGCAGAAACAGCCCGTCGCCGCCGAAGAGCTTGTTCTTGATCCCCGGCACCATCCCGAGCTCGTACCGGACGCTGCTCTCGACGAGCCCGACGTGCGCGGGATGCACGCGCATCGTCTCTGCCGGCTGCAGGTCGTACTCGGACAGCTCGCCCGCGAGCTCGAGCCAGGCGTGACCGGTGCCCTCGAGCTTCTGCAGGAGGAAGCCGAAGCCGCCGAGCGCGGCCGAGCCGACGTGGCCGGGATCGAACGCGGTCGCGAGCTCGCACCCTTCGAGCCCCGCGAGGAAGCCGTGCCGCTGGATCAGGTACGAGCGACCGGGCCCGAGCGGAACCTCGACGATCTTGCCGGGCAGGCGCGCGGGAAACGCAACCGTTCCCGGCTGCGAGACCGACGCGTAGCGCGTCATGAAGAAGGTGCCGCCGCCGAACGTGCGCTTGGCGGCGTCGAACACGCCGTCGGCGCCCGCAGCCGCAGTCGTCGTCTCGAGCTCGATCCCGTCGTCGAACCAGCCGAGCTGGCCGGCCTCGGCGACGACGGACTCGCCGGGCGTCAGGTGCACCTCGAGCACGGGCATCGTCGTCCCGCGGATGACGGCGTCCATGCCGCCTGTATCGGCTCAGCTCTTGAGGCTCTTGAGCACCGAGCGGAACAGCGCGAGATTCGTGCGCAGCGACTGGATCAAGTCCTGCGCCATTGCGCTGCCGCCCGGATCGAGCGTCTGCAGCGCCGTCTTGCCCTGCCGCTCGAGCGTCGTGATCTCGCGCGTCAGCTTCGGAAGCGGCCCGCGCCGTGCCTTGTCGATGCGGATCAAGGTCGTGTCGATCTGCAGCGTGACGAGCGCGGCGTCCCCGCCCCACACCTGCCGTGCGAGCGACGTAAAGCTGCGGACGTTCAGGACGAGGTTGTGGATCCGCGCGGCCGGCGGCGGCGGTGCGTCGATCACAGCCGCTCCACCACACCTGCGATCGCCTGCCCGAACCCGATGCACATCGCGGCGATGCCGTAGCGCGCGTTCCGGCGCTCGAGCTCGGAGAGCAGCGTCGCCGTGATCCGCGCGCCGGTCGCGCCGAGCGGATGCCCGAGCGAGATGCCGCCGCCGTTCGGGTTCACGTCGCCCGCCTCCCACCGTTCCTGGAGCCCGGTGTCGGCGAGGAACTGCAGGACGACGGACGCGAACGCCTCGTTCACCTCGATCACGGCCATGTCGTCCCACGCGAGACCTGCCTTCGCGAGCGCCTTCTCGCAGGCCTCCGGATTGCCGTGCAGCATCATGTGCGGGTCGACGCCGGCGATCCCGAAACCGAGGAAGCGTCCGCGCGGCTCGAGCCCGAGCTCCGATGCCTTCCGCTCCGACGCGATCAGCACCGCGGCCGAGCCGTCGACGATCTGCGACGAGTTCCCGGCGGTGACGACGCCTTCGGGGATGAACGCCGGCTGGAGCGACGCCATCTTCTCCGGCGTCGTCTCACGGCGCACGGCTTCGTCGACGGCGAAGCGCGTCCGCGCCAGCGTCGCGGTACCGCCGCCGTCGTCGACCGGGACGTCGAGGTCGATCGGGACGATCTCCTTCTCGAAGCGGCCCTCGTCGATCGCGCGCGCGGCGCGCATGTGCGACTCGTACGAGTAGCGGTCGAGCTCGGCGCGCGGCAGCTTCCACGCCTTCGCGATCTCCTCGGCCGAGATCCCTTGCATGACGATGTCGAACCGGTCGTGCACGAGCTCGGACATCGAGCCCCGGTTCGAGCCCATCGGGACGCGCGACATCATCTCGACGCCGCCGGAGATGACGAGGTCGAGCTGCCCCGACCAGACCGCTGCCGCGGCGTTGAAGTTCGTCTGCATCGACGAGCCGCACTGACGGTCGACCGTCGTGCCGCACACGGTCACCGGCCAACCGGCTGTGAGCGCGACGTTGCGGCCGATGTTCCATGCCTGTTCGTCGACCTGCGTGACGCAGCCCCACTGCAGATCCTCGATCTGCGCCGGGTCGACGTCGTGTCGCGCGACGAGGCCGTTGACGACCTGCGCCGACAGCTCGTCGCCGCGGATGTGCGAGAGCGTGCCGTTCTTCCGCCCGATCGGGCTGCGGACGGCGTCGACGATCAGTGCGCCACCGGTTTGCATTTACGCATCGTATCCCGCGAGAATCCGGAAATGCTCGCACGCGAGGCCAAGATCGAGCTGCTGAAGCGGGTGCCGCTCTTCGAGGAGTGCTCGCGCCGCGAGCTGCGCGAGATCGCCGCCGTGGCGGACGAGATCGTCGTCCCGGCGGGCACTGCCCTCGCCAGCGAGGGGCAGAGCGGGCGGGAGCTCGTGATCATCGTCGAGGGCTCCGCAGACGTCACGAAGCGCGGCCGCAAGATCAACGAGGTCGGCGGCGGCGACTTCGTCGGCGAGATCGCGGTCGTGACGGACAGGCCTCGCACCGCCTCTGTCAAGACCACCCGGCCGACCCATGCCCTCGTGCTGACGAGGCGGGACTTCAGGACCCTGATGAAGCGGGTCCCGACGATCCAGATCAAGGTGCTCGAAACCCTCGCAAGACGCCTGCTCGACACGGAATAGCGGGCATAAATCGGCGCGCCCGGGCGTTGTAAAGGGCATGAAACCGGACACCAAGCTGGACACGTTGCGCCGGCTGCCCCTCTTCGCCGGCGCGTCCGCACGCGAGCTGCGCGCGGTCTCGAAGGTCGTGGACGAAATCGACGTCCCGGCCGGCTACACGCTCACCCGGCAGGGCGAGCTGGGCCACGAGCTGGTCTTCATCGTCGACGGCTCCGCCGAGGTCTCGCGGGACGGCCGCCGCATCAACCGCGTCCGCGACGGCGACATCGTCGGCGAGATCGCGGTGCTCACACGCGGCGAGCGCACCGCCACCGTGACGACGACGACTCCGACGCGTGCTCTCGTCGTAACCGCACGCGACTTCTGGACGCTCCTGGAGCGGGTTCCCTCCCTCCGCTTCAAGGTGCTCGAGAAGTTCGCGGCTCACGTCGCAGCAGCATGATCGTCGAGGAACTCGTCCCCGCCGGCACCGTCCTCATCCGCGAGGGCGATCAGGCGCACGCCTTCTTCGTCCTGCTCTCCGGCGCGGCTGTCGTCGAGCGGAAGGGCGAGGCGATCGGGTGCCTCGAGCCCGATGCGATCTTCGGCGAGCTCGCGCTGCTCACCTACCAGCGTCGGACGGCGACCGTGACGACGACGGCCGCGTCGCGGATCCTCACGATCCCGGAGCGGACGTTCCGCCACCTCGTCGACACCGACCGCTCGTTCAGCCGCCGCGTCTTCGCAGCCGCGGCGGCCCGCGCCTAGCCGGGGACGAGCGGCCGCTTGACGTGGGCGAGCCACGTCGGCAGGCCGAGCTCGATCACCCGGCGCTTGCCCTCGGTGTCCGCGGCGGCGAGCGCCTCGAACGTGTAGGCGACGTCGCCGCCGATCACCGCG
Source organism: Gaiellaceae bacterium (assembly GCA_036562845.1). Classification (GTDB taxonomy): domain Bacteria; phylum Actinomycetota; class Thermoleophilia; order Gaiellales; family Gaiellaceae; genus Palsa-739. The sequence continues at coordinate 19,855 of DATCJJ010000086.1, read as the reverse complement.
ACGCCCTCGACGAGCACCGACTGGTGCCCGGCCGTGTGACCGGGTGTCGGCACGAGGCGGATCCCCGGCAGCACCTCGGTCTCCCCGTCGTGCTCGGCGTAGGTCGCACCTTCGAAGTCCACCCATTCGCGGACGGTGTAGTCATCCTGGCTCCGTGCGTCGGCGAGCTCACGTGCCTGTACGTGGATCGGCACGCCCGCGAACAGGTGGTTCCCGCCGCAGTGGTCGAAATGCAGGTGTGTGTTGATCACGCACACGACGTCGCGCGGGATCGCCTCCGGGTAGCCGCGCGGGTGCCACTCCTCCTCGACGAGCGGGTGCGTGCCGGTCATGCCGGTGTCGACGAGGACGAGGCCGGCGGGGTGCTCGATCGTGTGCGCGAACACGGGGAACCTCCCGCCGAACGCCTGCACGTCGCCGACGAGGTGCGGTTCGATCAGCACGGTTTTGCCGGCCGGGCCGCCGGGAACGACGTCACCATGATCGGTGTCGGGATCGCGCTCATCGTCGTGGGGATTCTCTTCCTCTTCATCGTCCCGTGGGTGGGGATCCCGGTCGGCATCGTCGGCGTGATCCTCGCCGTGCTCTACGTCGCCGGGTTCGGCCGCCGGGCCGCTCAGGCCGACCAACCCCAGCAGCCCCGGTAGTTAACCTCTTCCGGAGATGCGCATCCGCCGCGCTCCGGAGCCCGAAGAGGAGACCCAAGCCCCACCCGCGCCCCGCGCTGTGCGGCGTGCGCTGCCGCCGCCGGGCGAGCTCCGCCGCGAGCGGCGGTCGCTCCTCCAGGTGCGCGAGCGGAAGCTCCGCGACCTCGGCGGCCTGATGGTCGAGATGTACCGCCGTGACCAGTTCCGGCAAGACCTGCTCGTCGACCGCTGCGTCGAGCTCGCGCGGATCGACGAGCGGCTCGCGGAGCTCGACACCCTGCTCGCGGTCGTCGCGTCGCGCGGCCGCGTCCGCGAGGCCGCCCACTGCGAGTGCGGTGCACCCCTCTTCTGGGGGGCGAAGTTCTGCGGCCAGTGCGGCCGGGCGGTCAGCTCCTCGTGAGCGAGCACCGCGACAGCTACTGCCCCAGCTGCGGCGTCGCGTACGAGGAGGGCCAGGAGTACTGCCTCGAGTGCGGCGCGCGCCTGCCCGTGAACCAGGGCGTCGTCGGCGTGCTCGCCGCGGCCTGGCAGCGGCGGTTCGCGTGGTATCCCGGCGACTGGATCTGGCCCGTCCTGCTCTTTCTGGTGCTGACCGTCGCGGCGACGGCCCTTGCGCTGGCGGCGAAGTCCGCCCACGAGGCCGACCGGCCGATCGTCGCGACGAACGTCAGCGTTCCCGTCGGCCCCGGCGCGACGCAGGTCCCGGTGCCGGTGACGAGCGCGCCGGCGACCCTGCCGATCCCGACCGCGCAGCCGACGATCACGACCGGGCCGCTACCGAGGGCGCCCGGCACCGGGACGCGGCGGACCGGCACCGTGCCGGCGACGAACCCGAATGCGCTCGCTGCGTGGCCAACGGACAAGACGGGGTATACGCTCGTGCTCGTGTCGCTGCCGCTCGGCGGCGGGCGCCCGGCAGCCCTCGCCCGCGCGCGCGCGGCGAAGAGGGCCGGGCTGACCGACGTCGGCATCCTGCTCTCGTCCGACTACTCGAGCCTCCACCCCGGCTACTACGTCGTCTTCTCCGGGATCTACGGCTCCCAGGCCGAGGCGACGGCGGCCGTCGCGAACGCGCACGCCCACGGGTATCCCGGCGCGTACCAGGCGCGCGTGACTCGGTGAGGCGGCGCTGAGGTGTAAACCGGCGCGTGCCCGGGCACGGCTGTTCCAGGCGGCCAGAGGTGACACGTTCGCAACAAAGGCAACAATGTGCGCGAGTTTGTGACACCTCGGTGAACGTGTAGGATCGACCTCAGGAAGAGGCGCCCGCCACGCCTTTACCCGCTTCTAACCAGAAAAACGCGGGAACTTCATAGGAGCTGAGCACACTCGTGATCGAAGAGCGGACCCTTCAGTTGCAGCACTGCATGTATCAGTACTCGCGAGCCATTTATCGGTCGATAAAAGACATGATCGATCCGTACGGTGACCGCTCGTCGCAACTGGAGTCCCGCCGCGCCGTCCTCACCGCCTGCGAGACGACGATGGAACGGCTCGCCGCCGACCCGCTCTACTTCGCGAAGCCGGACCGGGCGCTCTTCCAGGACATCCGCCGCTACTTCCCGATCACCTGCCAGGCCGAGGTCGCGTGGGCGGTGTCGGAAGGGATCAACGCCGCGCTGCAGTTCATCCAGGAGCAGATCGAGGCCGGTGCGCTCGACGGCGGGGTCGCGCGCTGCCGCGCGACGACGCGCAAGGGGAAGCCGTGCCAGCGGACGCCGCTCCCGGAGCGGGACTACTGCCCGAGCCACCAGCACCTCGAAGCGCGCGCTGCCGCGTAGCGTCGTCCACAGCTTTTCCCCACTGACATTCCACAGGCACTCGCAGTTAGGGTGCTGACGGGGTGTCGCACGATACGGACAAGCTGATCCGCCAGCTCTCGCTGGTCGCATTCCTGATGGCGGAGCGGCGTGCGATCACCGCGCGCGACGTCAAGTCGAACGTCGAGGGCTATTCGGAGATGTCGGACGAGGCGTTCGCGCGGCGCTTCTACTCCGACCGGGCAGAGCTGATCGCGCTCGGAGTCCCGCTGCACTCGCAGCGCGACGAGTTCACCGGCGAGGAGCTGTACACGCTCCGCTCGGACGAGTACTTCCTCCCCCAGCTCGAGCTCGAGGACGAGGAGCTCGCGGCGCTGCAGACCGCGCTCTACCTGCTCGAAGGCCAGTTCGCGTACGCGGAGCCGCTGCGCCTCGCGCTCCAGAACCTCGCGCTCGGCCGTCCCGGCTTCGTCGAGGTGCCGACGGAGGTCGCGCGCAGCGTCGAGGTCTTCGATCCCGACTACTCGCCCGAGATGCCCGGCCGCCTCGCGAAGCTCGAGGGCGCGATCTCGAAGCAGCGGACGGTGAAGTTCGAGTACTGGTCGATCTCGCGCGACGTGCACTCCGAGCGGACGTTCAACCCGTTCGCGCTCTACAACGAGCGAGGACGCTGGTACGTCATCGGCCACGACCTCGACCATGACGCCGAGCGGACGTTCCGCGTCTCGCGGATCGAGGGCGACATCAAGTTCGCGACGCGCCGCGAGCGCGACTTCCGCCTCCCCGCCGACTTCGACATCCACGCACGCATCGGCCGGCCCGAGTGGCAGATCGGCGACGCCCGCGGCGAGGCCCGCATCGAGGTGCGCGGCGACACCGCCTGGTGGGTGCAACGGACGTACGGCGACACGGGCCGGCTGGAGGACGGCGTGTTCGTCACCGAGTACTCGTCGATCCAGCAGCTCGCGATCTGGGTCCTCCGCCAGAACGGCCGCGCGGTCCCGCTCGAGCCGGACGAGCTGCGGCGCGAGGTCGCGACGTCGCTCCGGCGCGTGCGGGAGCGCCACGAGGGCACGGCGCCCGAGCCGGCCCGCGAGAAGCCGCAGCTGCTGGCCGACGTCGGCGTGGAGCGCCCCGCGGGGCCGGTCGCGCCCGAGCGCTTCGCCGTGCTGCAGGCGCTGCTCGCGTACCTGCTCGCGGCGTGCGGCGAGGACAAGGACGCCGAGATCCCGGTCGGCAAGCTGCTCGAGCGCTTCCCGTCCATCCCGGCGGAAGAGCTCGAGGAGCACCTCTCGCTGCTCAACCTCGTCAACTTCGGCGGCGGGTGCTACACGATCTACGCGGAGCTGCGGGACGACGTCGTGCACGTCGACAAGGAGCTGTGGGGCGACACGTTCCGGCTTCCGCCCCGGCTGACGCCGCTGGAGGCGCGCGCGATCCGGCTCGCGCTCGAGTACGTCGGCCCGATGATCGCGGCGGATGCGCACACGCCGCTCGACCGCGTGCGCCGGAAGCTCGAGGAGACGTTCGGGCAGTTCGAGCTCGGGCAGACGCCGTCGCCGCAGGTCGAGGAGGAAGAGGAGGACCTGATCTCCAAGCTCGCGCGCGGGATCCGGGAGCACAGACTCGTCGAGATCGAGTACCAGAAGGAGACCGATCCGGCGCCCTCACAGCGGACGATCGAGCCGTACCAGCTCGAACGGAAGCTGCCGAACTGGTACGTCCATGCGTGGGACCGCGACGCGGGGAGCGAGAAATCGTTCCGCATCGACCGCATGCGCAGCGCGAAGCTCCTGCGACAGAAGTTCGAGCCGCGCCCGGAGTTCGAGCCGTCGGGGTTCAGCCGCGCGCTGACCGCGATCGTCTGGTACTCGCCGGAGGTCGCCCGCTACGAGCTCGAGCGCGGCGCGCGCACGCTCGTCGACGGCAGCGCACTGAAGGAAGTTCGCTACGGCACCGACGAGTGGCTCGAGAGCGAGATCCTCTCGAAGCGGGGCGAAGCCGTCGTCCTGCAGCCCGAGGACGCTCGCGCCCGCGTCGCCGCCCGCGCAAAAGAGCTCGCCAAGGAGCTCGGCGTCGAGCGGATGCGCGTCAAGGTGTAGCCCGGCTCAGCAACCACTGAGCAATGCCGTTGCCATGGGGAGTGAAAGCGTGAACGTCGACCCCGTGTGCCCCGACCGCACGTCCAACGTCCCGCCGTGCGCCTCGGCGATCGAGCGCGCGATGAAGAGCCCGAGGCCCGTGCCCGGCTTCGAGCCGCCCGCGATCTCCGCCCGCCCGAACTTCTCGAAGATCAACCGCTGCTCGTCGTACGGGATCCCCGGCCCGTGGTCGACCACCTCGATCAGGACCAGGCCGTTCTCACGGCGCGCGCGCACGGCGACCTCGTCGCCCGCAGGGGAGTACTTGACCGCGTTGTCGACGAGGTTCGTCAGCACCTGACGCAGCCGCTCGGCGTCGCCGCGGACCGGCGGTAGCGCCTCCGCGACGTCCGCGCGCACGTGCACCTCGTCTTGCCCGACCGCCGCCGTCCCGACGACGTCGGCGACGAGCGCCGACAGGTCGATGTCGATGAACCGATACGTGAACGTCCCCGCCTCGATCCGCGACGTGTCGAGGACGTCGCCGATGAGCGCGGCGAGACGGCTCGTCTCGTCTCCGATGAGCGCGAGAAACGCCTCACGCTGCTCGGGGGAGAGCGAGCGCCACCGCTCCTGCAGCGTCCGTGCAGCGCCGATCACCGCCGCCATCGGGCTGCGCAGCTCGTGGGAGACGAGCGAGACGAAGTCGGCGCGCAGCGCCGACAGCCGCCGGAGCTCCTCGACGGTGCTCCGCTCCGCCTCGTAGCTCCGGATGTTTTGCACCGCGGTCGCGACGAGGCGGCCGAGCAGCGCGACCAGCTCGACCTCGTCCTCGGTGAACGCAGCCACCCGCTCGCGCGAGAGCGAGAGCATGCCGATCGGCCGTGCGCCGACCACGAGCGGTGCGATCAGCTCGCTCCGGAGCCCGAGCTCGAGGAGGTGCCGATCCTCGGGGAACATCTCCTCGGCGAGGTCGTGGCGTACGACGACCTCGCCCGCGACCACACGCTCGAGCACGCTGCCGTCGATCGGCCCGATGCTGCCCGGCGGATACACGGTGTCGGCGCCTCGGCCGGCTGTCGCGATCGTGCGCGCGACGTTGTCGTCGACGAGCACGATTGCGGTCCGGTCGAACGGCACGAGGCCGCGCACCTCGCGGATGAAGGCCCCGAACGCCTGCTCCATGTCGAGCGACGAGCCGAGCGCACGGGCCGAGCGGTTGGCCGCCTCGAGCACGTCGACGCGGCGGCCGAGGGTGTCGCGCAGCCGCTCGGCCTCCGCCGCGCGCTCGAGGCTGTGCCGGCCCTCGGCCGCGAGACGGCTGACGAGCCACCCGACGATCAGACCGCTCAAGACGAGCACGCCGGAGATGAACGTCACGCGGTCGGCCACGAACCCGGGCGAACCGAACTCGCGCGCGCGCCACCATTCGTTGAACCAGAAGTACGGAATGAGCACGAGCGGCACAACGACACCGCCCGCCCGCCCGTAGCGCATCGCTCCCTCGACGACGACGAAGATCATCGCCCAGCGCGTCTGGTTGCCGTACTCGTAGGAGAAGACGAGCGCGTAGGCGCCGATCACGGCCGCGTCGAAGACGAGCGCGGTCGGCCCGAGGACCGGCATCCAGGTCTCCGGGGCGATCCGCGTCACCGCCCACAGGGCGAGCGCGCCGGCGACGAACGCGCCGGTGATCGACCACTGAGCAGGTCGGTACGAGGCGAGTGGATTCGGCGAGAAGGCTCCGACCTCGAGGAGGGCGAACGTCGCGCCGCCGAGGCGGATCCACGCGACCCAGCGTTCGAGCTCGAGCCGCTCCGTCATGCCCGCGCCTCCAGCCGTTCGAGCGCCCAGCGGGCGTGCTCGCGGAGCAGCTCGTCCTCGTCGTCCGCGAACGCGGCGACAGCCTCGCGCTCCGCGGGCCCGCCGACGTTCCCGGCGGCGATCAGCGCGTTGCGCCGCAGCCAGCGGCCGTCGTTGCGCGGGACGTACAGCCGGTCGTAGCGGCGGCTCAGCTCGTCGGCGTCGAGCGACAGCCACTCGAGGAGCGAGACGTGCGCCTCGCCGGCGGCGACTGCATCGCGCCGCTTCTCGACGCCGCGGTTCCACGGACAGACGTCCTGGCAGATGTCGCAGCCGTAGACCTGAGCGCCGAGCTCCTCGCGGTACGCAACCGGAACCGGAGCGGGCGCCTGCGACCAGTACGACAGGCAGCGCGTCGCGTCGAGCGTCCCGGCAGTCGCGAGCGCGTCCGTCGGACAGGCGTCGACGCAGAGCCTGCACTCGCCGCAGTCGAGGCCGAGCGGCGGCGTCGGCTCGAGCTCGACGTCGGTGACGAGCGTTCCGAGCACCACCCAGGAGCCGTGGCGGCGCGTGATCAGCATCGTGTTCTTGCCGTAGAAGCCGACACCGCTTCGCGCAGCTGCTTCCCGGTCGACGTGCTGGTTCGCATCGACGAGCACGCGATACTCGCCGCCGAGGCGGCGCCCGAGCTCGCCGAGCTTGTCGCGCAGCTCGGCGTACGCGTCGCGCCACGTGTAGCGCGGCAGCCGTCCCGCCGCGGGCGCGCGCTCCGGCTCGGGCGCGTAGTAGCAGAGCGCGGCGGAGACGACGCTGCGCGCGTTCGGCAGCAACGTCTCCGGATGGCACGACGTCTCGGGCTGCGCCATCGTGAACTTCATGTCCGCGAAGAGGCCGCGCGCGCGCCGCTCGCGGATATGGCGCTCGGTCCCGCTGTACGGCTCGGCGCGCGCGACGCCGACGACATCGAGCCCCAGCTCGTCTGCCTGCCCTCGGAGGTTCACGCGGGTAGTGTGCCGCGACATGCTCGCAGTGCGGATCCACGAGGACGGCGGGCCCGAGGTGCTGCAGCTCGAGGAGGTCCCCGACCCTGTCGCCGGCCCGGGCGAGGTGCTCGTCCGCCTCCGGGCATCCGCGCTCAACCACCTCGACGTCTGGATCCGCAAGGGCCTCCCCTCGGTGCCGAAGCCGCGCATCCTCGGCGCCGACGGCGCGGGCGTCCGCGTCGACACGGGCGAGCGGGTCGTCATCAACCCGGGCATCGAGGCGGGCAGGACGATCCACGTGATCGGCGAGCACGGCGACGGCACGAACGCCCAGCTGATCGCGGTGCCCGCGACGAACGTGTACCCGATCCCCGGCGATCTCTCGTTCGAGGAGGCGGCGGCCTTCCCGCTGGTGTTCGAGACGGCGTACCGGATGCTCGTCACCCGTGCGGCGCTGCAGGAGGGCGAATGGGTGCTGCTCTGGGGGATCGGCAGCGGTGTGTCGACGGCCGGGCTCGCGATTGCGCGCGCGCTCGGCGCTCGGACGATCGTGACGTCGTCGAGCGACGCCAAGCTTGCCCACGCGCGCGGGCTCGGGGCGGACGTCGCCGTCAACCACGCGACCGGCGACGTGGGCGCCGCCGTCAAGGAGGCGACCGAGGGCCACGGCGCGGACGTCGTCGTCGAGCACGTCGGCGAGGCGACCTGGAAGAAGAGCCTCGACGCTGCCGCCTACGGCGGCCGCATCGCCGTGTGCGGGGCGACGACCGGGCCGAATCCGCCCGCCGCCTTGCACCGGATCTGGTGGAAGCAGCTCTCGATCCTCGGGTCGACGATGGGCCGGAAGGAGGACTTCGAAGGCGCCTATGGGCTGATCGCCGAGGGACGGGCCCGGCCGGTCGTCGACGAGGTCGTGCCCCTCTCGGAGATTCGCGCGGCGCACGCGCGGCTCGAGGCGGGCGAGCAGCTCGGCAAGATCGTCCTCACGGTCCCGGAGTAGGCATGGCGCGCATCGTCGCGGTGCTCCCCGCCGCCGTCGTCGCAGGGCTCGCACTCGAGTCCGGCGGCTACTTTCCGCACGCGTGGGTCTGGAGCTCGGTCGTGCTGCTCTGGCTCGCCGCGGTCGTGCTGCTCGTCGGAGGCGGTGTCGTCGTCGGCCGGACCGGCGCGTTGTACATCGGCGCCGCCACGGCATTCACCGCCTGGGCGCTGCTCTCCGCGACCTGGTCGGTCACGCATTCGGAGAGCGTCCTCGATGCGCGGCGCGACGTGGTGTATGTCGGGGGCGCGCTCGCCGTCGTCGTCGTCGGCTCGCGCCTCACCGTCGGCATCCTCGCGGCGGCCGCGCTGGCGGCCGTCGTCGGTCTCGTCCGGTATCTCGTCAGCGGGCCCGTCGATCCCGCCGAGGGCTATCTCCTCTCGTGGCCGGTCGGCTACGCGAACGCATTCGCGGCGCTGGCCGCAATCGCGCTCCCCATCGCAGTCGCCTGCGCATCGCACGCAGGGCGCTGGTCGCTCCGCGCGGCGGCCGCCGCGTTCGTTCCGCTGTTCCTCGCAGTCCTTATCTTCACCGACAGCCGCGGCGGCACAGCGGCAGCAGCCGTCGGCCTCGCGTGCCTCGCGGCACTCGACACCCGGCGCCGCGCGCTCGCCGCCACCGCGCTTCGGCTCTCGGCCGCGGCGGTCGTCGCGATCGGCGTCTGCGCCGCCGTGCACCTGACGGTCGCGACGACGCACGCTGACCTGCGGCGCGTGGTCGCCGCCGTCTCACTCGCCGCCGCGGCGGCGGCCGCCGGCGTCGCGGTTCGCCGGCCGCCCGGCGCCTCGCCCGGGCGCCCCGTGTCCGGCCGCGTGGCGGTCGCCGCGGCTCTCCTCGGCGTCGTCGTCGCGATCGTCGTCTCGGCGGTCGGCGGCGCCGGCGCCGAGCGGGACGCCTACTGGCGCGTCGCGCGTCATGTCGTCGCCGTCCACCCCGCGCTCGGCGCCGGCGCGGGAAGCTTCGGCCCGGAGTGGTTCGCCGAGGGCGCCGCCGAGCGATACGGCGGTGCGCTCGACGCGCACAACCTCTATCTCGAGACGCTCGCGGAGCTCGGGCCGATCGGGCTCGTGCTGCTCCTCCTGTTCCTCGTCGTCCCGTTGACGCGCGCCCGCACGGACGCCGTCGCCGCGGCCGCGTACGTCGCGTTCCTGGTCCACGCGCTCCTCGACTGGGACTGGGAGATGCCGGCGGTGACGCTCGCCGGCGTGCTGCTCGGCGGCACGCTGCTGTTGCCGCAACGAGGCCTGGAGCTGCCGGAACGCTCCCGCGTCGCGCTCGCGGCGATCGCCGTCGCGCTCGCGCTGGCGGCGCTCGTCGGTCTCCGCAGCGATGCAGTTCCGGGTGCGGCCGCCGGAAGACCGGCGGCCGCACCGCTCAGAGCTGCTTAGTGCTTGCCGTGCCCCTTGCCGTTGTTGCCGTTGTTGCCGTGGTTCCCGCTATTGCCGTGCGTCGTCGTCGTGGTGTTCGTCGACGCCGTCACCGGCGGGCACGGATGGGTGGAGTCGATCTGGAAATCGCCGTGGTGCGAATGCGCGTGGTTCCACGCCGGCAGCGCCACGTTGATCCGGTGCCACGGATGCTTCTTCGAACCGGTCTTGTGGCAGACCGCCACCTTCCCGTACTGCCCGCCACTCGGCCCGTACTGGTACTCGGAAGCGCTCGGGTTGCCCTTGGCGAGCCCGACGCCCCCGAACACCGCGAGCGGGACGAGCGTCACAGCCGTGACGACGGCTGCACGCTTCGCGGGTCGCTTGCTGATCATCGGTTCTCCTTCATCGTTCCAGGGGTCTCCTAGAGAAGATGCCGTATGCGGGAAAAACCTTCTCTCTGCAGCCACCACGATTTACATAGGGCTTACTGCAGCCCTCGGAAACCGATCTACCGTGGGCGGCGGTCTGCGGCTCCGGGGGTCACCCCGCTGGGGAGAGGGCCGCAGACCTCGTTCACTTTTCTCGCCGCGATGTCTCGACTCGGTCCGAGCCGGATGCGAGACTCCGGCGCAGGCGTCACTGCGGCCACGCTCTCCCCTGGTGCGCGTGACGCTTAGGGGCTGCGCGGCCCGAACCGCAGGGGTCGCGTAGCCCCGCCACTGTGCCGCACCACGGACCTTCGGCAGAGGTGACTAGACCTTCGGCCTGAAAGCGATGCGGCGGCCGTGGATCTTCTCTGGTGCATGGGCTCGCGCGACCTCCCGCCGCTCGACCCCCCGCATCTCCCCGGGGGGCGCCGTTCGTGACACAGCGAACGGGCGCCCCCCTCCCCGATCCCAAGCACGGCGACGTCGTCGCGATCAACGGACGAAAGGCCGTCTTCCTCTACCGCCGCGGCCGCGCCGCCGTCGTCCGCTTCAACGAAGGCGGCGACAGTCGCGTCGTCCTGTACGAGAAGCTGAGGCCCGCGTCGTAGCGGGCCGCTTCTGTTGACTCGCTCGTCAACCGGTGGGACGATCTCCGCTATGCGGTGCTCTGCGGCGCGCAGCACGGATCTGTTGTCATGAGCGACGAGAAGCTCATGGACGGCATCCGTCTCACGACCGATGCGCACGACGCGGGACAGCTCAGCGCGCTGCGCGACATCGGCGCAATGCTGGAAGAGCTGACGAAAGCAGTCCGGGACCGGATCGACGCGATCGAGTCCCAGCGCAGCGACGACGAGCGCGCCTAGCCAGTCGACCGCTCATGGTCTGCAGGTCGTCGTCCGATAGGCGGATGATGCTTCGGGTCAGCGTCGGAGAGGGAACGACTTGCCTGCATTTCCAGCATTAGCCGCCTTCGTCGCGAGCATCGTCGGCTATCCGATGCCGGTCGTCTGCCAACCTTTGCCGCAGGGGACCTCTCTCAGCTACCAGGTGTCGGGCAGCTTCGGCACGGCGAGCCTCACGAGCAGTCCGCTGCCGGAGGACCTCGCCGGCGTCACGCTCAATCTGGGCGTGCCGATCGGCGACGTCCTCACGATCACCATCGGCGGGCAGACGGTGACGCTTCCCCCTGCGCCGCCCGACACGCCGAGCACGGACGAGCAAGTCGGTCAGCCGGGACAGCTGCCAGGGGGTCGCGTCTACGTCCCGGTTTTCATCGCCCTTGCGAACTGCGAGGGCTGGACGAGCGACGACCCAGGGTTACGCGGGCGAGCACTGATCACCGCGATCCACGAGGCAATGCACGCGAAGTTCGCAGACGGAAACGAGGCGCTGACCGAGTGTCGCGCGCTGCAGGCTCTTCCAACCCAACTCGCAGCGCTGTGGCCCGGTGTGACGAACCCAGGCGCGGAGCCCGATCAGCCGGCGTTGCCCGCGCGGTCGACCCGCTGGCGCAAGCTCCACCCCGCGCTTTGGCGGAAGCTGCTCGCCTCGTACCGGGCTGCCTATGCACGCTGGTTACCGGTCGATCGGCAATGGCAACAGTCGAACGACGAATGGGGGATCTACCAGAGGGTTCTCGGTGGCGCCTCCGACATGGATGCGGAACAGCCGCCGCAGTACCACGGCGCCACGTGCTGAGCACGAGAATTCCGGTTCAGCCGAAGCCGAGGATGAACTTCGCGTCGTCCGACATCTTGTCGGGCGTCCACGGCGGGTCGAACGTCAGCTCCATCTCGACGTCTGCCACTCCCTCGACCTGGCGGACGGCGGAATCGATGTCCTGCGCGATCAGCGGTCCGGCCGGGCAGCCCATCGAGGTGAGGCTGTAGAGCACCTTCACCTTCGGGCCCTCGACCTCGACCCCGTAGACGAGGCCGAGGTCGACGATGTCCATGCCGAGCTCCGGGTCCTCGACCTGGCGGAGCACCTCGAGAACCTCGGCTTCGGTCGCCATGCGGCCAGTGTAGTCAGACGGACAGCTGTGCCCTGAGCCGCCGCTTCGTCGAGCGGATGTCGTCCTTCAGGTCGCGCATTCCGGCCCGCCGGACGCCGTACGTCTTCGCGACGTAGATCCGCCGGCGGGTCTCCTGGAGCTCCTCGAGGAGCGACTCGATCGCGGTGCGCTGTGCCGTGGTCATGCGGCCTCCTCGAGGACGAAGTCGACGGGCTCCTCGACGCGCGCCGGGCGCGGCGTGCGCAGCAGCGCTGCGAGGCCGACCGCGGCGACGGCGAGGATGGCGGTGAAGACGTAGAGCGCGTTGCTGAAGCCGTGGTCGAGCGACGCGGCCGTCGCCCCGTGGCCCGACGACGCCGACGCAACCGCGGTCGCGATCGCGATGCCGAGCGCGCCGCCGACCTGCCGGCTCGTGTTCACGAGCCCGGACGCGATGCCTGCGTCCGACCGGTCGACGCCCTGGAGCGCCGCGATCGTGATCGGGACGAACGACAGCCCGAGCCCGAGCCCGCCCGCGACGAAGCCCGGGAACGTGTCGGTGAAGTAGCTGCCGTGCAGCGGCAGGCGGCTCAGATAGGCGAGCGAGACGGCGGAGAGCGAGACGCCGAAGATGAGCGTCCGCCGGACGCCGAAGCGCGCGACGACGCGCTGCGCGAGGTTCGAGGCGACGACGACCGAGCCCGCGAACGCGCTGAACGCCAAGCCGGTGCGAACGGCGCTGTACCCGAGCACGTTCTGCAGGTAGATCGTCAGCAGGAAGAACTCGGAGAAGAGAGCGCCGCCGATCAGCAGCAGTGCGGCGTTCGCGGTCGACAGCAGCCGCAGCCGGAAGAGCCGCAGCGGGAGCAGCGGCCACGGCGAGCGCCGCTCGATCGCGACGAACGAGGCGACGAGCGCGGCCGCGGCGGCGAACGCCGCCAGCGTGCCCGGCGCAGTCCAGCCGTCGCTCGGCGCACGGCTCAGCCCGTAGACGAGCGCCATCAGCCCGGCGGTCACCGTGGCGGCGCCCGCCGTGTCGAAGTGCCTGTGACCGAGGTCGCCGCGGCTGTCGGCGAGCAGCACGGGCGCCAGCAACGCCGCCGCGATGCCGACCGGCACGTTGACGAAGAAGACCCACGTCCAGCCGAGATAGCTCGTGAGCACGCCGCCGAGGAGGACGCCCGCGGCGGCGCCGCTGCCGGAGGCCGCGCCGTAGATCCCGAGCGCACGGTTCCGCTCCGGCCCCTCCGCGAAGGAGGTGATCAGGAGCGAGAGCGCTGCGGGAGCGAGGAGGGCGCCGGCCAGGCCCTGCAGGCCGCGGAAGACGACGATCGACGCCGGCGACCATGCGAAGCCGCCGAGGAGCGAGCTGAGCGCGAAGAGGAGCAGTCCGCCGATGAAGAGGCGCCTGCGTCCGAGGATGTCGGCGAGGCGGCCGCCGAGGAGCAGCGTTCCGCCGAAGACGATCGCGTACGCGGAGACCACCCACTGCAGCCCCGCCTCGGAAAAGCCGAGCGACGTCTTGATCGACGGCAGCGCGACGTTGACGATCGCGACGTCGAGCACGACCATGAACTGGGCGGTGACGATCAGCGCCAGGGCGGCGCTTTTGCGATGCTTTGAGGCGAAATTGATGGGAGATACCACTGATTGATCCTTCCGATCGTTGAGACTGACAACAATCTAGCAGATCAACTGTGGAGTGCGCTACACTTCTTTTCGACATGGGTGAGATCACACACAAGCCGGCCCAGCAGATCCCGAGGGAGCTCGTCTCCTCCCCCGTCTTCCTCCTCAAGCGCCTCGGCGGCGCGGCCAAGGAGCTGTCGATGGACGCGTACGAGTCCCAGGGCGTCCACCCGTTCCACTACGCCGTCCTCGCGACGATCGCCGAGGGCAAGCACGAGACCCAGGGTGAGATCGCGGACGCGCTCGGCTACGACCGCGGCCAGCTCGTCGGGATCCTCGACGAGCTCGAGGAGCACGGCCTCGTGGAGCGGCGGCGCGACCCGGACGACCGCCGGCGCCACATCGTGCAGATGACGCCGGATGGGCAGAAGGCGCTGACGAAGATGCGGAAGCTCGCACGTCAGATCGACGACGAGTTCCTGGCGGTGCTGTCGCAGAGCGAGCGCGACCAGCTGCAGGCGCTGCTCTCGACCCTCGCGGGCAAGCACGTGCCGCAGTGCCGCGATCTTCCGAAGCTCGCACTGACGGCGCCGGCGCGCCGGGCGCACTGAGCGACTCGATCGCGACCGACATCACGGCGTGGGCCGAAAGCGCTCGACGGCGTCCCACGACTCGAAGATGTCGAAGACGCAGCGGCTTGCCGGTGCGCCGTCGCACCACCTCCTCGTACCGCGCTTGCGTGAGGGTCGGTCTCTGGTGAAGAGCGAAGACGTGCATCACGCCTCCCGTCGTCGGTTGGAGCTCGCTAGAAGCCGAGCAGCCGCACCTCCTCTCGACGCTCGCGCGAGAAGAAGTGGATGCCGTCGACGAAGCGCACCCAGTTGCAGCGTGTGCACATGAGCAGCGACTGCGTGCGCGCGCTGTCGGCGAGGAAGCGGACGCCGCGCAGCAGGTCGCCGTTCGAGATGCCGGTCGCAGCGACGACGATGTCACCCGGCGCGAGATCCTCCGTGTGGAAGACGCGCGTGTAGTCCTCGATGCCGAGCGACCGCAGCTCGTCGATCTCCGCCCGCGTCGTCGGCCAGAACTGCGCCTGCAGCTCGCCGCCGAGGCAGCGGAGCGCGGCCGCCGAGAGGATCGCCTGCCGCGTGCCGCCGATGCCGATCGCGAGATGGTCGTTCGTTCCGCGGATCGCGGCGCTGATCGACGCGGTGACGTCACCGTCCTGGATGAGCTTGATCCGCGCGCCCGAGTTCCGGATCTCCTCGATCAGGTCGTGATGCCGCGGCCGGTCGAGCACGATCGTCGTCACGTCGTTGACGCGGCGGCCGAAGGCGCTCGCGATCGCCTCGATGTTCTCGCCGACCGGCTTCAACAGGTCGATCTGCCCCCGCGACGTCGCGCCGACTGCGATCTTCCGCATGTACATGCTCGGCAGCGTCGTCAGCTTTCCGGACTCGCCCGCGACGATCATCGACATCGCGCCGTTGTCGCCGCGGGCGACGACACCACGGCCCTCGAGCGGGTCGAGCGCCAGGTCGACCTCGCGGCCGCCTGCCCCGAGGATCGTGCCGGGCTGCAAGTCTCCCTCCTCCCCCGCCGAGCCGATGACGACGCGGCCGGTGATCGGGAGATAGCCGAGCGTCTGCCGCATCGCGCCGGCCGCCGCCTCCTCCGCGCCCTCCTGGTCGGCTCGGCCGAGCCAGCGGGCGGCACGCAGCGCAGCGTGCTCGGTGGCGCGCAGGTACGACTGGCAGAGGCAGATGTCCTCGGAGATCGTCTCGGACGTCGTCCGCGGCTGCGTCGCCGCCTCGGTCATGCGCGCTCGGCGGCCGAGAGGACGAGCTCCGCGACGGCGCGGGTCGCGCAGTCGGCGTTCTCGTTCTCGATCACCGGCGTTCCACTCGCCTCCGCACGTCGCACGAGATAGTCCTGCACGCGACGGATCTGGTCGAAACGGTCGAGGTACTTCGAGACCGGCCGCTGCGTCCCGGCCTCGCGTGCGAAGAAATGCTGCGCGTGGGCGGTCTCGTCGCTGATTCTGAGGATGCAGGAGCTGACGATCGCGCCTTCGAGCTCGAGCGGAACCATCCCCGGGACGAGGTGCACGCCCTCGAGCACCATCGACCAGCCCTCGTGGAGCGCACGCTCGACGGCGGCGCGGACGCCGACGAGGACGTTCCGCGACTGCTCCTCGAAGCTCGCGATCAAGGGGTCGCCCTCGAAGCTCGAATGGTGGATCGCCGGCATGAACTCCGGTGAGAAGAAGGCACGCATCGTCTGCCGGATGAAGTCGGTCGACGTGACGCGCGTGATTCCGAGCCGGTAGGCGATCTCGGTGGCGACCGTCGACTTCCCGGTCCCGGTCGCCCCGCCGACGAGGATGAGCACCGGCAGGTCGAGCTCGCGCAGCTCCTGGTAGCGACGGAGCTGCCGCACCGCCTCCCTGCCCTCGACCTCGCCGAGGCTCTCGACGGCGAGCGTCTCGAGGCGGTCGAGCTCGACGACGTTGCTGTGGCGCGATGCGAGGTCGTTGCCGACGCGGCGCGCGAGCGCATAGGCGCGGTCCGGCGCGACGCCGACCGCCATCAGCGCCCGGGCCATCAAGCCCCGCGAGTACGGCAGACCGTGCTCGCCGCCGAGCGGCAGCGGCATGATCCGGCGGGCTTCGCTCACGCGGTGATCCTCTCCAGCAGCGCGAGCACGCGTTCGTCGAGTGCCGGCGAGACGATCTCGTTGCGCGCGAGCACGACCCGTTTGCCGCGCTCGAGCGCGTGCTCGGCGACGACGTCGATCGCCGCCGCCTTCAGCTCGATCAGATACGTGTCGGCGTCGAACGTCGCCAGCTGCGCGCGAAGGACGTCGCGCCGCGCGAGGTCGTGCGAGACGAAGACCGGGTCGAGGTGCTCGGTGCGGGCGGGCGCCGCGGTGAAGACGGCTACTCGACCGATCAACGGCTCCGTCGGCTCGAGCCGGACGACGAGCTCGTCGAGCACGAGATCGCTGATCCGCTCGCGGAACGGATCGCGGCCGACGAGGATCCGCGCGGTCGTCGCGACCGGCGGGATCGCAGCGCCGGAGCCGTCGAAGACGACGACGTCCGGCTCGAGCGACGCGGCGAGCCGCGCTCCCTCGAGGACGTTCGAGACGAACGGCGCGCCGGAGACGCCTCCGCCCGCACGGCGACAGCCGATCGTGCGCACACCCGCAAGCGCCGCAAGCTCGAGGTAGTCCGACGCGGCGTGCCGGCCGCCGCGCGAGCGCGCGACGAGCTCCTCGACCGTCGGCGGTGCCTCGACGAGCTCCGGCTCGGGCGGCCCGCCCCGGCCCATCGCGACGCAGACGACAGAACGGTCCCGCGCGAGGAGGCGGGCGACGTGGGTTGCGACGGCGGTCTTGCCCACGCGCTTCCCGGTGCCGATCACAGCGAGCGACGGAAGCTCGAACGGGTGGAGCGGCGGCGGGTCGAAGCGGAAGTCGGCGCCGACGTACGGGATCCCGGCAGCGAGGAACGCCGCGACGATCTCGGGCCGGCGCTCGTCCGTCAGGTCGACCGCGACGTCGACATCGTCAGGCACGTCCTCGACGAGCGGCACGCCGTATTCCGGCGTCGCGTCACGGAGCTTGTCCGTCCCGCCCACGAGCAGCGCGCACGTGAACTCGTACGGCAGCTCGTGCAGCGCCGCGCGCACGACGTCCGGATAGTGCTCGCCGTCGACGATCGCGACCGCCTTCACCGTTCCGGCGTCACCTCCCGCTCGATCCGTGCCGTGTACTTCTCGTACGTCTTCGTCTCCGTCGAGAACTGGATGATGCGCTCCTGGTCGTGGAACGGGTACTTGCGCCAGACGCTCACGTGGGTCCCCTCGACCTCGATCACGTTGTAACAGGGGCGTCCGAAGCCGCGGAGCCGGGACGACGAGACCGTGCCGGCGTTGACGATGAAGAGGTCTTCGAGCCGCCAGGCATAGGGCACGTGCTTGTGCCCGGAGAGGACGAGGTCGACACCGGAGCGCTGGAGGCATTCGATCGCGTCGCCTGCGTCGTTGACGATGTTGCGCTCGCGGCCGGTGCCCGGGATCGGCAGCAGGTGATGATGGAGGACGAAGACCTTCAGGTCGGCGGGCTCTGCGAACTGCTCCTCGATCCAGCCGTAGCGCCCGCGGCCGATCTGGCCGTTGTCGAGGTCGGGCTCGGTCGAGTCGACCGCGACGATCGTCACGCCGTCGACGTGGACGACCGAGTTCCGCGTGCCGAAGAGCGCCTCGAAGTGGACGTAGCCGACGTTGCGGGAGTCATGGTTGCCGGGGATGACGACGAGCGAGTCGCACTCGATCTGGTCGAGGTAGCGGCGCGCGAGCGCGTACTCGTCCTTGAACCCGTGTGAGGTCAGGTCGCCCGAGCAGACGACGACGTTCGGCTTCAGGTCGTTGATCTCGACGATCGCGCGCTCCAAGAGGTCGGGCAGGAAGAACTGCTGCCCGCAATGGAGATCGCTGAGCTGCGCGATCGTGAATGCCACGGTCCGCGAAGGCTAAAAGATCCAGCGCACCGGATAGAAGAGCAGCGCCGCGACGAGGCCGGCGGCGGGTAGCGTCAGGAGCCAGGCGCTGACGATGTTGCCGGCGACGCCCCAGCGCACCGCGGAGACGCCGCGCACGGCGCCGGCCCCCATCACCGAGCCGGTGACGACGTGCGTCGTGGAGATCGGGAAGCCGAAGTGCGTGCCGAGGTAGAGCGTCGTGCCGGCCGAGACCTGCGCGGCGAAGCCGTGCTCGGGCGCCATCTTGTAGATCCGCTGGCCGAGCGTTCGGATGATGCGCCAGCCGCCCGCGTAGGTGCCCGCGGCGATCGTCAGGCCTGCGACGATCTTCACCCACGTCGGGACGTAGAACGAGTCGATCGAGCCATGCGTGTACAGCGCGAGGGCGAGGACGCCCATCGTCTTCTGCGCGTCGTTCGCGCCGTGCGTGAATGCCACCCACGTGCCGGAGACGAGCTGGCCGTAGCGGAAGCCGCGGTGCGCGACCCCCGGCGGCGCGCTGAAGAACACACGGTAGATGACGACCATCAGGAGGAACGCGCCGGCGAAGCCGATCGCCGGCGACACGGCGCCGGGGACGACGACCTTCTCCCACACGCCGTGCCACTGCACGCCCGCCGAGCCCGACTGCACGAGCGCCGCACCGCAGAGCCCGCCGATCAACGCGTGCGTGGAGGACGACGGAAGGCCGAACCACCACGTGAGGAGGTTCCACGCGATCGCGCCGAGCAGCGCAGCGAGCACCGTCGTCTCGGTCGCGAGCCCCGTGTCGATGATGCCCTTGCCGACCGTCTTTGCGACCGCGGTCGTGACGAAGGCCCCTGCGAGGTTCGCGGCCGCAGAGACGACGACGGCCATCCGGGGCGAGAGCGCGCGGGTGCCGACCCAGGTCGCGACGTAATTCGCGGTGTCGTGAAAGCCGTTCGTGAAGTCGAACACGAGCCCGACGACGATGACGACGACGAGGAGCGTCAACGGTTCTTCACGAGGATCGCCTCGAGGACGTCCGCGGCGTTCTCGCAGGCGTCGACCGCCTCTTCGAGCTGCTCGTGGATGTCCTTCCAGCGCACGAGCGACACGGGATCGGGATCGCCGGCGAAGAGATCCGAGATCGCCTCGCGGGCAAGCCGGTCGCCCTCGTCCTCGAGCGTCCGCAGCTCGATCAGCTGCCGACGCGAATCCTTGAAGCCTTCGAGCTGGCCGATCGCCTCGGCGAGCTTTGCCGCGCAGCGCTGGATCACCTGCGCCTGCAGCCGCGCCTGCTCGCGCACGTCGCGGACCCCATAGCCGACGATCTTCTCGGCCGTGTCGTCGATGTTGTCGCAGACGTCGTCGAGGACGCCGGCGAGCCGATACATGTCGTCGCGGTCGAACGGCGTGACGAACGTCCGGTTGATCAGGTCGATGAGATCGTGGGTGATCCGGTCGCCTTCGTGCTCGAGCTCCTTGATGTCCCGCATCCCCTCGTCGGCCGCCTGCGGGAACCCCTCGAGGAGGCGGACGAGCCGCTCGGAGATCGCGACGTTGTTCGCGGCCGCGCGGTTGTACAGGTCGTAGAACTCCCGCTTCTGCGGGA
>DATCJJ010000032.1:0-9066 GCA_036562845.1 Gaiellaceae bacterium | reverse complement strand
CGCGGCAGTCCGCTGTGCGACTGCGAGGGTCCGGATGTACCGCCGGGCGGCGAGGGTCCGGAGGTTCAGGTGGTTGTGTGCCGTTGCGGCGCCGGCGAGCGCGCGGTCCTGCGTGATCGCCTCGGCGAGCGCGGGCTGGGGGAGCGTGACGACGACCTCGACGAGGTCGCGAGACGCGGGGCCGGTCCGTGCCGAGGCGCCCGCCGTTGCGAGTAGGACGAGCGACCCCGAAGAGACCGCGAGCAGCTGGACGACCCGACGCAGAGCGGACAACGTACCTGTGCTGACGTCGGGCCGGGGCTAACGGTTTGGTGCGGCGCGCTACTGGCGGTCGAGCGAAAGCTGCACCGGGACCTTGGCCATCGCCTGGTCGAGCACCTGAGGGTCGAGCCGGTTGCCGTACCGCATCCAGGCCTCGAGGGCCTCACGTTCGCGCTGGGCGAGCGTCGCCGCGTGGGCGCTGACGTCGGCCTCCCTCGAGGCGGTCGGAGTGTCAGCCATCGCACTCACGAGCGGCGCAGGCAGGGCAGTAGATGATGACCTCGATCGGCTCGTCGTCGAAACCGCCGCCGACATACGCCTTCCACCCCTCGGCAGTCCCGGTCGCAACGATGTCGCATTCGACGCACCGCACCTCTCCCGGAGTCGGTCTGGTCATCAGTTGCTGCTGCGGCTGCACCATCTGGGACCTCGATTCGTGTTGAAGAGCGACTCGCGCATACGCTCACACGTCAGGCGCGCGTGTCAAGCACGTGTCCACAGGAATCGCGAGTGCTCCACAAGAACTTTCAGAGATCCACAGCGAGTCGTGGAAAACGCGAATGGCTACAATGGCCGCCGCCCGCGGATGTGGCGGAATTGGTAGACGCGCACGGTTCAGGTCCGTGTGCCCGTAAGGGCGTGGAGGTTCAAGTCCTCTCATCCGCATGACACGCCAGGCGCCTTCGGGCGCCTCTTTCGTATTGCGAGGTGCAGCGGACGGGCCGCGTCGCGCTCGGGCACCGGTGCCGCCGGTTCAAGCTCAGCGGACGCTGAATTGCGACGGGTTCGGCCGCGGTCGGCGTCATTCAGGGAGGGACGGCGTGCTCCTCCGCGCCGGCCCGGGGAAGAGGGCGTCGGTGAGGCCCGGCCCTTCCCGGGCCTCACCTGCGCTCGTCGGGTGCTCGAACCGGTGAACCTCGACGTCGGGCGCGTCGCCGAGCCGCCGACGCAGCCCCTCGATCCCGGCGAGCGGCCCGATCACCGTCAACTGGACGCCGTTCAGGCTCACGAAGCAGACAGTGAACCTCGACTCACTCGGCTCCTCGTCCTCGGCCATGACCTCCTCCTCGAACAGCCGATGCGCTCTGACGCTCGGCTCGTACCCGGCTGATTGACCGGTCAATCCGTTTGGATGCGCCGAGACGGTGGGATCAGCGGCCGAGATGTCCACGCCCGACGACGACGAGGCTCTGGCCACGCTCGAGCTCGCGCTGGCGGCCATCCGACGCGACGTCGACCGCGACGAGTCGACCGAACGGGTCATCCAGGCGATGGAGGACAAGCGCGCCGAGGTGATCGCAGCGAAGTTGCGGCGCGACCGGACCTCCTCTCGATAAGAGCGGAACGCGAGACTTCCTTGGCAGCCGGCGGAATCGCGGGCACAATCCGCGGAAGGGAGAGGCGGGTCGCGTCAGAGCGCCGCAGTTCGCGCGCAGTGTTCTGACCGTCGGCCCGAGAAGACCACGCGGTCATGGATGCTTGACGCGACCCGCCGGCCCTGGAGTCTCCCAGGCGTCGCCGTCGGCGTGCGTCCGGATGGGGTGGTCTCCGCCACCCTCGCGTCTAGTTCTCGCGTCTCGGGCTCGAGTCCGCATCGGCGGCCGGATCGTCGGCACGATCGGAGCGGAGGCGATGCGCCTCGAACGCCGCGGGGTCGCCGGACTCGGGCGCGGCTGCCTTCCGTCGGCTGAGCAGACGGGACCCGGCGGACGTGTCGCCACTCCAGCCGAAGCGAAAACGCAAAGTGCGGGCGTCGACGGCAGGCGCCGCCGAGGGTGCGCCATGGGGAAGTTGTACCCGCAAAAAACATGCGGCGGGCCACTGGGGTCAGTGGGAGCGGCCGGCGGGGCGCCGGTGCTGCTCGAAGAGCTTGCGCTTGGCGTGCTCGAACTCCTCGAGCGCCGCACGCTGCTCGGCCGAGCGGGCGCCGCGGTCGCGGATGCCGTGTGAGGCGCGCAGGCGCTCGACCCACGCTTCGCGGAGCTCGAACAGCTCCGCCTGCCCGTCCTCCGGGAGCGCGAGGAGCAGCTCGACCTCCTCGTCGCGCTCGTCGCCACGGCTCGGCGCGCCGGGCGAGCCGAGGCCGCGCCATCTCCGGAGTGCGATCGTCGCGAGCTGCATCGGGATGTGGAGAGTCGTCGAGGCCCCCTGGGCTTGCCTCACTCGGTCGAGGGATTCGACCAGAGCAGGCCGTCTCCCTGCCGGCAACGTGATTCACGAAGCGACGACATTGCGGCGGGCCGTGGGCGAAGCCGGCGGGGTGAGAGGGCACCCTCCGGCCGCAGAAGCGAGCCCGCCGCACGAACCGTTGTGCCCGTCGCACCTCCGCGCGACTCCACGAGCAGGCGGAAAGGTCTAGATTCCTCGGAGTGCCGAACGACGCGCTCGACGCGGAGAAACTGCAGATCCTCGCCCGCTGGGCGGCCGGCCTCCGCGCGGACCAGCGTGACGAGCTCGCGGCCGCCGGCCGCGCGATCGAGCTCCTGATCGAGGAGATCGAGCGTTTGCACGTGCTCCTATGGGGGCGTCAGCTCTATCCGGAGCCGTCTCGCACGTTGGAGACCATGTGGTCACAGGCGCCCGGCGAGAGCATTACGGATGCCGACGAACGAGCTGCCGAGCCCGAGCCGGAAGTCGCTGTCACGGACGACGTGGGCGCCACGCTTCGCCGCCGGTTGCTGCGGAAGTTCCACAGCGAAAGCCCGTCGCACTCCTAGGCTTCCACATGTTCTCCACAAGTTGAACTAGCGCCGGGGCGGCCGTCGCGCGACGCGGGCGGCGAGCGCACGGTGCGGCGAGCGCTGACCTCGCAGTCGCAGCACCGACACGTAGCCGCGGCCGGGCGTCCGCGACCAGGCGCGGACGAGCGAAACGTGAGAAGCATCCATATCCCGTCAACGCACGAGAACGCCGCGGAGATGCTGTCGGCGCTGTCGAGTCCGATATCCCGCGGGACGGATGTCCTGCGGCGAGCGACGGACCGGCGCGAAATCGGCGTCATTCCCTGTAGACCAGTCGGCCCGGTCGGCGGCCCCTCGCGGGTGGGGGCCGCCGACGGAGCTCGGTGCGGGCCTGGTTCCGGCAGCGGCTGCTGCGGTCCGGAATCAGGCCTGCACCGTCACGTCGGCGTCTGGGTGGAGCACCTGCCAGACGCGCAGGTAGACGTCGAGCTCGGCGGGATCGACCTCGACCTCGAGGGTGTCCGGCGCCGAGACGGCCGGCTCCTGCCCGACGCTGCGGAGGAACGCAGCAAGGCGATCGGTGTACGCCGCATCCCGCAGTTGGAGCCGCATGATCGAAGCGTCGTCGGCTTCGGCGGCCGAGCGTCACCCCTCGGAGTGAATCAGCTCCGTAGCGCCGCGAGGACATTGTCCGCGTGCTCGGCGGGCTTCACGTCGGGAAACACTCGCTTGACGTTGCCGTCCGCGTCGATCACGAACGTCCACCGCTTCACGCCGTAGTAGCTCCGGCCCCGGTATTTCTTCTCGCCCCAGACGCCGTACTGCTCGGCGACGCGGTGGTCGGTGTCGGCCAGCAGCGCGAACGGCAGCTCGTACTTGTCGCGGAACTTCCCGTGCGACCGCACGTCGTCTGGCGAGACGCCGAGCACGACGGCCCCTTCCTTCTCGAACTCGCCGTAGGCATCGCGGATGCCGCATGCCTGGGTCGTGCAGCCGGGCGTGTCGTCCTTCGGATAGAAGTAGAGGACGACCGGCTTCCCACGGAGCTCGGAGAGCCGTACCGTCTCGCCGCCGTCGCTGCTCAGCTCGAAATCGGGTGCGGGCTTGCCTTCTTCGATCACGACACTGAGCGTATCCTCGCGCCCATGGTCGAGCGCGGGCGGACGATCGACTTCGGCGGCGGCTTCACGGTGACGGTGAAGGCGGACGAGGCCGACGCGTCGGTGTTGGAGACGACGGAGCCGCCGGGCCTGAGCCCGCCCTTCCATATTCACCGCGATTGCGCCGAGGGGTTCTACGTGCTCGAAGGCGAGTACGTGATGTACCTCGAGGATCGCGAGATCGTCTGCGGCCCGGGGTCGTTCGTCTTCGTGCCGCTCGGAGCCCGCCATACCTTCAGGACGGGCCAGACGCCCGGCCGAAAGCTGAACTTCTATTTCCCCGCGGCGATGATCGGGTACTTCGAAGACCTCGCCGCGGCGCTCGGACGCGGAGAGGTCGACGACGCCGAGCTCGAAGCGATCGCCGACAGGCACGCGATGGAGATCGTCGGCCCGCCGCCGGACCGCTACATCTAGCACGCCCTGATCAGCGTCCACCACACCGTCGCCTTTCTCGTGCTCGCCGCGACGTTCGGCGCGGCCGCGCTCGCGGGCTGGGCGTACTACCGGCGAGCCGAGCCGCGCGGCTTCCTCACGCATCTGCTCGCGGGCGCGCAGACGCTGCTCGTCGCGCAGGTGGGGATCGGCCTGATCCTCCTCTCCGACCATCGACGGGCGCCCGAGCACCTCCACTACCTGTACGGAACGCTGTCGCTCTGCGCCGTGCTCTCACCCTGGCTGTACGCGCCGACCGAGCGCCGGCGGCGCCTCGCGTGGTTCGCCGGCGCGACGCTCGTGGCAGGAGCGCTCGCCGTGCGCGCGTACTTGACGGGAGTCGGATGAGAGGCTTCTTCTCGCGGATGAACCCGACCCTGCGCGGGTTCCTGATCCTGGTCGCGATCGCCGTCGTGGTCGTGGTGCTGCAGCTCGAGTCGACGCTGATCGCGCTGGCGTTGCTCGCGCGCATCGCCTTCCTGCTCGCGATCGCGTTCTTCGTCTATCTCGTCTGGCGCGAGCGCCGCGAGGAGATCGGGCTGTGGCCCAGGCGCGCGAGCATCGCGTTCTACTCAGCGGCGATCCTCGCGGTCGCCGACCTCGGCGTCTACTGGTACGGCGGCGCGTCGTCCGGCCTGGAGGCGGTCGCGTTCGTCGCCGTGCTCGTGCTGTGTGCGTTCGCGATGTTTCGGATCTGGCGCGATCAGCACCACTACGCTTGATGCAGGAGTTCACGCGCCGCCTGCACCAGATGCTCTGGGTCGAGCAGACGCTCGCCGACGAGCTCCTGCCGCTCGTCCGCGAGCGCGTGCACGCCGTCGGCCTCAAGTACGGCGTCGAGCGCCACCAGGGCGAGACGAAACAGCACGTTATGGCCGTGCGGACCTGCCTGAACCTGATCGGCGAGCGGCAGGACGGCATCGAGAGCCCGGCGCTCCTGGGACTGCGCGAGGAGCTCGGGGAGAGCGATCTCGCGCTCGCCGACTTCCTGGCCAAGGTCGAGCATCTCGAGATCGCCGCCTACACGTGGCTGCGCTCGGCCGCGAACGCCCTCGGCGAGGAGGACGTCGGCATGCGCCTCACCGAGGTCGTCGAGCAGGAGCAGTACGCACTCGAGCTCGTGCAGAAGGAGACGGCGAAGCTGCTAGCCGAGAACGTCGCGAACGCCTAATCCGTCCAGCTGGGCGAGCGCCTCGCGGATCGTCACGTGCCGGCCCACGAAGATCGGCGTGTCGCGCTCGGTGTAGCGCGACGCCTCGCTGTCGCGCAGGCGCAGCATCAAGTGCATGAAGTCCGCGGGCTCCTCGCACTCGAACGCCGTCATGAACTCCTGGTCGTCGATCCCGAAGGAGTACGTCGTGTGGTTCTTGATGCCGGGGAACTCCTCACGGCCGATGCGGATGTGCTCGTCCATCGCGCGCTGCCGCTCCGCCTCCGTCAGCGCGTACCACGGCCGCACCTTCACGAACGGGTACACGACGAGGTAGGGGAGGCCGGCGGGAACGACCTTGCGCGCCTTGCGCGCCTGCGTGTATTGCGATGCCTTCGTCGTCGCGAGGTACGAGTACGGCGTCTCGAGCCAGCCGGCGAGCGGCGTGCCGTTGAGCGCCGCGCCGAGCTCCTCGAGCGACTCGTAGCGCTCGGTGATCTTCCAGAGGAAGAAGTCCGTCTCCGGCCGGACGCCCGTGGTCGAGTAGGCGCGGAGCTGGTCGAAGCGGTCGGACAGCTCCTCGATGACGTCCGCGAACGCCTCCTTGCCCGCCTGCCGCTCCTCGACCGGGAGCCGCCGCCACGCCGGATCGACGCGGTAGAAGGTGTACGCGACGTACTGCCCGCTGTCCACGCGTAGATGCTAGCCCCGCCGCAACCTGACCCAGCGCTGCACGGCGGGTGCCGGGTTCACCGGATTCACGCCGGAGATGCGCAGGCGGTACGACCCTTCCGTCGTGGGCACGCGCAGCGAGAGCAGCTTCGGCTGCGCGCCGATCGCGCGGCCGCGGACGCCGCGGACCAGCTTCGTGCCGCGGTAGAGCTGCGCGACGAAGCTGCAGTCGAGCGCGCACGTCACTGTGAGCTGGTCGGCCGTCTGCTTGACGCGCGGCGTGACCGGCAGCTCGAGACCCGGGCACTGCGCGACGACACCGCGCCGCGACTGCTGCATCGCGAGCCGCGTCGGCGCGAGGCTCGCCTTCGCCGTCGTCGAGTCCGCGTAGTAGAGGCCCGATTGCCACGCGGCGTGGTCGGACTCGTCGACGGTGTGGAAGAGCATGAGCCCGCGGACGTTCGGCTGGCAGAAAGCGAGCTGGATCGCCTGGCGGTAGTACGCCGCCTGCGTCGCCTCGTCGACAGGATGAATCGTCGTCGGCTCCGTCCCGGTGTAGTTCTGCTCCCAGTCCGCCGGGATCTGTGTCTCGACCCCGAACTCGTCGTACCAGATCGGCATCGAGTAGTCGCCGAACGCCTCGCCGAGCGACGCGACGAGCTTGTCGTAGTCGGCGAGCGCGATCGTCGTCGAGTTCGGGTGCGTCCCGGCGATGGGCGCGATGCTGGAGTTGTCCTCGTACGGGTGCATGTCGAAGCCGTCCATGATCGGTGTCGTCCGGTTGTTGTCACGCATCCACTGGCCCATGTCGTGGATGAAGACGGTCGGCGAATGCGTCGGACGGATCGTGCTCGGGACGTCGCCGCCGCGCGGAGCAAGCGCGCCGCCGAGCACCGTGACGTCCGGCGACACGGCCTTCAGCGCGTCGTGGGTCTGCGCGAGGAGCGCCGAGTACGCCGGCGCGGCCGCGTCGCTGCCGTCGACGTTGTACTGCGGCAGCCAGTAGCGGTTGAGATTCGGCTCGTTCCCGACGACGAACGTGCGGATGCCGGCCACGGCCTCGGCGACGGACGCGGCGTACGACGCGAAGTCCGCCTGATCCTCCGCCGTCAGCGGCGTCGTCGCGCTGCCGTGATTCGTGATCACGCAGATGAGCGAGACGCCGTCGAGCTTCGCCGCCGCCGCCGTACTCTGCAGCACCTGCTTCCCCGTGTCCGTGATCTCGGTCAGGCCCGGCGCCCACTCGAACGTGATGCGGTTGGCAGTGAATCCCGCCGCCACGAGGAGGTCGAGCTGCGCTTTCGCGTCGCCGATCGTCTTCGCCTTCGTCGCGTCCTCGGTCGCGCCGATGAGCAGTCCGGGACCGCCGGCGCGGGCGGTCGGGACGGCGACAAGCGCCAGCAGGACGAGAAGGATCGCAGGCCGCATGCGCTTGGGTACGGTAGCCCGGGCGTTGGAAGAATCTGTGAAGGAACGGCTGAAGTCCCTCCCGGCGAAGCCGGGCGTCTACCTGTTTCGAGATCGCCGCGGCGACGTGCTCTACGTCGGCAAGGCCAAGTCGCTGCGGCCGCGCGTGCGCAGCTACTTCCAGAAGACGACCGACGGCCGCGCGCAGATCCAGCAGCTGCCGAACCGCGTCGCCGACGTCGAGGTGATCGTCACCGGCAGCGAGGTCGAGGCGCTCCATCTGGAGCAGAACCTCGTCAAGCGGCACCGTCCGCCGTTCAACGTCCGGCTGCGCGACGACAAGTCGTTTCCGTACATCGCGGTCACCGTCGAGGACGAATACCCACGCGTGATGTTCACGCGTGAACGGCACCGGCCGGGCGTGTGGTACTTCGGCCCGTACGCGAACGCGAAGAAGGTGCGCGAGACCCTGGACGTCCTGAATCGCGTGTTCCCGTACCGGCCGTGCGAGGGGCCGAAGCCGGGTCGCCACTCGGGGATCCCGTGCCTCGATTACCACATCGATCGCTGCCTCGCGCCCTGCGTCGGCTACGTGTCGAAGGACGACTACCGCGCGATCATCGACAGCGTCATCGAGTTTCTCTCCGGGAACGTCAAGCCGATCCAGCGCGAGCTCGAGCAGAAGATGCAGGACGCCGCACGCGAGGAGCGGTTCGAGGACGCGGCGCGTTATCGCAACCGGCTGTTCGCGGTTCAGCATCTCGTCGAGCGCCAGTCCGTCGAGCGGCAGTCCGTCGGCGACGTCGACGTGCTCGGCTTCGCCGCGGACGACGACCGCGCCGTCGTGCAGATCTTTCCGCTCCGCGGCGGCAAGATGGTCGACCGGCACTCGTACCACCTGGAGAACGTCGCCGGGCAGGACGTGACGACGATTCTCGAGTCCTTCGGCCTCGAGTACTACGGCTCGGCGCCGAGCGTCCCGCCGCAGATCGTCGTGCCGCGGGACTCCGGCGACCTCTCGGCGCTCGCGGAGCTGCTCTCCGAGAAGCGCGGCGCCCGCGTCGAGGTGCGCACGGCCGAGCGCGGCGAGAAACGGCGCTTGCAGGAGCTGGCAGACGAGAACGCGCGTCATGCGCTCGTGACGGAACAGGCCGCGACGGAGCAGAAGCGCGCGCGACGCGCCGAGGCGCTCGAGGAGCTGCGCGAGGCGCTCAACCTCGAGTCGCTGCCGATCCGGATCGAGTGCTACGACATTTCGCACGCGATGGGCCAGGATCCCGTCGCGTCGATGGTCGTGTTC
>DATCJJ010000169.1:0-1881 GCA_036562845.1 Gaiellaceae bacterium | reverse complement strand
GTCCAGCGACGACCCCTCGCGACGGGGCCACAGCCGCATGACCTGACTAGCCCTCGGTCGTGTCCTCGGCGCCGGCGGCGTCCGCCTCCGGCTCGGCTTCCGACTCGGCGGCTTCCTCCGTCGCCTCCGCCTCGGCCTCCTCGCCCTCGAGCGGCTCCTCCGGCTCCGGCTCGACCTCGCGCGTCGGTGCGGTCACCGTCGCGACGACCGTCTCCGGATCGTCGAGCAGGGTGACGCCGTCGGGCACTTTCACGTCCGAGACGCGGAGCGTGTCGCCGGTCGCCATCTGCGAGACATCGAGATCGATGTGCTCGGGGACCTCGAGCGGCAGCGCCTGGACGTTGAGCTCGCGCAGCGGCTGCGACAGGACGCCGCCCTCGCGAACGCCCGGCGCATCCTCGCCGCCGTGCAGCTGCACCGTCACGGCCGCGTGGATCGGCTGGTCGAGGCGGACCTCCTGCAGGTCGACGTGCGTGACATGACCGCGAACCGCATCGACCTGGTAGTCCTTGAGAATCGAGGCATGCGACTTGCCGGTGCCGTCGACCTGCACGTCGAGGATCGAGTGCAGACCGCCGGCGCCCGTCAGCGCGCGCCGGAGCTCGCGCTCCTCGACGCAGATCGAGATCGGCTCGTCGCGGCCGTAGAGGACGCCGGGGACGAGCCCCTGCTTGCGCAGGCGCCGCGTCTCGGACGACCCGAGCCGCTCGCGGCGCGCAACCGTCAGCTTTGACCGTTCTCCCGCCATACCGGCGGCGCAGGATAGCGGAATACAGGCACTATCCCGTCGTGTTCGAGGAGCTCTTCGAGCGCTGGGACGGCGAGCAGGCGGTCGTCCGCTACGACCGCGAGAGCGGCGGCTGGATCTTCGTCTGCGTCCACTCGACCGTGCTCGGCCCCGCTGCCGGCGGCACGCGCCTGCGCGTGTACGCGACACCGGCCGACGGGCTCGCAGACGCGATGAAGCTGTCGCGGGCGATGACCGTCAAGTGGGCCGGCGCCAATCTCCCGAGCGGCGGCGGCAAGGCGGTGCTCGCGGTGCCCGAGCTGCCGACCGGCGACGCGCGGCGCGAGCTGCTGCTGCGCTACGGCGACGTCGTGCAATCGCTCGGCGGCCTGTATCGGACGGCCGGCGACATGAACATCACGCCGAACGACCTCGACGTCGTGCACGAACGGTGCGACTGGGTGTACGGGACCACCACCGGCGGCGGCAACAGCGGCCGCGGCACGGCGATCGCCGTGCACGCCGGCCTCGAGGCCTCTGCCGAGCACGTGTTCGGATCGCCCGATCTGAAAGGTCGGAGCGTGCTCGTACAGGGAGCCGGCGCCGTCGGCGAAGTCCTCGTGCGCCTCCTGCACGACGACGGAGCCGACGTGCTCGTCTCCGACGTCGACGAGGCCCGTGCGCGGGCGACCGGCGCGACCGTGATCTCGCCGGCCGACGTCTACGACACGGAGTGCGACATCTACTCGCCGTGCGCCGTCGGCGGCACGCTGAATGCCGGGACGATCCCGCGCCTCCGCTGCAAGATCGTCGGCGGCTCCGCGAACAACCAGCTCGCCGAGCCCGAGGACGCGGCACGGTTGCACGAACGCGGCATCCTCTACGCGCCGGACTTCATCATCAACGCAGGCGGCATCATCCAGCTCTACCTGCTCGAGGACCGCGGCGCCAGCGAGGACGAGATGCAGCGTGCGCTCCGGGGCGTCGGCGACACGCTGCGCGACATCTTCGCCCGCGGCGGCGATCCGGCGACTGCGGCCGAGCAGCTAGCTGCGGAGCGCATCGCGCAGAAGCGCGCGGAAGCGGTCGCCTGACGCGGCCACGACGACCTCGCACTGCGGTTCGCCGTCGGACCGCATGTGTGTCCGCGCCGT
>DATCJJ010000130.1:0-2880 GCA_036562845.1 Gaiellaceae bacterium | reverse complement strand
CCCTGCGCGAGCAGGCAGACGAGGACGCGCTCGAGCATCCGGTCCTGTCCTGCGATCACGCGCCTGATCTCGAAGAGCGCCTGCTCGAGCCGCTCGCTGGTCTCCTGTGGGTTCATGCCTGGATTCTCCGCCTCCGATTAGGTTCTGTGCAGGTGCATCCTGTTCTTGATTCCGCTCGGGTGCTCGCCGAATCCGCCCGCGACGTGGCGATCGACGAGGCTCGGCTCGCCGATGTGGCGTCCTGGCTCGCCTATGAGGAGCTGCCGGTGCCCCCGGCGTTCCTGCCGTTCCGGCCCACGGACGAGTGGCTGCCGGACTTCGTCCTCGTCGCCTCCTGCCTGAACTTCGCGTTCACGGACTTCTCTACGAGGGAGCGCTGGGAGTTGGTTCTCGACGGGCGCGTGTACGCCGACGCCGACGGCCTCCACGCGGCGCTGTGGCGCGCCGGGCCCGAGATTCTCCACGGTGAATGGTTATCGCGGGTTTCTGTGGAAGGCCTGGGAGCGATCCTGCCCGGCCTGCAGCTGCTCGACGAGCGGGCCGCGATCCTCCACGCATGCGGCGAGGTGCTGCTCGAGCGCTGGGACGGGCGCTTCGCGAACGTCGTTGCCTCGGTGTCCGACGTCGACTCGTACCTGCGGCTGCTGACGAGCGAATTCCCGCGCTTCGACGACGTCCCGTTCTGGAAGCTCGCACAGCTCTCCGCCTGGATCCTCCACCTCGAGCGGGTCGTCCGGTGGCCGGACCTCGCCCGTCTCACCGCATTCGCCGACTACATCGTTCCGGCGGCGCTCCGCGTGCTCGGCGTGACGCGGTACTCCGACGAGCTCGCCACGACGGTGGATTCGTGGACGCCGATCGAGGCAGGGTCGGCATGGGAGGTGGAGATTCGGGCCGCGTGCGTCTGGGCGTGCCACCTGCTGACGCGCGCGGTCAACGAGCTGCGGCCGCCGGACGCGCAAATCGTCGACGCCCAGATCGACGCCCGGCTCTGGCTCCCGTTCCACGCCGGCCACGCGCCGCACCACCTGACGCGGACGATCTACTACTAGGATCCGTCCATGGCGGTCACCCACGCCTGGCGGTTCGCCGAGCGAACGCGGGCCGGCGCAGGCGACGGCATCGCGGCGATCCTCGGCCTCCTCGGCAACCCCGATCTGATCTCGTTCGCCGGCGGCTTCCCCGATCCGCGCACCTTCCCGCGCGACCGCGTGGCCGAGCTCGTGCGCGAGGTCGATGCGGGCGCGTTCCAGTACGCGCCGACGCAGGGCCTCGCCGGGACGCGCGAGGCGATCGCCGGACGGCTGGAGCGTCGGCCCTCGGACGACGAGCTGCTGGTGACGAGCGGCGGTATCGAGGCGCTCGAGCTCGTCTCGAAGTCGTTCCTCGACCGCGGCGACGCCGTCGTCGTCGAAGCGCCGACGTATCTCGGCGCGATCATGGCCTTCCGCTCGTTCGAGGCCGACGTGCACGCCGTGCCGATCGACGACGACGGGCTCGACGTCGACGCGCTCGCCGCGCTGCTCGAGGGCGGTGTGCGCCCGAAGCTGCTCTACACGATTCCCGAGCATCAGAACCCGGGCGGCGTCATGCTCGCGGCCGAACGCCGGACGGCGCTCGTCGAGCTCGCGCGGCGGTACGGGTTCCTGATCGTCGAGGACGTCGCGTACCGCGAGCTGACCTTCGACGGCGCGCCGCCGGAGAGCCTCTGGAGCCTCGGGCCGGACGTCGTCGTGCAGGCCGGCACCACGTCGAAGACGTTCTTCCCCGGCGTCCGGCTCGGCTGGGGCGTCGGTCCGGCCGAGGTGATCGCCCAGCTCGTCTCGGCGAAGCAGAACACCGACCAGTGCGCCGGCGCGCTCGGGCAGACGCTGTACGAGGCGTACGTGCGGCGCGGCTGGTTCGACGAGCAGCTCACGGCGTCGCGGGCGCTCTATGCGCACAAGGCGACGCTGCTGCTCGACGCACTGCGCGCGACGATGCCCGCCGGCGTCGAGTGGACGACTCCGCGCGGCGGCTTCTTTACGTGGCTGACGCTGCCGGTCGACGCCACCGAGTTCGCGAAGCGCGCCGCGGAGGTGGGCGTCGCGGTCGTCCCGGGCGCCCTCTTCTATCCGGATGGGCGCGGCGAGCGGAACGTCCGCATCTCGTTCAGCATGGTCGACGAGTCGCTGATCGCGACCGGCGTCGAGCGGCTCGCGTCACTCCTGGACTAAGTCGCGATACTCGTCGTGCCGCTCGAGGTACGCGAGCACGTACTCGCACAGCGGCACGATCTTCTTGCCGCGCGCCCGCAGGTCGTCGAGCGCTCCCTTCACGAGTGCCGCTCCGACGCCGTGGCCTTCGTATTTCGGCTCGACCTCGGTGTGCACGAGCGTGACCACGTCGCCGCCGAGCGTGTAGCGGATCACTCCGGCGGGCTCGCCGTCGACCGACACCTCGTACTGGAGCGCGGCCGGGTTGTCCCGGACCTCGATCTTCAAGCCTGGGGGATCCGCGCCTCGAGCGCGGCCGTGACGGCCTCGCGCACGGGCTCGAGCTCGATCCGGTCGAGCACGTCCTGGAAGAAGCCGCGGACGATGAGCCGCTCGGCCTCGGGGCGCGAGAGCCCGCGGGCCATCAGATAGAAGAGTTGCTCACGGTCGACCCGGCCGACCGTCGCGCCGTGGGTGCAGCGCACGTCGTTCGCCATGATCTCGAGGCCCGGGATCGGTACGGCGTGCGTCGTCGGCGACAGCATGAGGTTGCGGCACTCCTGGTACGCGTTCGTCTTCTGCGCGTTCGGCTCGACGCGGATCATTCCGCGCCACACCGCGGTCGCGTGGTCGCGCAGCGCGCCCTTGAACGCGAAGTCGCTCTCGCAGTCGGGTGCGATGTGCT
>DATCJJ010000123.1:0-11249 GCA_036562845.1 Gaiellaceae bacterium | reverse complement strand
CTAACGTGACGTCGTGAAGGTCGTCGGCATCGACCCAGGAACGGCTGCGTGCGGGTACGGGATCGTCCACGAAAGCGGCGGGCGCCTCAGGGCAATTGCCCACGGCTGCTGGCACACGGCGGCGGACGAGCGCCTCGAGCTGCGGCTGAGGACCCTTTTCGACGGAGTGGCGGCGCTCATCGCGGAGCACGCGCCGGATGCCGTCGTCCTCGAGGAGTCGTTCGTCGGCGCCGACGCCCGTATCGCGCTCTCCGTCGGGCAGGCGCGCGGCGCCGTGCTCGTCGCGGCGGCGTCCGCGGGCGTGGCCTGCGCCGAATACGCGCCGGCGCGCGTCAAGCAGTCGGTTTGCGGCTACGGGCGGGCCGACAAGGATCAGGTCGGACGGATGGTCAAGGCGATCCTCGCGCTGCCTGCCGTGCCGACGCCGAACCATGCCGCCGACGCGCTCGCGGTCGCGATCTGCCACGCGCTCGCGCCGCCGCTCCTGAGGATGGCTGGATGATCGCGCGGCTGCGCGGTGTACCGGCGGCGTCGACGCCGGAAGGGCTCCTCTTGGACGTCAACGGCGTCGGTTACCTCGTCGCTGCGACCCCCAGCGCTCTGCGGAAGGCCGACGCCGGCGGGGAGGTGACGGTCGAGACCTACCTCCACGTCCGCGAGGACGCGCTCCAGCTCTACGGCTTCGCCGACCGGGCCGAGCGCGAGCTCTTCATGCAGCTCCTGACCGTGAACGGGGTCGGCCCGAAGGTCGCGCTCGCGATCGTCTCCGGCTCGCCCGCCGAGGAGCTGCGGCGCGCGATCGCGCGCGAGGATGCGGCCCGCTTCCAGGCGATCCCGGGCATCGGCAAGAAGACGGCGGAGCGGATCGTCCTCGAGCTGAAGGAGAAGATCGGCGACGTTGCCGTCACGTCGGTTGCGGCTGTCGACTCGCCGCACCTCGTCGCGCGTGACGCGCTCGTCGAGCTCGGCTACAGCGTCGTCGATGCGGAGCGCGCGCTCGCGCAGACCGATGAGGACGCACCGCCCGAGGAACGCGTTCGCCAGGCGCTGCGGAGGGCTGCGTGAGCTCGTTCGTCGCACCCGCACTCCGCGAGGACGAGGAGGTCGTCGAGGAGACGCTCCGTCCGCGTTCGCTCGAGGAATTCGTCGGGCAGGAGCGCGTGAAGGAGCAGCTCGCGATCGCGCTGACCGCGGCGAAGGCCCGCGGCGAGGCGCTCGACCACGTTCTGCTGGCCGGCCCGCCGGGGCTCGGCAAGACGTCGCTCGCGCACATCGTCCGCGAGGAGCTCGGCGTCGGCCTGCGCACGATCGCCGGCCCCGCCGTCGAGAAGAAGGACATTGCCGCGATCCTCACGTCGCTCGAGGCGCGGGACGTGCTCTTCGTCGACGAGATCCACCGCATGTCGCGGACGGCGGAGGAGATCCTCTACCCGGCGCTCGAGGACTTCCGCATCGACATCGTCATGGGGGAGGGGGCCGGAGCGCGGACGCTGACGCTGGACCTGCCGCCGTTCACGCTCGTCGGCGCGACGACGCGCACCGGGCTGCTGACGACGCCGCTGCGCGACCGCTTCGGCCTGACGTTCCGGCTCGACTACTACGAGCCGGGCGAGCTCGCTGCGATCGTGCACCGGAGCGCACGCATCCTCGGCGTCGACATCGCAGCCGATGCGGCGGAGGAGATTGCGTCGCGCTCGCGCGGCACGCCGCGGATCGCGAACCGGATCCTCCGGCGCGTGCGCGACGTCGCCCAGGTTCGCCACCAGGGCGCGATCACGACGACGATCGCGCAGGAGGCGCTGCAGCTGCTCGAGATCGACGCGCAAGGCCTCGATCGCGAGGCGCGCGACCTGCTGCAGACGATCGCGGTGAAGTTCGACGGCGGCCCGGTCGGCCTCGGCACCCTCGCGGCGTCGCTCGGCGAGGAGCAGGAGACGATCGAGGACGTGTACGAGCCGTACCTCCTGCAGCTCGGCTTCATCCAGCGCACGCCGCGAGGCCGGACGATCACGACGCTCGGACGGGCCCACATCGGCGTCGCCGCGCCGGACGACGTGAAGCTCTTCTGACGCTTCCGTCTGCGCTACATCACGTCGACGATCGGGAAGCGAGGATCGGCGTCGAGGCAGGCGGCGGCGAAGAGGGCGGTGCCGAGGTCGCCGTTGAAGAGCGAGTAGCGGCGGCGGCCGCTCGTGGCGGCGATCCGCTCCGCCTGGGCGAGGGCGTGGACGGCGAAGCGGCGCGCGCGGACGAGCCAGCGCTCGTCGCCGGTACGAGCGAACGCCTTGAGGAGTGCGAAGCCGTTGCCCGAGGTGCCGTGGCAGAGGCCGTGGCCCTTCTCGTCCTGGTGGGCGCCCGCACGCCAGATCAGCTCGGCGCCGCCGAGCAGGAGGTCCTCGTCGAGGTACTCCCAGGCGCCGGCGACGACGCCCGGCGCTCCGGTGCACCACTGGAGGCAGATCCGGCCGTCTCGTGGCCGCGGGAGCTGCGGACGCGGCGAGCCGGGCCAGTTCGCGAGGCCGTCCTCGCGGAACGCATGTCGCGAGAGAACGGCCGCGCTCTCGCGCGCGACGGCGCCGTCCGGTTCGAAGCGCAGCAGGGCGAGCGTGTTTCCCGCGACGCCGTGCAGCGTGCTGAAGCCGCGGTAATCGTCGTCCTGGCGCCACAGACCGTCGTCGCCGCGGCGCTCGCGGAGCGCGGCGGCCGACTCGCGGGCAGCTTCGTCCCACCGGTGCTCGCCCGTCCATTCTCCCATCGCCAACGCGGCAATGAGCGTCCCGGGCGCTCCCCAGCTGACGTCGTCCGTCGGGTTGTCGACGTTGCTGCGAACGAGCGTGTGCAGGTCGTCCGCGAGCGCCGGGTCGGAGGTCAGCCGGAAGGCGACGAGCAGCGCTCCGGTCTCCCCCGACATGAGCGCGCCGGGACGGTAATGCTCGTCGGCGGCGAAGTCCGGCGTCGCCCGCTCGACCTCGACCGCGCGCGGCACCGCCGCGGCCAGGTCGTGCGACGACTCGGCACGGCCCCGTTCCTGGAGCTGATGCAGTGCCCAGATCACGCCGGCCGCGCCGACGTACAGGCCGGAGAGCGGCAGCGGCTTCTCCCGCGCATCCCACTCGTGAGCGGGCCAGAGCGTCGCCGGGT
The DNA here is from genome assembly GCA_036562845.1 of Gaiellaceae bacterium. GTDB lineage: Bacteria > Actinomycetota > Thermoleophilia > Gaiellales > Gaiellaceae > Palsa-739. Next base: position 8,108 of record DATCJJ010000123.1, on the reverse strand, counting down.
CGAACGCAGCGTCGGCGTCTGCGGCGATGGCGGCGATCGCGTCCTCGACGCGCGCCGGGACCCACGGCTCGTCGATCAGGGCATCGAACCTCGTCGGCTCGTAGAGCATCTGTCTTCCCTCCTCGTCGATCCAGCGTTCAGCAGCCGAGGCCAGAAGCCACGGCGAAGGACATGACGTTGGGATCGACTAGGCCGGGTACGCCACGATCGCGAGTCTACGAAACGGTCACGTACGCTGCGAGCGTGAGCAGCGGCATCTGGACGCCGACGCCGGAAGGGCCGCACGAGGCGTTCGTCGAGCGCCTCGTGAAGGCGATCGCCGACTTCGCGGAGGCGCACGACGTCAAGACGCCGCTCGTCGAGGTCGAGCTCGTCGACAGTGCGCGCTTCGTCCTCGAGCGGCTCGACCCCGAGCCGGGCTCCGGGATGGTCACGCTCCACGTCCGCGCGGAGGACGAGGACGACGTCGATGCGCTGATCGTCCCGCTCGGGACCATCCGCCGGATCGAGCTGCGCAAGTCCCCCGAGCACAAGCTCGAGGCGTTCGGCTTCAACCTGCCCAGATAGCCCGGCCGAGCGCGACGGCCGCGATGCCGAGCCCGACGCTCGCGCTGACGTAGACGGCCGACAGCGCCGCGTGGTTCTCGAGCGCCTGGTACGCGAAGGTGGAGAACGTCGTGAAGCCGCCGACGAGGCCGACGATCATCCCGCTTCGCAGCCAATCGGAGCTGTCGCCGAACACCTCCGAGAACCAGCCGATGAGGAAGCAGCCGACGATGTTCACGACGAACGTGCTCCAGGGGAACGTCGCGTGGGTGGAGATCAGCTGGTCTGTGCCGTAACGGGCAGCTGCTCCGACGGCGCCGCCGACGGCGACTGCGAGGACGACTGGCATGCGAGCTCCTTCGTATCCGTAGGAGCCATCAGCCGTTCTCGGCGGTTGAGGGCGGGCTCCATCGCCGCGCGGCTCAAGTGTACGAGCCACGGCGCGACGAGCATCGCCATCACGTCGAACCAGACGTACCCCGACGCCACGCCGGACGGCGGGTTGCCGTCGGGGATGCCGAGCCCGGGCAGGTCGTGCGCCCAGCGCCAGACGCCGATCGACGTTCCGTACAGCTCGAGCGCCGCGACGACGAGGAACACGCCCGCGTAGACAGCGCGCGAGCGCGAGCGCCAGAGGAACACGCAAAGGAGCGGGACCCCGAACGCGCCGGCGACGTCGAGCCGTGGCAGGACGCCGAGGCCGAGGACACCCCAGGCGACGGCGCCGCACGCCGCGCACCCCACGAGCACGCGTGCCCGGACGATCGCGACGAGCGCGAGCCCGCTGAGGTACACGAGCCCGTGCGCAGGCGGGATGAAGAGCGGGAGGTTGTGCAGTCGATAGCGGTAGACGCCCCAGATGAGCGACCCGGTCACCTCGCCGATCGTCGCGAACGCGACGACGCCGAGCGCTTGCGCACGTGCGAGCGGCGCAAGCGGGAGCAAGGCACCGAGCAGCACGAGCCACGTCAGCGCACCGAGTGCGTACTGCCCGCCGCGGCCGACCTGCGTATCGACCGCGAGGAGCGCGGCGAGGTACGCCGGCCCGACGAGCGCGTACCACCGTGGTGCGCGCATCACCGCCGGTACTGGAGGTCGTGCCAGCTCGGCGTCGGGAGCAGCTCGAGCAGCGCGCGCCCGCCGGCCGGATCGTGGTACGCGAAGTCCGCGTCCGTCTCGTCGAACTCGACCTCGAGCTTGCCCTCCTTCACGCGCTGGTCGAGCCACGCGCCGCGGAAGACGAGCTTCTTCAGCCAGTAGATGAGCTCCTCGCCCTGCACGAGGGAGAGCTCCTGCCAGTGTCGAACGAGATAGCGGCCGAGCTCGCTTCGCGGCTCCTCGATGGCGTCGCGCTCGACGAGCTCGACCAGGTCGGCCGTCTCGTCGTCGTCGAGCTCGTTCCCTCCGATGAGGCCGAGCTTGACGGCGGCTGCCGTCACGCGCTGCTCGAAGTCCTCGGCGTTGAAGCTGAACCGGTACCCGAGGAACTCGACGACGTAGTCGTCGCCGGACTCGTAGTTCGCGGCGCCGTCCACCGGCCGAAGCGTACCCTGGCCCCGTGCGCGCACTCAGGCTCCCGGTTGCCGCGCTCGCGGTCGCGGCGATGGTCGCCGTGACGGCGGTTCTCATGGGCTGGCCGCTCGAGCGGGCCGTCTATCTCGCCCCGGTGATCGTCATCGGGTTCACCGCCGCGGCGGGCCTCCTGATCCTCTGGGGGAAGGTCGCCTGGCAGCAGCTCCAGGAGACGAAGCGGCCCCGCCTCGTGATCACGCTCTGGATCGTCGGGATCGGGCTGCTCGTCCTCCTGAGCATTCTCGGCGTGAAGCTCCCAAAAGAGGGGTAGCCTTCGTCCGCCCCAAGGCCGATGATTCACACGCTGCGGCTCGATCGAGCCATTGGAGGGATGAATATGCGAGTCGTACTGGCAGCAGCAGCGGTGACGCTCACCGCCGCTTTCGCCGCCCAGGCCGGCGCGGCCGCGCCCGGCCCTCAGTGCGGGGGAACCCTGTGGAAGCAGATGACCCTCGTCGACACCAAGGGGATCAACTGGAATCCGAAGACGACGACGATCGGCGACATCGCGAAGCTGACGGCGCCGTCACGGATCACCGCCGCCCGAACGACGGCGTTCCAGAAGCAGGTCTGGAAGATGGACGACGTCGTGATCGAGCGCTACCGGATGGCGTCGAACGGCGAGCTCGTCTTCCAGCTCTACGACATCCCGACGAACACGTACATGAACGCGTACATGCCGTCGACGTCGTGCATGACCGCGAACGCGACGATTCACAAGGCGCTCGTGAAGGCGCGCAACGGCTTCATGAACCACTGCGCGGCCCCGACGAAGGACTGGCAGATCCTCGGTGCACATGCCGCGATCTACGGCGTCGGGTTCTGGAACCCGACCACCACGACGCTCGGTGCGCTGAAGAGCGGCGCGGAGCTCCGGCCGCTCGTCGGACTGACGATCACGCAGGGCTGCGGGAAGTTCTGAGCGCAGCGGGGAGGGCGTCGAGCAGCCGCTCGACGTCCTCCTCCTCCGTGTACATCGCGACCGAGATCCGCATCAGGTCGTCGCGCATCGCCGGGATCTCGATGCGATGCTCGTCCCACAGCGCGCGCTGGAGCGCAAAGGCGTCGCCGGGGACGCGGAACGACGCCATGCGTCGCACCATCGGCTCCGGTGCAATCGGCTCCCGCTCGAGCAGCTCGCACAAACGGCGGCGTGCGTCGCGTGCGAGCGCGACGCAGCGCGCAGCGTCGTCGTGCTCCCGCACGAACGCGATCGCATCCGGCACCGTGAGATAGGCCGACGAGTCGCGCGTTCCCTGAAGCTGCGTCCGGTCGAGGAACGTGCCGCGGTCGTCGCTGTACCCCCACGAGACGATCGTCCCGTCGACCCGATCCTGCCACTCGGGCGCGACCCAGAGAAAGGCGGCTCCCTTTGGCGCGCACAACCATTTGTGACAGTTGCCGGCGTAGAAGTCCGCGCCGATCGCGCTGATGTCGAGCGGCACGTGGCCGGGCGCATGTGCGCCGTCGACGATCGTCACGAGCCCGAGCGCGCGGCCGCGCGCGACGAGCTCCGCCACCGGCAGCTCGAGCGCGGTCTCGGAGGTGATGTGCGAGAGATAGAGCACGCGCGTCCGCTCGGTCACGTGGTCGAAGAGCTCGCTCCACGGCGCGCGCACGTAGCTCGCCTCCGCGCGCCCGCAGACCCACTCCCACGTGAAGTTCAACGCCCCGTACTCGAGGTCGGTTGCGAGCACCTCGTCGCCCGCGGCGAGGCCGACGGCGCGCGCGGCCATGTTGACCCCCGTGCCGGCGTTCGGCACGAACGTCAGGTCGGCCGGCGAGGCCCCGACGTAGGCGCCGAGCGCCGCGCGTGACTCGGCGAGAAGGTCGGGGAGCCGCCGGATGATGAACTCGACCGGCTCGCGCTCCAGCTCGCGCTGCCGGCGCTGGTAGGCCTCGAAGACGGGCCGCGGGCACGCCCCGAACGAGCCGTGGTTGAGGTACGTGACCTCCGGGTCGAGCAGGAACAGGTCGCGCATGTCCGTCCGACCGTGACCGTAGCGTGGCTGCACGATGCACGAGGGGACCTGGACGATCAGTCCGTCTCCGCACCGGGTGCAGGTCGAACTTGCCCAGTCGCTTGGAATCAGCGAGCTGACGGCAGGCGTACTCGTCCGGCGCGGGTACACCGACGCGGCCGCCGCGCAGGCGTTCCTCGCCGGCGACCAGGCGCCGCACGACCCCTTCCTGCTCGGCGACATGGGGCTCGCGTGTGAGCGCATCCGCGCCGCGATCGCCGGCGGCCGCCGCATCTGCGTCCACGGCGACTACGACGTGGACGGCATCAGCGCAACCGCGCTTGCCGTCCTGCTCCTGCGGGAGCTCGGTGCGGACGTCGACTGGCACCTCCCGAGCCGCTTCGAGGAAGGCTACGGCGTCAGCCGCGACACGCTCGGCCGCCTGGCCGACGAGGGCTGCGGGCTCGTCCTCACCGTCGACTGCGGGATCACGGCCGTCGAAGAGGTGGCGGAGGCGAAGGCCCGGGGGCTCGAGGTGATCGTCACCGACCACCACCGTCCGGCGGAGACGCTGCCGGATTGCCCGATCGTGGCGACGCGGCCGTCCGAGTACCCGTTCCCGGAGCTCTGCGGCACAGGGGTCGTCTACAAGCTCGGGCAGGCGCTCTTCGGCGTCGACTCCGACGTGCCGAAGCGGCACCTCGACCTCGTCGCCCTCGCGACGATCGCCGACGTCGTCCCGCTGCTCGACGAGAACCGCGCGCTCGCCGTCGCCGGGCTGCGCGCGCTCGCTCGGACGCAGAAGCCCGGTCTGCAGGCGCTGATGCGCGCCGCCGGAGTCGATCCGGCGACCGTCGACGCCGGCGCGTGCGGGTTCCGGCTCGGGCCGCGGATCAATGCCGCCGGCCGGCTCGGGCATCCGCGCGCCGCGCTCGAGCTCCTGCTGACCGACGACAAGGACGATGCGCGACGGCTTGCAGACACGCTGGAGGAGCTGAACCGCGAGCGGCAGGCGGTCGAGCAGCGGATCTTCCGTGAGGCCGTCGCACAGGTCGAGTCGTGGAGCCCGGAGCATCAGGCGCGCCGCGCCTACGCTGTCCACGGCGACTGGAACGAGGGCGTGGTCGGCATCGTCGCGTCGCGTCTCGTCGAGCGCTTCAACCGGCCGGTGATCGTGCTGTCGGCGAAGGACGACGAGTGGAAGGGCTCCGGCCGTTCGATCCCCTCGTTCGACCTCCACGCGAGCCTCGCGCACAGCGCGGGTGCGCTCGAACGGTGGGGTGGGCACAAGGCCGCCGCCGGGCTCTCGCTCAAGCCGGAGGCGTACGAGGCGTTCGTGGAGCAATGGACCGCGTATGCGGAGGGCATCCTCAGCGAGGAGGAGCTTTCGCCGCGCCTGCAGATCGACGCCATCGTCCCGCGCGGGACGCGGCTGACACTCGAGCTCTGTGCGGAGCTGGCGCGGCTCGCGCCGTTCGGGCTCGGCAACCCCGAGGTGATGCTGCTCGCGCCGGGCTGCGAGCTCGGCGACGTCGCGACGGTGGGTGAGGGCAGGCATCTGCGCTACCGCGTCCGGCGGGACGGCGCCGACGCCGGCAGCGCAATCCACTTCGGTGCGGGCGGCCGGCTCGAGTCGTACCGCGTTGCGGGGCGCCGCGACGTCGCCTTCCGCCTGAGCGAGAACCGGTGGAACGGCACGGTGTCGCCGCAGCTCGTCGTGCGGCGCGTGTTCACGGCGGCCGCGCGCTTCGACGAGCTGCGCGACTGGCTCGTCGCAGAGTGGAAGAAGCCGGCCGCAGCCCGCGACTTCGAGGCGGCGGTCGTCTTCGCGGAGCTCGAGCTCGACGACGCGGGCCTCGCCAAGCGGCACCTGCTCGAGTCGGAGCGCTTCCGTGCGCTGCTCGAGCACGAACCGGTGCTGGCCCGCGCCGCGTAGCATCGGCATCGTGCGGTTCCACCTCGCACAGGTGAACGTGTCGCGGCTGCTCGAGCCCCTCGGCTCCGTGCGGCTCCGCCCATTTGTCGAGCGGCTCGAGCGCGTCAACGCCGCCGCCGATGCGGCGCCGGGGTTCGTGTGGCGCCTGCAGACGGACGACGGCGATGCCACGGCGGTGCGGGTGTTCGACGACGCCGAGATGATCGTCAACCTCTCCGTCTGGGCGACGCTCGACGCGCTGCGGGAGTTTGCGTATCGCGACGCGCTCCACGTCGAGGTGCTGCGGCGGCGGCGGGAGTTCTTCACCCGCGACGACGAGGCGACACTCGCGCTCTGGTGGATCGAGGCAGGGACGTTCCCGAGCGTGGGCGACGCCGAGGCGCGCCTGACGCTGCTCCGCGCGATCGGCCCCTCGCCGGACGCGTTCACGTTCAAGCGCAGCTTCCCGCCGCGCGGCAGCGACGCCGCGCCGGTGGACGACGACCGCGAGCTCTGTCCGGCGCCGTAGCGCCTAGCGGCGGCGGCCGACGAAGATCGCCCAGCCCATCAGCTCCCGCTGCCAGCGGAGGTAGGCGTCACGGTCGTGCTCGTGGCGGGCGCGGATCTCGGGATCGTCGTGCTCGGCCAGGTACTCCTCGAGCGCACGCCAATGGAGCGATTCGTAGCGGTCCCAGTCGTCGACCGACGCGGCGATGAGCCCGGTCAGCGCGAGCCCGTGCCGCTCGATGCGCTCGATCGTCTCGCCCATCGGGACGTAGCCCATGTCGTCGACGTCGCGCCGCAGCGGCCACTCACGCCAGTACGGCTCGCCGACCGCGACGGTCCCGCCGTGCCGCACGGTCGGCACCAGCGCGTCGAGCGTCCCGTCGAGGTCGTCGAAGACGAACGTCGCGCCGAGGCAAAGCGCCGCGTCCCAGGCCTCCGACTCGAGCGGATACGCCCTCGCGTCCCCCTCGACGATCTCGATGCGGTCGCGGAGCCCGGCCGCCTCGATCCGCTCGCGTCCCCACGCGACGAACTCCGGCGAGCGCTCGACGCCGAGGATCCGGCAGCCGAAGGTCGCCGCGAGCAACATCGCCGGCCCACCCATGCCGCACGCAACGTCGAGCACACGCCTCTCGGGGCCGAGTCGGAGGAGCTCGCCGAGCTGGCGGATCTTCTCCGGGCTCGTCGGGTTCTGGAGGTCATGGTCGCGCTCCGCGACCGCGTAGTACGACGCCACCTGCGAGACGCTACCGCTACGCGTTGAGGCTGAGCCGCGCCACGCGCTTCGGCGTGGGGCGTCCGGCCGCTGCCTGCTCGTCGAGTGCGGCGAGCGCGCGCGCGAGCTTCGCGACCTTGCGGGAATTCCGTCGGCGAAGTCGAAGCATGGGAACCGTCACTTCGGTGGGTGAACGAGCGTTCCTTCCGCACGGATGCGAGGAAAAAGGGCGGGAGTACACTGAGGAAATGGCGACGATCGAGACAGGTGAGCGGCATCAGGGGCTTCTCGACGAGCTGCTCGCCGAGGTCGCCGGCTACGACATCGAGGTCGATCGCGACCTGATCGCACGCGCGTTCCGCTGGGCGGTCAACGCGCACGAGGGACAGCAGCGCCGCTCGGGGGAGCCGTTCATCCTGCATCCCGTCGGCGTCGCCAAGATCTGTGCGGAGCTGCGCCTCGACGAGCAGACGCTCGCCGCGGCGCTCCTCCACGACGTCGTCGAGGACACCGAGTCCGACATCAACGACGTCCGCGCCGAGTTCGGGGACGAGGTCGCGAAGCTCGTCGAAGGCGTCACGAAGCTGACGCGGATCCAGTTCCAGAGCCGCGAGCAGGCGGAGGCCGAGAACTACCGGAAGATGGTCGTCGCGATGTCCGAGGACGTCCGCGTGATCCTCATCAAGCTCGCCGACCGCCTGCACAACATGCGGACGATCGAGTACCTCGGCAAGCAGAAGCAGATCCAGAAGGCGAAGGAGACGCTCGAGGTCTACGCGCCGCTCGCGCACCGGCTCGGCATCCACGCGCTCAAGTGGGAGCTCGAGGACCTCGCGTTCCAGACGCTGCACCCGCGCAAGTACGAGGAGATCAAGACGATGGTCGCCGAGCG
>DATCJJ010000113.1:0-14882 GCA_036562845.1 Gaiellaceae bacterium | reverse complement strand
GTTTGCGCCGCACCGAGGTTCGAGACGACGCCGCCGTTCGCCCACAGCGTCTGCGTCTTCGTCGAGCCGAACGGCGCGACGACGGCGCCGACGCAGTGCCCGGCCTCGACGATGAGCTCGTGCGCGACGGTGTTGCGCATGAAGGTGCCGCCTGCCGCGACGAAGGCGCGTTCGAGCGCCTTCACGAGCGATTGGTTCGCAGCGGGCGCGACCGCCGCGCGCAGCGCGAGGCTCCACAGCCACGTGAGCGCGCCCTGCCCTGGCTCGAGGAGGTCGCCGAAGAGGTTGAGCGCCGGCAACGCTGTGAGGAAGCGGCGGACAGCGTCGCTCTCGAACAGCGACTCGAGCAACTCGGTCCCGGTCGTGCGCAGGAGCGTCGCTCGGTCGACCTCGAGGATCGAGGCGGACAGCTCGAGCGCCTCGTCGTACGCCCCGCGATTCGGGTGCGGCGTGTAGATCGCGCACTTCAAGAGGCGTGACGCGCGCGGGCCGAGCCGGGCGAAGAGCGCCGCGAGCTGGTCGGCGTCGGCCTGGGAATGCCGGGCGAGCTGCGCGTGCGTCCGCGCCGGATCGCCGTAGAAGACCGCGCTCGCGCCGGACGCGTCGAGCGCGGCGAACGTCACCTCGGGCAGCCGGAGCGAGTAACCGAACGACTCGAGCTCGAGATCGCCGATCGCCGGCGAGAGGCCGGAGAAGTTGACGGGCGAGTGGTCGAAGCGCGCACCCGGAAGGAGGTCGTACGAGAGATAGAAGCGCCCGGCATCGATCGCCTGCTCGACGAGCGCGACCCGCGCACCCGCCTTCTGGAGATACGCGGCGGCCGGGAGTCCGCCCGACAGACCCGCGCCCAGAACGACGACATCGAACTCTTTCATTGCTCTCCCGACTCTAGGGTCGGCCGCGAGTCGTCTCGTGTGACGGATGTCTCACGGCGGCCCAGGTACACGTCACGCACGCGCTCGTCCTCGGCGAGACGCGCGGCAGGCCCCTCGAGCGCGACGCGGCCGCGCTGCATGACGAGCGCGCGGTCGGCCGTGTCGAGTGCCAGCTTGGCGTTCTGCTCGACGAGCACGACCGCGGTGCCCTCGGCGCGAATCGTGCGCACGAATTCGAACACGGCCCCGATCACCTTCGGCGCCAGGCCGAGCGACGGCTCGTCGAGGAGGACGACCCGCGGACGGCTCATCAGCGCGCGTGCGAGTGCAAGCATCTGCTGCTCGCCACCCGAGAGCTGACCCGCGGGTCGCCGGCGCAGCGCACGGAGCTGGGGGAACGTGCCGTACCAGCGTTCGAGATCCTCCTCGACCTCGTGCCGCACGTTTCGCGTGTGCGCGCCGACCCGAAGGTTCTCGTCCACGGTCAACGTCGCGAAGACATGGCGCCCCTCGGGCACGAGCGCGATGCCGCCGCGAACGACGTCGTGCGGCTTCCGGCGCCGCACCGGCTCGCCGTCGAGCTGCACCCGACCCGACCAGATGGGCAGCTGCCCGACGAGCGCGTTGAGCAGCGTCGTCTTGCCGACGCCGTTCGCTCCGATCACGGCGAGGATCTCGTCGCGGGCCAGACGGAACGAAACGCCCTGGACGACGCGCAGCTGTCTGTAGCCGGTGACGAGCTCGTCCACCTCGAGCAGCGGCGCGGCGCCGCTCACTGCGCGTCTCCCAGCGTGCCGAGGTAGACCTCTTCGACCCGCGCGTCGTGCTGCACCTCGAGGGGCGTTCCCTCCGAGATCAACGTGCCGTGGTCGAGAACCGTGATGCGGTCGCACAGACCCATGACGAACGGCATGTCGTGCTCGATGACGAGAACAGTGGTCCCGCGGGCGCGAAGGCCGCGGACGATGTCGGCAACGGCAGACGACTCGCTCTCGTTCATGCCCGCGACCGGCTCGTCGAGCAGAAGAAGGCGCGGCCTCGACAGCAACGCGCGCGCGATCTCGGTCAAGCGCATGTGCCCGTACGAGAGGGCGCCCGCCGGGATGTCGAGAAGTGCACCCAGTCCGACCTCGCCGCCGACGCGGGCCGCCTCTTCACGCAGTTCGGCGAGCGTCGACCGCCGGCCGCGCGACAGGAGATTCCTGAACCGTGCCGTCGCCAGGCGTTGATGGGCGCCGATGACGATGTTGTCGAGCGTCGACATCGCGGGACAGAGCTGCGGTGTCTGAAACGTACGCCCGATCCCGTGACGGACCCGCGCGTGCGCGGGCTGCGCGTCGATCGGCGACCCGGCGAGCGCGATGCGGCCGCGCGTCGGCGCGAGAAAGCCCGAGAGAAGGTTGACGAGCGTCGTCTTCCCTGCGCCGTTCGGGCCGATCAATCCGCGGATCTCCCCCTCCTCCACAGTCGTCGTCACTGCGTCGACGGCCGTGACGCGACCGAACGACCGCGTCACCTGATGGAGCTCGAGAAGTGTCATGCGCGCACCCTTCGAGCGATGCTCCGTACGACGCCGCCGATACTCGCGATCCCGCCCGGGAGGACGATCATCAGCAGTGCGATGAGCGCGCCGTAGAGCAGAAACCGGTACACGGCGATCGACTGCAGGTAGACGGCGACGTACTGCGCGAGCAGCGCGCCTGCAAATGCGCCCCAGCGGCTCGCGACGCCGCCGACGATCACCATCGTGATCAACGAGACGGACTGGTTCTGGTCGAAGACAGTCGCCTGCACGATGCCGTGCACCTGGGCGTACATCACGCCCGCGACCGCCGGCGGGACGACGCCGAGCGCGAGCGCGAGGAAGCGCATCCGCGCAACATTGACTCCCGATGCGCGCGCACCGTTCTCGCTCTGTCGAACTGCGTGCAGCGACAATCCGTATCCGGATCTCGCGACGAGCGCGAGCAGCCCGTAGCAGACGAGCGCGACCGTGAGCACGAACAGGTACGAGTCGCGGTTGCCGAGCAACTGGTGACCGAGCAGCTTCGGCGGCGGGATGAGGTAGAGGCCGTTCTCGCCGCCCGTCAGGCCGACCGCTTGTCCGAAGATCTCGAACATCATCGCGCCGAACGCGAACGACGCCATCGCGAAGTACACGCCTCGCAGGCGCAGAAGCGGCGCCATGACCACCGCGCCCGCCAGCGCAACGACGACCGCGGCCGCGAACGCACCGAGCGTCGTCCAGTGCCAGTGCTGGAGGACCCAGACGCCGCCGTAGGCGCCGAGCCCGAAGAAGGCAGCCTGCCCGAGGTTCAAGACGCCGGCGTCGCCGACCTGGTGCTGCAGCCCGAGCGCGGCCAGGCCGAGGATGACCACGTCGACGAGGAACGAGAGGAAGTACGTGCCGCCGTAGATCGGCGCGAGCGCGTACAGCACGACGACCGCGACGAGCGTCAGCGACCATGTCGCTGCGCGGCGCCTGTCGAGCCGTCGCCGTGCTCCGACGCGGACGACCGGCACTTCAGGCGCGGACAAGGAACCGCCTTCCGACGACGGTGCCCGCGCGGAACAGGAGCACGACGATGATCAGCCCGTAGACGATTGCGTCGCGCCAGCTTGCGGAGACGTCGGTCGCGACGAGGTTGTCGAACACTCCGAGCAGCAGGCCGCCGGCGATCGCGCCGGGCACGTTGCCGAAGCCGCCGATCACCGCTGCAGCGAGCGCCTTGACGCCGATCGACCCAGTCGCGATGCCGGCGGAGAAGAGGTAACCGACGAGCAGACCGGCGACGCCGCCGAGGAAGCCGCTGATCCCGGCCGCGAGCGCGAGCGTACGTTCGACGTCGATGCCCATCAGCGACGCCGTTCGGCTGCTCTCACCGACGGCACGCAGCGCGCGTCCGGCGGTCGTACGACGGAGAAAGAGCGCGAGCGCAGCGGCGAGGACCGCTGCCGTGGCCAGTGTCCCGACGGTGTCCCACCTCACCTCGACGCCGAAGACGTGGAACGGCGGCCTTGCGCCGCTGCGGAGGTTGAGCGCGCTCGGCCCGTACGCCCACTGCTGCCGGACGAGCTCGACCAGCACGATCCCCCACGCGACGGTCGCGAGGATCATCGCGATCTCGCTCCCGCCACGTCTGCGGATCGGCCGTAGCCCGACCTGGTCGACGGCGACGGATGCGACCGCCGTCGCGACACCGACGGGCACCGCCGCTTCCCAGAGCTCGAGGTGGAGCTTGACGAGCGCCGTGTAACCGAAGACGGAGCCCAGCATCACGAATTGCGGGTGCACGAAGCTGAGCAGGCCCATCGTCCGATAGATGAGGCTGAACCCGATCGCGACGAGTGCGTAGATCGCCCCGAGCCCGAGCCCGAAGACGATCTGCTGTGGAAGGTCGCCGAGCGTCATGGAGGAAGCGGGCTCCGGCCATGCCGGAGCCCGCGAAGCGTCCCTACGGCTTCTTCAGATGGACGACCGGCTGGACGTCGCACATCACGTTGTTCAGCTGCGTTCCGTTCTTCGCCCACACGACGATCGGGATCGGCGTGTGCTTGAGGTTGCCCTTGGCGTCCCACTGCTCCGCGAAACGGATGCCGTTGTACGACATTCGATGGAGCGCGTCGACCATCTTCTGCCCGTCCGTCGAGCGCGCCTTGCGGATCGCCGCGGCGATGACGCCGATCGCGTCCGCGCCGGCGATCTCGTTCGCGCCCGGCGGGCGATGGAACTGCTTCTGCCACGCGGTCACCCATGGCTTGCCGACCTTCCGCTTCAACGCACACTTGTAATGCCCGGTGTCGGTCATGATCAGTCCGTTCGCCGCAGGGCCGAGGAACTGGCCGAAGTCCGTCGTCACGAAGTCGCCCGTCGCGCCGATTGCGACATTCCAGCCGGACTCGCGGATCTGCTTCGCCAACACCCCGGCAAACGGCATCGGAGCGCCGACCAGGACGACATCGGGGTTCGCCGACTTTGCCTGCGAGATGACGCCGGAGAAATCCTGCGTCGTCAACGGCAGCGTCGTCTGGAAGACGAGCGACGTTCCCGCCGTGTGCGCGACCGCGTACTGCGTGCCCTGCAGCGACGACTGCCCTGCCGCGAGGTTCCAGCCGATGAACGCGAACCGCTTTGCATGCTTGAACTTCGCGAAGTAGCTCGTGAGCGCCTCGAAGTGATGCGGCAGCGTCGTGTTCGAGCGGAACTGCCACGGGCTGCCCGTCGCCGTGAGCTGCTCCGCTCCCGACTGGTAGGCGACGGCCGGGATCGAGGCCTGTGCGAGCAGCGGCTGGATCGCGATGCCGGAGACTGAGTTCGTCGGGCCGGCGATCGCGACGACGTGGTCCTGCTGGATCAGCTGCGTCGCTGCCTGAACCGCGAGCTGCGGATTGTTCGCGTCGTCCGCCGACTCGAGCTCGAACTTCTGACCGAGCGCGCCGCCTCGCTTGTTCAGGTAATCGACCATGAACTGCGCGCCGCGCGCCGTCTCGACGCCGATCGTCGCGCTCGGCCCAGTCAGGATCGTGATCGAGCCGATCTTGATCGTGTCGGCAGCGCGCCGGGCCTGGGCAGCGGTGACCGCCGCCAGGGCAACGGTCAGAGCGACGGCAACCGACGCGACACCCTTGAGCCGACGATTCCTCATTCGGTGACGCCCCCTTCCGCGGATGAACTTTGCGATGTCGTACCAACAGTTGTCTGGGAGTTCCACCCTGATGTGCAGCCGTCACACGGTTGCTTCACCGCGCCGCCGACGGGCGGTACATTCGCGCCGACGATGCCGATTGCGCGCGACACCGACGTCCCGGCCTTCGAGCGCTTCGGGAACTTCATGCAGGGCCTCGCGACGCCGAGCCGCGGCGCACGCGAAGTGATGGTCTGGCGAACGCGCGTCGCGCCGGGCGGGGGCCCGCCGGTGCACAAGCACGACCACGAGGAGGTCGTCGTCATCGTCTCCGGCACGGGCAGGTTCGTCGAAGAGGACGGGACGAGCCACCAGTTCGCACCGGGCGACACGCTCTTTGCGCCGGCCGGCGTCGTGCACGAGCTGAAGGCAGACGAGGGCGTCGCGGTCGAATGGATCGCGTGCATGCCGTCGGGGACGAAGACGTTCAAGCCGGACGGCGACGAGCTCACGACGCCCTGGTCCGAGTAGTCGTCACGCGGAGAGCGCCTCTGGGGCGACACGGAGCTGGTACGACGTGCCGCGTCGCTCGACGAACCCTTCGCGCTGCAGCTCGTCGAACGCCCGCGTGACGGTCTCCCGCGCGCAGCCGACCATGTCCGAGATGAGGTCGTGCGTCAGCGGCAGGTCGATGCGGATGCCGTCGCGGCACACCCGACCGTGCTCGCGAGCGAGCTCCAGCAGCTGCCGCCGGACGCGATCCGTGTTTCTGATCGCGGCAAGCGACCGCGCTGCCTCGCGTTGACGTAGGAGCGTCTCCTCCAAGCCCGCGATGAGCCGCTCGGCGATCTCGGGGACGGCGAGGAAGCGACGCCAGGCAGCCTGCGGCACCGCCGTCATCCATGCGTCCGTCAGCGCCTGCAGGTACTCGTTCGCCGCCGGCGCAGGCACGATCGACCCGGGCCCGCAGCGGCCGAGGATCATGCTCCGCTCGCCGACGCCGCCGAACGAGCGGACGAGGACGATGCCCTCGTCGACGACGAAGAGGCGGGCGGCAGGCAGCTCGCCCGCGGCGCGGCGCGAGCCGGAGGGCAGCATCACCGCAGGGCAGAGCCGCCAGAGCTCGGCTCCCACCGGCTGCTCGAGCGCCCTCGCGACCGCGACCGCCATGATCGGATCACGATAGGGTCGGCAGAGGCCGGGCGCTATCGGCAGAACTGCCGATCTTCGAACCGTCTAGTTGAGGCCGTGCTCGAGCGCGTACCGCGTCGCGGCACTGCGCGAGCCGATCGCGAGCTTCTTGTACATCGAGCGCAGGTGGGCATGGACGGTCCGTTCGCTGACGACGAGCTCCGCCGCGACCTGCTGGTTCGTCAGGCCGCGGGCGACGAGGCGGAGGACCTCGACCTCGCGCGCCGTCAGGTCGGGCTTCGAGGCCCGCCGGCTGGCTTCGACCTCGCCGAGCGCAGCGTGGAGCGTGAGCGCCCGCCCTTCGGTGAAGGCCACCGCGAAGGCGTCGGGTGCCAGTGACTCGCGGGCGGCTTCGATCGCCCGCCGGTACTCCTTCGCGAGGAGCATCGGCCACTTGGCGCCGACGCCCATCCGGAGCGCATCGGCGCCGCCCAGCAGCCGTGCCGTGCGCACGCCGGGCTGCAGAGCATCCGCGAGCCCGACGATGCACATGGCCGCGAGGAACCTCTCGTCGATCGCCGTGCAGATCGCGAGTGCGTCGGCCGCATGGTCGATCGCCCGCGCGACGTCACCGCGCGCCGCAGCCACGCGCAGCAACCCTCCGAGTGCAAGCGCCGTCTGCCAGCGATCGTCGAGCCGAGCCGCGTTCTCGAGCGCCTCCTCGAACAGCGGCGCGGCGCCGTCGAAGTCGGACTCCGCGATTCGGCAGAAGCCGAGAAACAGGCGCTCGGCCGCGAGCTCGCCGGGATTCCCGTGCTGCTCGAAGAGCTGCTCGGCCTCTGCGTGCAGCCGCAACGACGCGCGATTCGCCCCCGCGAAGAACTCGACCCGCGCGAGACACGACAGCGCAAGCGCCCGCTGGTAGTCGTCGCCGATTGCCTTCGCCTCGTCGACGGCCTGCCGCGCCAGCGAGCGCGCGGTCGCGTGCTCGCCCTGATCCCGCGCAACGAGCGCGAGCGTTCGCACGGCCGCGCAGGCGATCGCGTCGTGACCCCCCTCCCGTGCAAACGCGAGCGCGTCTGCGGCGAGCGACGCGGCGATCTCGTAGTCCGCCTGGTGCAGCGCCAGCGTCGCGGCGCCCACTGCGGCGCGTGCACGAACCGAACCCGGTGCGCCGATCGGTGCGTCGAGGACGCGGCCGAGCCACCGGCGTCCTTCGCTGATGCGCCCGCGCAGATACCACAGGCGCCAGCTTGCGGCGGCGAGCTCTACCGCCCTGACGTCCCGCGCCTCGAGCAGTCGCGCCAGCGCCACGAGCAGGTTGTCGTACTCGGCATCGATGCGCTCGAGGATCGCGAGTGCCCGCGGCGACGAGAGCTCCGGCTCGAGCGTCCGCGCGAGCTCGAGGAAATAGGACGCATGCAAGTCCGTGCGTTCGTCCCAGTCGCCGTTCTCGACGAGCGCATCGTGCGCGAACTCGCGGATCGTCTCGAGCAAGCTGACGCGGGTCGAGCCGGCCGCCACCGAGCGGCGAACGAGGCTCTTGTCGACGAGCGAGTCGAGTGTGTCGACGTCCGCTCCGGCGACGAGCGTGGCCGCCGCGAGCGTGCAGCCCCGAGCGAACACGGCAAGACCGCGGAACGCAGCGCGCTCGCGGGCGTCCAGCAACGCATAGCTCCAGTCGATCGTCGCGCGCAGCGTGCGCTGCCGCTCGGGCGCGTCGCGCCGGCCGCTCGTGAGGAACGCGAGCGGACTGGCGGCGCGCTCGAGGATCTCTGCCGGGGAGAGAAGCTTTGCGCGGGCGGCTGCCAGCTCGATCGCGAGCGGAAGGCAATCCAACCGCCGGCAGAGCTCCGTCACGGACTCCTCGTTCTCACCCGAAAGCTCGAAGCTCGGCGCGACGGCGCGTGCGCGCTCGACGAGCAGCTCGACCGCTTCGTCGAGGGCGAGCGGGGGCACCGGCAGCTCGTGCTCGCCTGCGATCCGCAGGCTCGACCGGCTCGTGGTCAGCACGCGAACGCGCGGGCAGGCCGCGAGCAGGTCGGAGACGGCCGACGCGGCGACTGCGACGTGCTCGAAGTTGTCGAGCACGAGCAGCGTGCTGCGGTCGGCGAGCGTCGCGACGAGCTGCGCTTCGAGCGTCCGCGCGCCGGATTCGCGGAGCCCGATGCTGCGCGCGACCGCGGGCAGCACCTCGGCGGCCGACTCGAGCGATCCGAGCGCGACGAAGACGATCCCATCCGGGAGCAGCGGTTCCAGCGCAGCAGCGGCGTGTTGCGCGAGAAATGTCTTTCCGACTCCGCCGGGCCCGGTCAGCGTCACGAGGCGGACGCCTTCTCCGGCGATCAGCTCCTCGATCCGCGACAGCTCGTCGGCCCGGCCGACGAGCGCCAGTGCAGGTTCCGGAAAGCCACGGGGGCTCGACACGGCCCCATGATGCCCTCAGGGAGTCGCGGTCGACGCCTCCGTGAGCGCAGCCCGGACGTCGTATTCCCAGACCCGCTGGCGCGTGCCGAACGGCTGCGTGTCGGGCAGCCGGCGGAACCGCTCGTCCCGTTCGCGCTGCGCCGGCCCGTCCTCGAGGAAGAACTCGAAGCCCGCGTCGCGGGCCTGCGCCTGCAGCTCGACGGCGCGGTCCATGCGGATCCGCTCGTAGCGCCGGAACGCCGTCTCCACGTCGCCCGCGCAGCCGGCGACGCACGCGCCGAGCACGTAGGCGTCCTCGACGGCCTGCGCCGCGCCCTGGGCCTGGAACGGCTCCATCGCGTGCGCGGCGTCTCCGAGCAGCGTGACCCGTCCGTAGGTCCAGCGGTCGATCGGCTGCCGCACGAACACGCCGCCGCGCAGGACTGTCCCGCAGCGGCGCACCCGCTCGCGCAACGCGTCGTCCCAGCCGTCGAGGTAGGCGTCCGCCTCCTCCGCCGGGACCTCGCGCGTCCACGACTCCTCGCTCCAGTCGGCCTGCTGCACGCCCAGGTTGAGGGCGAGGAGCTCGCCGCGTGAGATCCAGTACGAGACGCCGTGGCGGTACGGGCCGATCCAGTAACGGTTCGTGCCGTCGGGATGGAGGTCGCCGGCGGCCGCGCGCGGGATGACGCCGCGATAGACGACGGTGCCCGAGAACGTCGGCTCCTCACGGCCCACGAGCAGCTGCCTGAGCGGCGAGCGAATGCCGTCGGCGGCGACGACGCCGTCCGCAGCCACACGCTCGCCTCCGTCGAGGACGACGCCGTCATCGTCCGCGGCGACGACGCGCGCGCCGAGCCGAAGCACGCCCGGCGGCAACGCGGCCACGAGCACGCGATGCAGATCCGGGCGGAAGAAGTCGAGCTGCGGCGTACCGAAGTGGAGTTCTGCCGCGTCGCCGTGCTCGACGTGGAGCAGCAGCGTCCCGTCGTCCCAGCGCAGGAGGTCGACCGCCTCTGGACGCGATGCGACGGCGCGCAGCGGCTCCAGGAGATCGAGCTCGCGGAGCAGACGCGTCGCGTTCGGGCCGAGCTGCAGCGACGCTCCGACCGGCAGCAGCCCGGAGACCTGCTCGAACACCGTCACGTCGGCGCCGGCGCGCAGCAACGCGACAGCGGCCGTCAGGCCTCCGATTCCGCCGCCGACGACAGCGATCCGCACCGTGAGAGTGTCACCGTCCGCGGTCGTTCGGACAACCGGGCCTGTGCAACCGTCACGCGTGCCGTTGACGCTCTCGCGCGCCTGTCACTATCGTCGCGGCGTGGCGGACGACCGGCGGATCGGGCTGCTCCTGACGGCACTGCCGGCGTCGCTCGCAATCGACGTCGCGCAGCGGGCCGATCGCGCCAACTTCCGGACGGCGTGGTTCCCCGAGATCACGTTCGCAGACTCGTTCGGCCCTGCGACCGCCGCCGCGCTGCAGACGGAGCGGATCGGGATCGCGACGGGCGTCGTCGGCGTGTGGTCCCGCTCCGCCGTGACGATGGCGTTGCAGGCGGCGACGCTGCAGCAGCTCTCGGGCGGCCGGCTGCTGCTCGGGCTGGGGGTTCAGGCGCGCGGCTACGTCCAGGCCTGGCACGGGCAGCAGTACACGAAGCCGATCGTCGCGATGCGCGACTTCGTGACGATCCTGCGTCACGCGTTCGCGGGCGAGCTCGTCACGTACGAAGGGGAGGTGTTCTCCGTCCGCAACTTCCACCTCGACATGGAGTTGCCGGTGCCGCCCCGCATCACGATCGCCGCCAACGGGCCGAGGATGATCGAGCTGGCCGGCGAGATCGCGGACGGCATGATCGGCTGGTTCCAGTCGCTCGAGTACGTCCGCGACGTCACGATGCCGGCGCTCCGCCGCGGCGCCGAGCGCGCGGGTCGCTCGCTCGACGACTTCGAGGCGACGGTCGGCTTCCCGTCGGTCGTCACGGACGACGACAGCGGCATCGAGCTCGCGAAGGGGCAGGCGATGATGTACGCGACGGCGCTCGGCTCGGCGCCGGCCTATCTGGAGAGTGCGCGTGCCGCCGGCTTCGCGGACGCGGCGGAGGCGATCGGCGAGCGCGTGCGAGCCGGCGACCTGCGCGGGGCGGTGGGGCTCGTCCCCGACGAGATGGTCGACGCGTTGCTGATGGCCGGGAGCGCCGACCGCGTGCGCGCACGCATCGACGCGTATCTCGACGCGGGGCTGAGTGCGGTGCACGTGCTCCCGTCGCCGCCCGGCGGCTTCTACCCGCTCTACGAGGATCACTTCCCCGTCGAGTCGCTCTCGCAGCTGCCGGAGTTCGACTTCGGCGGTCTCGTCGGCAGCTTCGACAACGCGATCAGGCTGCTCGGCTAAGCACCTCGACCAGCCACGGTGCGACCGCGGCTGCGACCGCGTCGAGATCGGTGCGCAAGCTGTGGTCGCCGCGCACGTGGACGACGATGCGGTCCGGCCCGGACGGCGGCAGCCCGAACGGGTCGCGCTCGCCCTGCACGACGAGCGTCGGGACCGTCACCGCGTCGAGCTCGTCGAGCCGCGACGGCGCCGTGCCCGTTCGCCGTGGCGGCTGCAAGGGGAAGGCGAGGCACAGCACCGCGAGGGCGCGCGTCGCGACGGCCGTGCGGCACGCGACGCGCGCGCCCGACGACCGACCGCCGACGACGAGCGGAGCGTCGGCGAGCACGCCGCCCCGCAGGTGCTCGATCACCGCGATCCATGCACCGTCGAGCTGCCGCGCGGGAGCCGGCGAGCGCCGGCCCGCGACGCGGTACGGCTGCTCGACGAGCACGACAGAGATCTGCTCCGACTCCGCAGCCCGCGCGACCGCGACGAGGTCGGGCGCGCCGATGCCACCGCCCGCACCGTGGCCCAACACGAGCGCCCCGCGCGACTCAGCGCTCACGCGAACCTCGGCGCGCGCGAGGCCGAAGGACGTCTCGATCTCGAGCATCAGACGAGCGTGCGGTACAGCGCGTGGACGCGCTCGGCGACCGATGCCCAACTGAAGTCCGCGACCGCGCGCTCGCGTCCGGCGGCCCCCATGCCGCGCGCCTCCCCGGGATCAGCGAGCAAGCGATTCACGCGCTCGGCAATCGCGCGTGCGAATCGCTCGGGATCGCGCGGCGACCGCGATGCGTCGTCAACCGGATCGAATGGGACGAGCAACCCCGTGACCCCGTCCTCGACAACTTCCGGGATGCCCCCGGTGTCCGTCGCGACGACGGCCGTCTCGCATGCCATCGCCTCGAGGTTGACGATGCCGAGCGGCTCGTAGATCGACGGACAGACGAAGACCGCCGCGTGCGTCAGCAGCTGGATGACCTCGCGCTTCTCGAGCATCCCCTCGATCCAGATGACGCCGTCGCGCCTCGCGCGGAGCTCGCCGACCTTCGACTCGATCTCGGCGGCGAGGTCGGGCGTGTCGGCCGCGCCGGCGCAGAGGACGAGCTGCGCGGACGGCTGCAGCTCCCACGCCGCGTCGAGCAAGTGGGTCAGCCCTTTCTGCCGCGTGACCCTGCCGACGAAGACGACGTACGGCCGACCGCGGTCGATGCCGTAGCGCTCGAGCACGTCGGTCGCGGGATCCGGCCGGTACTCCTCCGTGTCGATCCCGTTCCCGATGACCGCCACGCGCGCCGGATCGACCGCGGGATAGGCCGACAGAAGGTCGCGGCGGTGCTCGTGCGAGACCGCGATCACTGCGTCGGCCGCCTCGAGCGCCGTGCGCTCGCACCAGGTCGAGACCGCGTAGCCGCCGCCGAGCTGCTCCGCCTTCCAGGGCCGGAACGGCTCGAGGCTGTGCACGGTCGCGACATGCGGGATGTCGTGAGCGAGCTTCGCGAGATGGCCGGCGAGGTTCGCGTACCACGTGTGACTGTGGATGACGTCGGCGCCGGCGACGGCATACGCCATCGCGAGATCGACCGACATCGCCTGCAGCGCGACGGCGCCCTCGAGCCCGGGCGACGGCGAGTGCGCGACGACACGCGGCCGCCAGTCGGCGGGACGGGCACCGCCGAAGCAGTGCACCGTCACGTCGACGACCCGCGCGAGCTCGCGCGCGAGGTACTCGACGTGCACGCCGGCGCCGCCGTAGACCTCCGGCGGGTACTCGCGGGTGCAGAGCGCGACCTGCAGCTCAGGCATCGACGACGGCGCCCTTGCCGATCACGACGACGCCCTCGTCGGAGACGACGAACCGCTCGCGGTCACGCTCGGCATCGACGCCGATCTGCGCGCCCTCGGCGACCCGCACGTTCTTGTCGAGGATCGCGTTGCGCACGACGGCGTGCCGGCCGATATCGACCCCGTGCAGGAGCACCGACCGCTCCACCTCCGCGTAGGAGTGCACGCGCACGCCGGGCGAGACGACGGACCGGTTGACCCGCCCGCCGGAGATGATCACGCCGTTACAGACGAGGGACGAGACTGCGTGGCCGGTCCGTCCTTCCTCCTGGCCGACGAACTTCGCCGGCGGCAGCGTCTCCGGGTAGGTGTAGATCGGCCATTCCTGGTTGTAGAGGTTGAACACCGGCACGGCCCGCACGAGGTCCATGTGCGCGTCGTAGTAGGCGTCGAGCGTTCCGACGTCGCGCCAGTAGCCGCGCTCCTCCTCGGTCGCGCCGGGCACGTCGTTCGACTGGAAGTCGTAGACATGCGCCTCCCCTGAATCGACGAGCATCGGGATGATGTTCCCGCCGAGGTCGTGCCGCGAGTCGGGATCCTCCGAGTCCGCAGTGACCGCGTCGACGAGCGCCTCGGCGGTGAACACGTAGATCCCCATCGATGCGTACACGTGCTCGGGGTCGTCGGGAAGCCCGACCGCGTCGGTCGGCTTCTCGCGGAACCGCTCGATCCGGTGGCCGTCGGCGGCAGGCTCGATCACGCCGAACTGATCCGCCTCGGCGAGCGGCGCCCGGATCCCCGCGACCGTGACGGCGCCGCCCCACTCGACGTGCTTCGCGACCATCTGCGCGGGGTCGATCCGGTAGATGTGGTCGGCGCCGAAGACGCAGACGTAGTCGGGGTGCTCGTCGTGGATCAGGTTGAGGCTCTGGTAGATCGCGTCCGCGGAACCGGCGAACCAGTGCGGCCCGAGCCGCTGCTGCGCCGGAACGGGCGTGACGTAGTTCCCGAGCAGCGGCGACAGCCGCCACACCGCCGACACGTGGCGGTCGAGGCTGTGGCTCTTGTACTGCGTGAGGACGACGATGCGGAGGTACCCGGCGTTCACGAGGTTCGAGAGCGCGAAGTCGACGAGGCGGTAGTGGCCGCCGAACGGCACCGCCGGCTTCGCGCGGTCGGCGGTGAGCGGCATCAGCCGCTTCCCCTCGCCTCCGGCGAGCACGAGCCCGAACACGCGACGCCCCTCCACGGCGCAACCCTAAGCTGCGACGGGGCGTCAGGGAAGCACGCCGAGCTCGTCGAGCGAGCGGCGCAGCTGGTCGGCGTCGCGGTAGACGCGGTAGGCGCCGGCCGCGGTCAGCTCGCCTTCGCCGTAGCCGCCGCTGAGCAGCCCGACCGAGAGCATGCCGGCGCGCCGCGCCGCCAGCAGGTCCCACACCGCGTCGCCGATGACGTAACACGGGGCCGGCGGGACCGCGAGGCGCTCGGCGCACGTGAGGAAGAGGTCCGGCTCGGGCTTCGCGCGGGCGACGTCACCGCGCTCGACGATCACCGTCTCCGGCGGGACGGCGAGCGCCTCCAGCGAGCGGTCGATCTCGGGACGGCGGCCCGAGGTCGCGATGCCGTGGACGACACCGCGGGCCCGCAGCTCCGCGAGCAGCTCGACGGCGCCCGGGAGCGGCC
>DATCJJ010000074.1:0-54356 GCA_036562845.1 Gaiellaceae bacterium | reverse complement strand
CGAGGACCGCGGCGCGCGGCTCGAGGCGCAGGGCTGGCACGTCCAGCACGTGGCCGACGCGAACGACCTCACGGCGCTTCGCAAGACGATCCGTGCCGCGCAGGACGAGACCGAGCGGCCCTCGCTGATCGTCGTCCGCTCGCACATCGGCTACCCGGCGCCGAACGCGACCGACACCGCGAAGGCGCACGGGGCGCCGCTCGGCGGCGACGAGGTGCGCGCGACGAAGGAGGTTCTCGGCTGGGATCCGGACGCGACGTTCGTCGTGCCCGACGAGGTGCGGCTCCACATGAACCGCGTCGAGCGCGGACAGGAGCTCGAGGCGGAGTGGCAGGGGCGCTTCGAGGCGTGGTCGGCCGCGTTTCCCGCCCAGCGCGAGCTCTGGGAGCAGGCGTGGTCGGGGCGCATCGGGCCGTGGCAGGCGCCGACGTTCGAGGCCGGCGACGAGGTCGCGACGCGGGACGCCGGCAAGACGGTGATGCAGGCGTTCGCGGGCGCGGTGCCGACCATGGTCGGCGGTGCCGCCGACCTCGTGGAGTCGACGAAGACCGAGTTCGAGGGCGGCGGCGTGTTCAGCGCGACCCACGCCGGCCGCAACATCGCGTTCGGCATCCGCGAGTTCGCGATGGGCGCGATCGTCAACGGCATCTCGCTCCACGACGGGATGCTGAAGCCGTACGGCTCGACGTTCCTCATCTTCAGCGACTACATGCGGAATGCCGTGCGCCTGTCGGCGCTCTCAGGGCTGCAGTCGCTGTGGGTGTGGACGCACGACTCCGTCGGCCTCGGCGAGGACGGGCCGACGCACCAGCCGGTCGAGCACTACGCGGCGCTCCGCGCGATCCCGAACCTTTGGTTCGTCCGGCCTGCGGACGCGACCGAGACGGTCGGCGCGTGGAAGGTCGCGCTCGAGCGCGCGGACGGGCCGGTCGCGCTCGCGCTGACGCGGCAGAAGGTGCCGACGCTCGACGAGACGTCGGTCGGCGGCGTGGCGCGCGGCGCGTATGTCGTGCACGAACCGGACGACACGCCGGAGGTGATCCTCATCGCGACCGGCTCCGAGGTCGCCCTTGCGGTCGACGCTGCGAAGGAGCTCGACGTCCCGACACGCGTCGTCTCGATGCCGTGCTGGGAGCTGTTCGAGGAGCAGGGCGCCGACTATCGCGACGAGGTGCTGCCTCCGGACGTGAAGGCGCGGCTCTCGATCGAGGCCGGCGTCAAGCTCGGCTGGAAGCAGTGGGTCGGCGACGAGGGCGATTCGATCTCGATCGAGCACTACGGCGCGTCCGCTCCCGGCAACACGGTGCTCGAGAAATTCGGCTACACGGTCGACAACGTGGTCGCCCGCGCGCGGGCGCTCGTGGCGCGCGTCGCCTGATGCGGGTCGCGGTCGCGTTCGACCACAGGGGCGTGCATCTCCGCGAGCGTGTGATCGAGACGTTGAGCGGCGACGGCCACCAGGTCGTCGACCTCGGGACCGACACCGACGCGGTCCGCATCGACTATCCCGACAAGGCGCGCGAGCTCGGCGAGGCGATTCTCCGCGGCGACGCCGAGCGCGGCGTCCTCGTCTGTGGCTCGGGCGTCGGCGCCGCGGTCGCCGCCTGCAAGATGCGTGGCATCCGCGCAGCGATATGCCACGACGTCTACTCGGCGCACCAGGGGGTCGAGCACGACGACATGAACGTGCTCTGCCTCGGGAGCGAGGTGGTCGGGCCGAGCCTGGCGGGCGACCTCGTGTCGACGTTCCTCGGCGCGTCGTTCGACGGCGGCGAGCGCTATGTCGAGCGTCTACGAAAGGTCGAAGCGATGGAAAGGGCGATGAGCAATGGGTGATTCCAACTTGCACAAGCTGAGCGCGCGCGGGCAGTCGGTGTGGATCGACTACCTCTCGCGGGAGATGGTCGACGGCGGTGAACTGAAGCGGATGATGGACGAGAACGCCGTCGTCGGCGTCACGTCGAACCCGACGATCTTCCAGAAGGCGATCGCGAGCGGCAACGCGTACGACGAGCAGCTGAAGGAGCTGCTCGGGCAAGAGGACGATCCGAAGGAGATCTTCCTGCAGCTGTCCTCGCGCGACGTCGAGGCGGCGATCGATCTGCTCGCGCCGGTCCACGAGCAGAGCCCGGAGGACGGCTTCGTTTCGTGGGAGGTCGATCCGACGCTCGCGTACGACCGCGAGGCGACCTTCGACGAGGCGATGCGGCTGCACGCCTGGATCGACAGGCCGGGCCTCTACGTGAAGATCCCGGCGACGAAGCCCGGCCTCGGCGCGATCGAGGACTGCGTCGCGCACGGCAAGAACATCAACATCACGCTGATCTTCTCCCTGCAGCGCTACGCGGAGGTGGTCGAGGCATATCTGCGCGGGCTCGAACGGCTCGTCGCGAGCGGCGGCAAGCCGAGTGACGTCCACAGCGTCGCGAGCTTCTTCGTGTCGCGGGTCGACACGGAAGCGGACAAGCGGCTCGAGAAGATCGGCACGCCGGAGGCGCTCGCGCTGCGCGGCAAGCTCGCGGTCGCGAACGCGAAGCTCGCGTACGAGCACTACGGGCAGGCCTTCAGCGGCGGGCGCTGGGAGTTCCTCGCAGGCAAGGGCGCGAACACGCAGCGATGCCTGTGGGCATCCACGTCGACGAAGAATCCGGAGTACCGCGACGTGCTCTACGTGGAGGAGCTGATCGGTCCCCGCACGGTCAACACGATGCCGGCCGAGACGATGACCGACTTCCAGGATCACGGCCAAGTGCGCGGCGACACCGTGCTCGACGGCTGGGACGAGGCACACGCGCTGTTCGACCAGCTCGCCGAGGTCGGCGTCGACTACGACGACGTCGTCGAGACGCTCGAGCTCGAGGGCGTGCAGAAGTTCGCCGACTCGTTCGCCGAGCTGTTCGACGGCGTGCGCGCGAAGCGGGGTGAGCTGGCTGCTGCGTAAGCGAACGGCCGCAATCAGGTTGCGCAGCGATCTGATTGCACGGATCTGAGATGAGCACGGACCGCCGCGATCTGATCGGCCGGATCTGGGAGCGCGACCCGACCATCTGGACGGGCGCCGACGAGGCCAAGTGGCTCGGCTGGCTCGACGAGCCGACGCGGATGCGCCAGCGTGCGGGCGAGCTCTCGGCGTTCGCCGACGCCGTCGCCGACGAGGGCTTCGACGCCGTCGTCCTGCTCGGCATGGGCGGCTCGAGCCTTGCGCCGGAGGTGATTCGGCGCACCTTCGGCATCGAGAGCCTGCATGTGCTCGACACCACGCACCCGCGGGCGATTCGCGATCTCGAGGCGCGGATCGACGTCCGCAACACCCTCTTCATCTCTGCGTCGAAGTCCGGTGGGACGCTCGAGACGCGGTCGCACACGCACTACTTCTGGGAGCAGTCGGGCGGCGACGGGCGGAAGTTCGTCGCGATCACCGATCCCGGCTCCGATCTCGAGCAGGAGGCGCGCGAACGCGGGTTCCGGCACGTCTTCGCGGGCGAGCCGACGATCGGCGGCCGCTACTCCGCGCTGTCGCCGTTCGGGATCGTCCCGGCGGCGTTGATGGGGATCGACGTCGAGCGGTTCCTCGACAACGCGGTCCGGATGGCCGGCCTGTGCCGCGGCGACGACGGCAACCCCGGCTTCGAGCTCGGCCGGCAATTCGGAACGGGGTGGCGCGAAGGCCGCGACAAGATCTGCATCGTCGACACCGACGGCGGCTTCGGCCTCTGGGCGGAGCAGCTGATCGCGGAGTCGACGGGGAAGCAGGGCAAGGGCCTCGTGCCCGCGCCGGGCGAGCCGCCTGACGGGCCCGACCGCCAGGCGGCCGAGCCCGCCGTCGCCGACCCCTACTCCCTCGCGGGCGAGTTCTTCCGCTGGGAGTTCGCGGTCGCGACCGCAGGGCACTACCTCGAGATCAACCCCTTCGACCAGCCCGACGTCCAAGCCGCGAAGGACAAGACGAACGAGGTGCTCGCAACGGGCGACGAGCCGGACATCGCGCCCGAGGGCTCGGTCGACGAGCTACTCGCGCAGGCGCGCGAGGGTGACTACGTCTGCGTCCAGGCGTTCATCGAGCCGAACGACGACAACGACCGACGCCTCGCCGACCTCGTCCGCAAGCTGCGCCGGCGCAGCGGCCTGGTCGTCACGCACGGCTACGGCCCGCGCTACCTGCACTCGACCGGGCAGCTGCACAAGGGTGGCCCGAACACCGGCCTCTTCCTGCAGATCGTCGACGACCCCGGCGAGGAGATCCCGATCCCCGGCAAGCCCTTCGGCTTCCGCCGGCTCATCCGCGCGCAGGCCGCCGGCGACTTCGCGTCGCTGAAGGAGCGCGGCCGCCGCGCCGCACGAGTCAATCTGGAGGACGTCTGATGCAACTGGGAATGGTCGGCCTCGGCCGCATGGGCGCAAACATGACCGAGCGGCTGCGCGCGGCCGGTCACGACGTCAAGACGTTCGATCCGAAGGTCGACTCCACGGCCTCCTCGCCCGAGGAACTCGTGCAGCAGCTCGACGCGCCGCGGTCGGTGTGGCTCATGGTCCCAGCCGGGATCGTCGACTCGGTGGTGGAGGAGCTCGCGCCGCACCTCGCGGAGGGCGACACGATCGTCGACGGCGGGAACTCCTACTACGTCGACGACCTCCGCCGGGCGCACGAGCTCGCCGACCGGAAGATCCACTACGTCGACGTCGGCACGAGCGGCGGCGTCTGGGGTCGCGACCGCGGCTACTGCCTGATGGTCGGCGGCGACGACGAGGCGGTGGGCCGGCTCGTGCCCGTGCTCGAGGCGCTCGCGCCCGGAGTCGACGCCGCCGTTCGCACGCCCGGCCGCTCGGGCGATCCGGCGCCGGAGGAGCAGGGGTGGCTCCATTGCGGCCCGGTCGGGGCGGGGCACTTCGTGAAGATGGTGCACAACGGCATCGAGTACGGCCTGATGCAGGCATACGCCGAGGGGCTGAACGTCCTCAAGCACGCGAACATCGGCCTGCACGCACAGGAGACGGATGCGGAGACGACGCCGCTGCGCGATCCCGATCACTACAAGTACGAGCTCGACGTCGCCGGGATCACGGAGGTCTGGCGGCGCGGCTCCGTGATCGCGTCCTGGCTGCTCGACCTCACGGCGGAGGCGCTGCACGGGTCGCCCAACCTCGAGGAGTACGCGGGCCGCGTGAGCGACTCCGGCGAGGGCCGGTGGACGGTGCAGGCGGCCGTCGAGGAGGGCGTGCCCGCGCCGGTGCTCGCCGCCTCGCTCTTCGACCGGTTCGCGTCGCGCGGCGAGGCCGACTGGGGGAACCGCGTCCTCTCGGCGATGCGCAAGGGGTTCGGCGGCCACCTCGAGAAGAGCCCGGAACAGTGACCGAGACCGCGCAACCGGTCGAGCAACAGACGAGCCCGCTCGAAGAGGGGCTCGGGCTCCGGCGCACGCCGGATCCCTGCACGCTCGTCATCTTCGGCGCTTCGGGCGACCTCACGCACAAGAAGCTCATGCCGGCGCTGTATGCGCTCGTGTACCGCCGACTGATGCCGACGCGGTTCGCGATCGTCGGCGTCGCGCGCACCGAGGGGAACGACGACAGCTGGCGCGCCGACATGGAGGACGCCGTCAAGAAGTACGCGCGCGACGGCTTCCGCCAGGACGTGTGGGACGAGCTCGCACCGAACATGCGGTACGTCTCGACCGACTTCGCCGACGAGGGCGGCGAGGACCGGCTCGAGCAGATGGTCGAGTCGTGCGAGCAGGAAAAGGATCTCGGCGGCAACAGGGTCTACTACCTCGCCGTGCCGCCGCCGGCGTTTCCGACGATCGTCGACGCGCTCGGCAAGCGGAAGGACCGCGAGGGCTGGACGCGCCTGATCGTCGAGAAGCCGTTCGGCCACGACCTCGCGTCGGCGCGGGCGCTGAACAAGCTGCTCTGGGCGCACTTCGACGAGCGCGAGATCTTTCGGATCGACCACTACCTCGGCAAGGAGACGGTCCAGAACATGCTCGCGCTGCGGTTCGCGAACGGCATCTTCGAGCCGGTGTGGAACCGCCAGTTCATCGACCACGTCCAGATCACGGTCGCCGAGTCGATCGGCATCGAGCAGCGCGCCGGCTACTACGAGCAGGCCGGCGCGATCCGCGACATCTTCCAGAACCATCTGCTGCAGCTGCTCGCGCTCACGGCGATGGAGCCGCCGCTCGACTTCACCGCCGAGTCAGTGCGCAACGAGAAGGTGAAGGTGTTGAAGTCGCTGCACACGCCGGGCCCGAAGTCGGTCGTCCGCGGCCAGTACGGACGCGGCTTCGTGGAAGGGGAGGAGGTGCCGGCGTACCGCGAGGAGGCCGGCGTCGCGCCGGACTCCGTCACCGAGACGTATGTCGCAGCGAAGCTCTACGTCGACAACTGGCGCTGGGCGGACACGCCGTTCTACGTGCGCATGGGCAAGCGCCTCGCGCGGCGCGAGACGACGATCGCCCTGCAGTTCAAGCGCGCACCCCACCCGCCGTTCGAGGAGACGGCGACCGAGGGCCTGCGCCCGAACGTCCTGCTGATCCACGTGCAGCCCGACGAGGGCGTCTCGCTCGCGATCGGCGCCAAGGTGCCGGGGCAGGGGATGCAGATCCGCACCGTGCACATGGACTTCCTCTACGGCGGCGCGTTCCGCACGGGCATGCCCGAGGCGTACGAACGGCTGATTCTCGACGTGATGCTCGGCGAGGCGACGCTGTTCACGCGCGCGGACGAGATCGAGGAGCAGTGGCTGCTCGTCGACTCGATCGTCGCGGCCTGGCAGCGCGACAAGCCCGGGTTCCCGAACTACGCCGCGGGCACGTGGGGACCGCCGAGCGCCGACGACCTCCTCCACCGCGACGGACGGTCATGGCGCCGGCATTAGATCTCGAGTCGTGGAGCGGCGAGGACGTGAAGCTCAGCGAGGTCGAGACCGCGCTCGCGCGCCTGCGTTCGCTCGCGTCACAGGACTCGCCGAGCATGCGCACGTCGGTGATGACGCATCTCGCATGGGTGCCGGAGGACTGGCTCGACCAGGCGCGGGCCGCGCTCGACGGGATGGCGGAGCTTCACCCCTCGCGCACGGTGCTGCTCATTCCCGAGCCGGACTTCGGGATGAACCGGATCGACGCGACGGTATCGCTGGAGCGCTACGACGTGCCGGCCAGCGACCGCAGCGTCGTGTCCGAGGTGATCGAGCTGCGGCTCAAGGGCACGCGGGCGAAGGCGCCGGCGTCGGTCGTCCTTCCGCTGCTCATCTCGGATTTGCCGGTGTTCCTGCGCTGGCGCGGACTGCCGCCGTGGGGGTCGCAGGAGCTCGACCAGCTGCTCGGCATCGTCGACCGCCTGATCGTCGACTCGACGGAGTGGGACGACCTCCCGGTCGCGTACGGGCATCTCGTCGATCTCTTCGAGCGCGTCGCCGTGTCGGACATCGCCTGGGCACGGACGTCGCGGTGGCGGCATCTCCTCGCGTCGCTCTGGCCCGACATCGCCGACGTCAACCGGATCCGCGTCAAGGGAACGGAGGCGCAGGCGCTCCTGCTCTGCGGGTGGCTTCGGTCGCGGCTCGGCCGCGACGACGTGGAGATGGACCACGTCGAGGCCGAGCGGCTCGAGGGGATCGACCTCGACGGCGAGCCGGCGCCGTTTCCGCCCGGCGATCCGCCCCTCCCGAGCGACGTCCTCTCGGACGAGCTCGACCGCTTCACCCGCGACCCCGTCTACGAGGCGTCGGTCGCCGCCGTCGCCGCGTAGCCCGCCGCGACGTACTTCGGCACGACCAGCGACCACGCGTCGACCACGAGCTCCTCCATCTCGTCGGCCTCGAGCGCCGCGAGCCTGACGACTGCCCAGTTGAACCGCAGGTCCGACGGCCCGGGCAGCCGGTACTTCTCGGGCTCGGACTCGACGAGCGCCTGCCGCCACTCCTTCGGGAACGCGAAGCCCATCTCCGTCCCGTCGCGGGAGAAGGCGAGCCAGACGATCTGCCCGACACGGAACTTCACGCGTCCGCGGACGAACACCTCGTAGCTGCGCGGCAGCGTCGAGGCCACCGCACGGACGTCCTCGAGCGTGACCATCGCGGAGACCCTAAAGAAAGGAGCCGGCCGGTTCGTCGTACAGTCGGAGTGTTGGACGAGCTCGAAGCGCTGTACCGCGCCAAACTGCCGGAGTTCCGCCGCGCGGCGGCTGCGATCGCCGGCGACGAGGAGGCGGGCCGGGACGCCGTGCAGGAGGCGTTCGCGGCGGCGGTTCGCAGGCGGCGCAGCTGGCGCCGCCGCGGCCCGCTCGAGGCGTGGGTGTGGCGGATCGTCGTCAACAAGGCGCGCGACGCGCGGCGCCGGCGGCCGAAGGCGATCGAACCGCCGCCGACCGTCAACCTGCCCGAGGTCCCGCTCGAGTCGCTGACCGAGCGGCAGCGCGAGATCGTCTTCCTCCACTACTACGCCGACCTCGACTACGCCGAGATCGCAGATGCGCTCCGCATCAGCGTCGGGACGGTCGGCGCAACCCTGAACGCGGCGCGCAAGACGCTGCGCACGGCGATGGAGGAGGTCAGGGCATGACGGCGACCGACATCGATCTCGGCTGGCAGGACGTGCTCCGCCGCGCCCAGCGGCGGCCGCCGCGTCGGCGGCTCGTCGTGCTCGCGGCGCTCGTCGTCGCCGCGCTCGGCGGCGGGCCGGCGCTCGGCGTGCTGCTGACGCGACCCGGACCGCCGCAGCTGCCGCACGACCAGATCGCAGGCGCCGTCTCGGCGATCCTCGATCCGCGCAACAAGCTCCCGCTCGTCGAGTACGGCCGCTGGA
The DNA here is from genome assembly GCA_036562845.1 of Gaiellaceae bacterium. Taxonomy (GTDB): domain Bacteria; phylum Actinomycetota; class Thermoleophilia; order Gaiellales; family Gaiellaceae; genus Palsa-739. The sequence goes on along the minus strand of DATCJJ010000074.1, from coordinate 45,555 downwards.
AGGGCCATGACGGCGCCTGCTATCTCGTCCCGCACGTCCACGCGGGCTGCCTGCTCGCGGGCCGCCGCGCGGGACCGTTCAGCGCCCTGCCGTACTTCTCGCGCCTGCGGCACAAGGGCACGCGGCCGTACCTCGTGATCTCGCGGCCGCGCCGCTTCTCCGTCGTTGCGCTGCACGGCGGAGGTGTGAAGCTCGTCAGGCCGTGAGGCGTGCCAGCACCTCGTCGTGCAGCAGGCCGTTCGTCGAGACGCCGCTGCCACCGTCGATGCGCGACTTGCCCGCGAGGTCGGTGAAGCGGCCGCCCGCCTCCTCGACGATGACCTGGAGAACGGCGTTGTCCCACGTGTTCATCACGTGCTCGGCCGCGGCGTCGACGCCGCCCTCGGCGACGAGCAGGTGCGCCCAGAAGTCGCTGAACGGCTGTGCGTGCCAGGCCGCAAGCGCGAGCTCGATCGTGCGCGGATCGCGGAGCCCGCTCCGCGAGAACGACACTGTCGCCTCCTCGAGCCGTGCGATCTTCGACACTCCGATCCGCTCGCCGTCGCGATAGGCGCCCTCGCCGCGCGCCGCCCACCAGCGATGGCCGAGCGCCGGTGCCGAGGCGACGCCGCACACGACGACGCCGTCGCGCTCGAGCGCGATCAGGGACGCCCAGACCGGAATGCCGCGCGAGAAGTTCTTCGTGCCGTCGATCGGATCGAGGATCCAGCGGACGTCGCCTCCCTCGTCGCCCTCTTCTTCGCCGAGCACGGTCTCGCCGGGCCGCTCGCGCGCGATCCGCTCGCGGAGTGCGCGCTCGACCGTGCGGTCCGCGTCGGTGACCGGCGTCAGGTCGGGCTTCGTCTCGACGCGGAGATCGACCGCGCGGAAGCGCGGCAGCGACAGCGCGTCCGCCTCGTCGGCGAGCGCGAGGGCGAAGTCGAGGTCGGCGCTCACGCGCCGAACGCTAGTCGTCAGCGCAGCTTGAAGCTGCTGACGATCTGCCCGAGCAGCTTCAGGTTCTTCAGGTAGCTGCCGTCCTTGGCGTCGAACGCGAGGAGCCACGACGAGTTGCCCGGGCCCTGGACGAAGTAGCCGAGCTCGTGGACGACGTGCCCGTTCACCGTCCGCGTCGCGGTGAGGGCCACCGCGGGCCCGGCCGGCAGCGAGACGTCCTTCGTCTGGACGTTCGCGAACCCCTGGTTCTTGAGCGTCGTCGCGACGAGGGCGGCGTACTGCTGGTACGTCAGCCCGACGTCGTCCTGTACCGAGACGTCGATCGCCTTCGTCGCGTCGCAATACGAGAGGAGGTTGCCGCCGCCCTGCGTGCACGGCTTCCACGTCGTCGGCAGCTTGATCGAGAATCCGGTGCCGTTGATCGGCTTCAAGCCGACGGCGGGGGCGGTCGGCTTCTTCGGCGCTCCCGGCTTCTTCGCCTGGCCGCCGCCGACGATCTTGTACGTCGGCTTCGCGACGACGAGCTTTGCGGGATCGGACCACGACATCTGCTGTGAACCGCTCGGCAGCGAGTAGTCGAAGCCGCGCACGCGGTAGTACCACGTTCCCGGGCCGACCGGCAGCACGAGGGACGTGCCCGTCGTCATGTAGCCCAAGTTGCCGCTGCCCGGGATCGGCTGCGGCTGGAACGGGTAGCGCGTCTTGCTCCACTGCACCTCGTATGCCGTCGCGCCGAGCGCAGGCGTCCACGAGACGAGCGGCTGTCCGTAGAACGCGGTCGTGTGCAGCGCCGAGGTGAGGCGCCCGGTGGAGGAGAGGCCGGTGGCGAAGAGATCGCCGGAGGCGGTCAGCGACGGCTCGCCCTCCTTGCCGAACCGCGCGACCCGCCCGGACGCGCAGGCGTCCTGCGGCAGCTCGAGGTCGTGGTACTGGAAGTTCCCGCTCGTCCGGACGACCGGCTCACCCGCGCCGTGCTGGAACGTGAGCGCCGAGGCGAGCGTCAGCTGCGTCCCGCTCACGGCGACGATGCTCTTCGTCTCCGTGTTCGGGCCGGCACCGATCTGGACGACGTCGCCGACGTCGAACCCGTGCGAGTTCGCGACCGGGAGGACGGTGTCCGCCGCCTTGGCGCCGGGCGGCAGGACGGCCGTCGAGAGCGCGTCCGGCGGGGTCGCGCTGACGGGGATGACCGTCCAGTAGTAGCCGGACGTCGGCCAGTCGACGTCCCAGAGGTCGATCGGCGCGCCGGGGCGCCCGGACCACGTGATCGTGCCGCCGGTGAGGCCGCTGTTCGCCGGAGCCGCGCTCCCACTCGGGGCCGACGAGGAAGACGAAGAAGACGAAGACGAGCCGCCGCCGGTGCTGCCCGGGCTTGCGGGCGTGTCGCCCGGCGCGGGCGGCGCACTGCCGGTCGGGGCGGCGTCGGGCGCGGACTCCGTCGTGTCGAGTGAGTCCCCGTCGACGGTGAGCCCCGCGGGCTCTGCGCCGTCCGGGAGGAACGCCGCACGGGCGCTCGCGACGCCCGGCGCGGAGGTCGGGAGCGCGAGCGGCCCGAACGGCCGAGGTGCATAGGCCGGCGCGCCGGTGACCGCGCCCGTGAAAACGCGGTTCAGGCACTGCTTGTCGGTGAAGACCTCGACGCGGAAGAGCTCGGACGGCTGGCCGTTGAGCCCGGTGTTGCCCGTGAACAGGAACGCCGGCATCAACTTGTGCGCGGGCGAGTTGGCGCTCCCGTTCGAGAAGACGTCGGAGACAGTGCCTACGAGCTGCAGCGGACCGCCGCTGAACGCGGGATTCGTCGAGACGTAGGTCTGGCTCCACGGCCCGAACTGGACGGCGGGAATCGTGTTGAGGCGCCCGCTCGCGGAGTTGTCGGTGCGGAGGACGCGGATGCGCCAGCGCACCGATCCCATCCACTGCTGCGTCTCGTGGAAGATGTAGAACTCGCGCTCGTCGAGGACGTTCGTCGTGACGATCTCCATCTTCTTGGCATCGAGGAGCCAGATCTGGTACGCCGTTGCGCCCTCGATCGGCGTCCAGCGGATGAGGCCGGGATAGCTCGGGAGCGGCGTCGGCGGCGCGGGCGGCACCATGTCGAAGCCGAAGCCGTCGCTCCACGGCGTGACACCGGTCGCGAGCACTGCGCGGACGCGTGCATAGAGCGAGTGAGGGTTGCCGGTGATCCACGGCAGGGTGAGGTCCGGCGCTATCACGGGCGTCGGCACGTTCGAGCTCGCCCAGACGACGGAGTTGTCGCGGAACGTCGTGCTCAGCGACAGCTGGAACTCGTAGTGCAGCGCACCGGCGACGGGCGTCCACGCGAACGCGGGTGTGCGCGTGAACGACGTGCGCACGGGCTCGTCGGCGCGGAGGAGGAAGGCGTGCAGGCCGGTCGGCGCACCCGTGTCGGAGCTCGCGGTGCCGGCGACGCCGCCGAGCATCAGCACGGACGCAAGCAGGATCAGGAGACGGGCACGCAGCATCGTCATCCCTCGTTTTCGGCACGTGCAGAGATGCAGCCGTGCCTCAAACGAGGGATGCGAGCAGCGCGCCGGCCGCGAGCACGAGCGCGTCGGCGCCGTTCGGCGCCGTGAGCTGCACCGACGCGGGCAATCCGTCCTCGGCGGAACCGCACGGCAGCGCGAGCGCCGGCCAGCCGAGCGAGTCGAACGGGTACGTGAAGCGGATGCCGCCGCGACGGATCTCGCGCTCGTCGACGGTGTCCGGCGGAGCGACGAACGCGTTCGTCGGAGTCACGAGCAGGTCGTAGCCGTCGAGGACCTCGGCGCACTGCTCCCGGTAGAGCGCACGCAGCCGCTGCGCGTTCACGGCTTCCGCGTCGGTCACCTCGAGGCAGGCCTCGATCTTCGTGCGTACGCGCTCGCCGTACTCGTCCGCGTGCTCGGGGAAGAGCGCTCGGTGCACGTCGGCGACCTCGCGCATGAACAGGCGGTTCTCCTCGGGGTCGGGCAGCGGAAACTCGAGGTGCTCGATGTCGGTGAAATGCGCCGCCGCGGCGCGGACGCGCTCGCCGACGGCCGGCTCGGCGAGCTCGATCCAGGCGGCGGCGACCTTCAGGTCGCCGAGCGATGCGAGCTCCTGCTCCTCGAACTCCGGGGCGAGCGCATGCAGGAGCTCGACGCAGCCGGCGACGGTCGAGGCCATCGGCCCCACGTGGTCGTAGCTCGGTGCGAGCGGGAAGCAGCCGTCCGCCGGGACGAGCCCGTACGTCGGCTTGAAGCCGACGATCCCGCACCACGACGCAGGGATGCGGATCGACCCGCCCGAGTCGGTGCCGAGCGCGAGCTCGACCTCTCCCGCCGCGACCGCCGCGGCAGAGCCGCCGCTCGAGCCCCCTGCGACGCGGCCGGGGTGGCGCGGGTTGGGGACGGTGCCGAAGTGCGCGTTCTGGGACGTGATCCCGTACGCGAACTCGTGGAGGTTCGTCTTGCCCGCGATCGCATAGCCGGCCGCCTCGAGTCGCCGCACGGACTCCGCCGTCGTCGCGGGCACGTGGTCGGCGAAGATCGACGAGCCGTAGGTCGTGACGAGGCCGGCAGTGTCGAGGAGGTCCTTGATCGCGACGGGCGTGCCGGGCTGCGGTTCGTCCGGTCGCGCGAGCCAGATCCCCTCCACGGGGACGACGTTACTTCTTCTTGTGCGTCGCGGGCTTCGCCGCGGGTGTGACCGTGACCTGGCGCGAGACCATCGTTCCGAAGACCGCGCCCGACGCCGACTTCGGCGTGAGCGTCAGCAGGCTTGCGAGCGAGGCCGATCGGCGCAGCCGCGTGAGCAGCGTCTTCGGCACCGTGAAGCGCAGGTCGTTGTTGCCGGCGCGGAGCGTCGGCGTTCCGAGGCTGACGGAGCCGAGATACGCCAGCAGGACGCCGTCGCCGCTCGACTGAACGATCAGGCGCAGGACGGGGCGCGACGCCGACACGCGCAGGACGAGCGGGCCGAACACGTCGATCGACGGCGCGATGTCGCCGTTCGGCACCGTCGTCTGTCCGCCGTAGACGGGCAGCTGCGACGGGCCGGCGGTTGCCGAGGCCGGCTTCGTCGTGTCGACGGCGATCGAGCTCGCGACCGTGAAGAGCGCAGCGTTCGTCGTCGTGCTCGAGTTCGTGAGCGAGAGGAAGCCCTTGTTGTTCGCCCACCGGCACGTGTCCCACGGCAGGGTCGCCGCCGCGGATGTCGAGCTCGTCGGCGTCAGCTCGACGCCCGCGGTGCCGGGCGCGTTCCAGTAGAACACGGGCCGCGCGGTGATCGTCGACGGGTAGCCGACCGTGATCGTCAGCGTCGCCTGGAAGCAGGGGTGATCGCCGGCGTTGTCGCCGCGCGTGAACGCGATGTACCGCGTCGCGAGATGGTCGACCGAGAACGTCTGCGTGCCGAGGCTTGCCGTGCCGGCACCGGTGGAGATCGTCGCTGCGAGCGGCGGTGCGGTCGCATCGAGCGCCGGGATGTTCCAGCCGCCGGTCATCGTGCGGACGCTCCAGTCGTGGAAGGCGTCGTCGAGGTTCGTCCCCTTCGCGGTCAGCGTCGCCTGCAGGGCGGCGAGGGCGGAGCTACCGCTGCTGTTCTGCTGCGAGAAGAGGTCGGAGAGGAAGGTCGGGCCGAACCGCTGCGCCATGAGCTCCCAGAACGTCCAGTGCGACTGGCCCTCCTCCTCGAATGGGACCTGCGAGCAGCGCTGCTGCTGGGCGAGCGGGTTGTACGGGTCGTCGCAGTCGAGGGAGCCGCCGACCGGGCCGAGGTCGTTGACGCTGACGCCCGGATAGCCGACCGTCTTGAACCCGAACCACTGCGCCGGCCCCCAGAACGCCCAATAGTCGTTGGCGGGAATGCTGTTCCAGGAGCGAAACTCGGCGATGGCGAAGAGCGCGGCAGCCGCCTCCCACGCTTCCTGGGACGTATCGATCTCGGACTTGCCGAAGTCGACCGAGCCCGACGCCGGGGTGCCCGCCGCGTCCGGCCCGAGCGCGTACGGGACCTCCTCCTGAGAGAGGTCGACGACGTAGTAGTCGATCAGACCGGGAGTGGCGACCGCATCGTCGACGGGCGCGCTGAAGCCGAGGCCGGTCAGCGTCGTGTACGCCTGCTCGAGGTACGACGCCAGCACCCCCGCCTGCACCTGCGTGATGTAGTCGGCCGCCGTGGGGTCGCCGTCGTAGTGGATCGCGAAGTGCGCGCTCGTGAAGAGCTGCGGCATGAACGGCCGGTAGGGCGGATTCGCGTGGGCAGCACCGCCGAGGACGCCCGCGAGCACCGCGCAGAGCGCGAGCACGATCAGAGGACGCCGCATCATCAGGCCGCCTATCGGCCCGGGACAGGCGAATCCTTAGGGCTTTCCCTCGTTAATCGAAGTGGAGGTACAGGAGGGCGACGCCCCACGTCCCGGCGAACAGGACGAGGAAGACGAGGAAGAGCAGCCAGCCGAGGCGGTTGTTCCTGCGGGCGAGCTCGGGATCCATCAGAGGCTCACGTCCAGGGCGAGCGCCGCGAAGAGCAGCGCCAGGTAGAGGAGGGAGTAGTGGAAGAGCAGCATTGCGCGCCGCGGAGTCGTGTCGCGCCGCAGCCGCACGGCGAGCCAGACGAAGACGGAGCCGAGCGCGAGCGCCGCGGCGACGTAGGCGAGGCCGGCGGAGCCCCACGCCCACGGCGTCAGCGTCACGGCGACGAGGAGCAGCGAGTAGAGGACGATCTGGCGTGCGGTCTCGCGCTCGCCGCGGACGACCGGGAGCATCGGCACGCGGGCGTTCGCGTAGCTCTCCTTGATCAGGAGCGCGAGCGCCCAGAAGTGCGGCGGCGTCCAGACGAAGACGATCGCGAACAGGAGCCAGGCCGCGACGCCGACGTGACCCGTGCCGGCCGCCCAGCCGACGAGCGGCGGCACTGCACCGGCCGCCCCGCCGATGACGATGTTCTGCGGCGTCGTCCGCTTCAGCCAGCGCGTGTAGACGAGGACGTAGAAGAGATTGCCGATCAGTGCGAGCACCGCGGTCAGGAGGTTGACCGCCGACGCGAGCAGGACGAACGAGAAGGCGGAGAGCGCAAGCCCGAACTCGAGCGCGCGGCTCGGCGCGACGCGTCCCGACGCGACCGGCCGCTGCTTCGTCCGCGCGCCCATGAGCGGGTCGATGTCGCGGTCGATCACATGGTTGAGCGCCGACGCACCGCCGCAGGCGAGCGCGAGGCCGGCCATGGCGGCGAGCGCCGTCCCGGTGCCGGGCCAGCCGCGCGCGCCGGCGACCATGCCGCAGAAGCCGGTGATCAGGAGGAGCGACATGATGCGCGGCTTCGTCAGTGTCACGTAGTCCCGCCATGACCCCCAGTGCACGTGCTCGCCCCGGAGGCTCTGGACGGCCACGACGAGGAGTGCGGCGAGCGCGAGCGCCGCGAACACGTCGTGCAGCCTCGTCCCCGGCACGGCGGCGGCGGCCGCGAACAGCGCCGAGGCGCCGAGCACGGCCGGAGCGAGCCGGCGGTGGACGAGCCAGGCGCCCACCAGGAGGGCGGCGAGCGGCGGCGCGACGAGTGCGGCGAGCACGCGGTGCGTCGTGCCGAGGTTCGCGGCGCCGGAGACGACGGCGACGACCGTCCCCGCGGCGGCGACGAGCGCTGTCAGACGCAGCCAGGGTCCCGGTGCGAGGCCGGTGCTCACGTGGCTCTCTGCTCCTGGAGCTGCCGCCGCAGGTCGCGCAGCGGCCGCGCGCTCGTCACGTACGGGACGGTGTCGAAGTTGTGCTCCGGCGGCGGCGACGTCGTGTACCACTCGAGCGTGTCGCCGAGCCACGGATCGTTGGCGGCGCGGCGGCCGAGACGGAAGAACTGCGTCCGGACGATGTTGACGGCGAACACGGCCATGCCCACGGCCATGATCCCCGACCCGATCGACGAGATCATGTTGTAGGCCTCCCAGAGGCCGCCGTGGTCGTACGTGTAGATGCGGCGCACCATCCCGAGCAGACCGAGCATGTGCTGCGGCAGGAACGTCAGGTTGAACCCGATGAAGGTCAGCCAGAAATGCCACCTGCCGAGCCGCTCGTCGAGCAGGCGGCCGAACATCTTCGGCCACCAGTAGTAGAGCCCCCCGAACATCCCCATCATCGAGCCGCCGAACAGCACGTAGTGGAAGTGCGCGACGACGTAGTACGTGTCGTTCACCTGCCAGTCGACCGGGAACGCTGCGAGGAAGATCCCGGAGAGGCCGCCCATCGTGAAGAGCGCGATGAAGCCGAGCGCAAACAGCATCGGCGTGTCGAACTGGATGTTGCCGCGCCAGAGCGTCGCGACCCAGTTGAAGATCTTCACGCCGGTCGGGACGGCGATGATCATCGACGAGATCATGAAGAACGAGTCGAGGCTCGTCCCAAGGCCGGTCGTGAACATGTGATGCGCCCAGACGAGCAGCGAGAAGAACGCGATGCCGATCGTCGAGAACGCCACGGCCGTGTAGCCGAAGATCGGCTTGCGCGAGAAGACCGGGATGATCTCGGAGATCATCCCGAATACGGGCAACACCATGATGTAGACCTCGGGATGCCCGAAGAACCAGAACACGTGCTGATACAGCACCTGGTTCCCGCCCTGGGACGGCAGGAAGAAGTGCGTGTAGCCCCGCCGGTCGAGCAGCAGCATCGTGATCCCGGCGGAGATCGCGGGCAGCGCGACGAGCAGCAGGATCGCGTACGTCTCGATCGCCCACACGAACAGGGGCATGCGCATCCACGTCATCCCGCGCGTGCGCATGTTGTGGATCGTCACGATGAAGTTGATCGCGCCGACGAGCGACGAGATCGACAGCAGATGAAGTGAGAGGATCCAGTAGTCCTGGCCGTGGCCGGGACTCGTGAACGGTAGGTTCTCCGACAGCGGCGGATACGACCACCAGCCGGCCTTCGCGGTGCCGCCGCTCGCGAACCAGCTCATGTAGAGGACGATCCCGCCGAGCAGGTACGTCCAGTACGAGAACGCGTTGAGTCGCGGGAAGGCCATGTCGCGCGCGCCGATCATCAGCGGGACGAGGTAGTTGCCGAACCCCGCGAGGATCGGCACGACGACGAGGAAGATCATCGACGTCCCGTGGAACGTCAGCACCTCGTTGTACGAGTTCTTCGTCAGGAGGTGCTCGTTCGGCGTCGCGAGCTGCGCTCGCATGAGCAGCGCCATGACCCCGCCGCCGACGAAGAACACGAGCGCGGTCGCGATGTACATGATCCCGATCCGCTTGTGGTCGACGGTGACGAGCCAGCGCGCGATGCGCCCGCTCCGCCAGGTCACCGGATACGCCGCCTCCGACCTAACCGCCACTCGAGCTTGCTCCCTTGTAGACGTGTGTCTTCGTGTACTGCGCCAGTGCCTTGACCTGCGCGTCGGTCCAGGTGTTCGCGACCGGCGGCATCTTCCCGAAGCCGTTGCGCACGATCGCGGCAAGGCTGGCCGGCTGCGTGAGCAGCGAGTTGGTCGCGAGCGCCGGGCCGTAGCCGCCCTGGCCCTGCATTCCGTGGCACGTCGCGCAGACGCCCTCGAACTCGCTCTTGCCGAGGGTCTGCGTCGCCTGCGACGAGATGAAGGATTTGTAGTCCGCCTGCGAGGTCGCGACGACGGTCGCCTTCATCACGTCGTGGTAGAGGCCGCAGAGCTCCGCGCACTGGCCGTAGTACGTGCCGGCGCGGTCGGCGCGGAACCACGTGTGGTTCGTCCGGCCGGGAATCGCCTGGATCTTTCCCTGGAGCTGCGGGATCCACCAGCTGTGCACGACGTCTGCCGAGAGCACCTTCAGCTCGACGTCCTGCCCGACCGGGACGTGCAGCTCGTTGATCGAGCGCGCGCCGTTCGGATACTCGAACAGCCAGTAGAACTGGTGGCCCTCGACCGTGATCTCGAGCTTGTTCGCGGCGGAGGCCGGAGCGCCGCTGATGTTCGGCAGCTCGACGAAGACGACGGTTCCGATCGCCGCGAGGATGACGACGGGGATGACCGTCCAGATCAGCTCGAGGCGCGTGTTGCCGTGCACCTGCTGGCCGTCCGCGTCGCGGCCCCGGCCGCCGGTGCGGTACTTCCAGATGAACGTGACGAGCGCGCCCTCGACGACGACGAAGATCACGCTCGTGAAGGCGAAGATCACCCAGTACGCCGTGTTCGTGTGATGGACGTTCGGCGAGTGGGCGTGCTGCGGGCTGAAGCCGCCGTTCGCTGCGGAGGCCGCGGCGGCCGCCGCGAGGGCGACGGCAAGCGCAGGCAGCACGACGAGAATCCTCCTCCGCACGAGAAGGGGCATTCTATTTGGGATGAGCGAACGCTCGCGCGTTGACCTGCCGTCCTACGTCCCGGAGACGTTCGACGTCTTCGTCGGCGGCGTCCGCCAAACTCGTGGCGTCGATTACGAGCAGATCGGGAGGTCGCTCGTCTTCCCGCGGCCGATCGCACAGGAAGGAAAGCTCGGATTCTGGCGTTGGATGTCGATGTGGCTCGGCATCGCCGGCACGTACCGCAAGCACGAGAGCGTCGACGTCGCGTACGTCGTGAACGGACGGCGCGCGGTCGCGACCGGGCTCAGGCCGCAGCCGCTCGTCGATCCCTAGCGACGCGCAGCAGCTCGATCAGCGCGGTCAGGAGGTCGACGCCCCCGAGGTCGGCGTGTACCGCGTCGGCGGCGAGGATCGCAAGCGTCCGCGCGGGCGGCGGCGCCGCGAAGCCGACGCTGTGGCCGCCGAGCGACACGTTCGTCCGCCATTCGCCTTCGGCGGCGATCCGGCGGGCACTGCCGACGATGCGGCCGCCGGCGACGACGAGGCGCGCGTCCCAGCCCAGGGGCGGCACGAGCTCCTGCGCGAGGACCCCGTGGTCGCTGTAGAGCTGCCGCGTCGCTTCCTGCACCTCGTCGTGCGTCCGGCAGAGCGTGACGCCGCGGCCCCAGCTGCCGTGCCGCGGCTTGAGAACGACCGGCAGCTCCGGCACGGGCGCGGGGATGCCGTCGGCGATCAGCCAGGTGTGCGGGTGCGGCAGGCCGGCGCGCCGGAGCGCGCGGGAGGTGAGCAGCTTGTCGTGCGTGCAGGCGAGTGCGGCCGGCGGATTCAGCACCAGGACTCCCGCGGCCGCGAGCTTCTCGAGCTCGCGCATCCCGTCCTCGATGCCGTCGCACGTCTCGAGCACGTCGAGGCGGGCGAGTGCGACGTCGACGGGGCGCAGGCTGTGCAGCGCCTCCCGCGGCGTCAGCTGCATCGTGTGGATCCCGAGCGCCTCGCCGGCGACGACGAGCGAGTCGTCCGTCGGGGAGCTCTGATGGGCGACGATGGCGAGCCTCATGGTCCGCACTGTGCGGTGTCCACGGGTCATGGTGGGCGGCGGACTCGGAACGAAGCTGTGACGATCTGGACTACTGCTTCGGGACCGCTTCGAGGCGGTAGCCGACGCCGTAGCGCGTCTGGATGAACGTATGCCGCGAGGCCTTCTTGTCGATCTTGTCGCGCAGCCGGCGGACGAAGACGTCGACCGTGCGATCCCGGTGCGACTCGCGGCGGCCCCACAGCTTCTGCAGAAGCTCGTCGCGCGTCGTCACGCGCCCGTGGTCGAGGGCGAGCTGGTAGAGCAGGCGAAACTCCGTCGGCGTCAGCTGCGCGTTCTCGCCGTCGACGTACGCCTGCACCTCGCGCGGGTCGATCTGCAGCTCCTCGATCTCGATCGGCTCGCCGCGCGGCGTCTCGTCGCGGCGGGCGGCGCGGCGGGCGGCGGCGCGGACGCGTGCGACGAGCTCCTTCATCGAGAACGGCTTGACGAGGTAGTCGTCCGCTCCGATCTCGAGTGCGTGGACGCGGTCGTGCTCGGTCCCGCGGGCGGAGACGACGACGATCGGCGTCCCGATTCCCTCGCTCCGGACCGTCTCGATCAGCTTCCACCCGTCGAGCCCGGGAAGCATCAGGTCGAGCACGCAGGCGTCAGGTTTCTCGTAGCGGAGGCGGGCGAGTCCCTGGTCGCCGTTCCCGACCCAGCTGGCGTCGAAGCCGGCGGCGTCGAGATGGCGGGCCATTCCCTGCGCGATCGTCTCGTCGTCCTCGACGATGAGCACCTTGGGCATCGCTGTCATTATCGGCACGGGTCGGCTCGCGACGGGTGAATGGATGGTGACGGACCGGTGAACGTTCAGGAGCTGGTCGAGCAGGCTTCCGGCCGCATCGTCGTGCTCGACTCCGAGCGCCGCGTCGTCGCCTCGAACGTCGGTCTCGAGGCGGGGATCCGCGTCGGCGACGTCGACGACGCGCTCGTCGTGTTCGTCGGCGACCTCTCGGAGCTCCGGACCGGGTTCACGGCCGCCGTGTCGCACGAGCTGCGGACGCCGCTCGCCCGCCTGCTCGTGCTGCTCGAGAGCGCGTCGCTGCCGGGCGCACGCGTCGACGACCTGCTCGAGCAGGCGCGGCAGGAGGTCGAGCAGGCCCGAGAGCTGATCGACGACGTCCTGTTCCTCGGCGAGCTGGAGACGGGCCGCGAGGTGGTCTCGCTCGGCTCGACGGCCGCGCTGCCGATCGTCCGCGAGATCGTGGCCGGCTCCGCGGACCGCGCGGCGAACGGGGAGGTGCAGCTCGTCGTCCGCGGACGCGGCGACGTCGAGCTGCCCCTGCGGCCGCGCATGCTCCGCGTCGTCGTCGACAACCTCGTCTCGAATGCGATCCGCTACGCGGGACGCGGCGCGACGTGCACGGTCGAGCTCGACACCGGCCGCCTCAGCGTCGCCGATGACGGAGCCGGTGTCGATGCCGCCGAGCTGCCGCGCCTGTTCGAGCGCTTCTACCGCGCCGACCCGGCGCGGACGACGCGCGGTACGGGCCTCGGCCTCGCGATCGTCAAGCACATCGTCACGTCGGCCGGTGGGACAGTCGAGGCGAGCGGCGCCCCGGGCCGTGGCCTGATCGTCACGTGCCGCTTCTAGAGAGCAGCCGGTCGACGTCGACGGTCCGGTCGTCGCGCAGGCTGTACGACTTCTCGTCGTCCTGCCGGATGAGCACGAGCCCGGCGTGCCGGAGGATCGCGAGGTGGTGGTGCGCCGTCGACTTCGAGAGCCCGACCTCGCGTGCCGCCTGCCCGAGTGCGATCGGTCCGCGCCGGAGCAGGCGCAGGAGTGCAAGCCGTTTCTCGTCGCCGAGCGCCTTGTAGAGCCGGGCGAGATCGCCGTAGTCGACCCCGTCGTCGGCCGTGCCGGTGCCGACCGAGTAGTTGAAGATCCGCAGATTCTTGTGCTCGCTCATCATCACCCACGGACGGAACCACCACGACGGGAAGAAGACGACCTCGTGGATCTCGGGCGGTGCGGTGTACTGGATGCCGCCGGTCACGCGGACGATGAAGTCGCTCGGCGGTAGCGTCGCCGCGAGTCCGCGCGTCTCCTCGGCGGAGCGCTCGAGCAGCGACCCGATCTCGTCGAGCGTCGGCGCGAACACCTCGTCGTTCCAGCGGGTGATCAGCTCGAGCAGGTGCGCCTTCAACCGGTCGCCGCCGAGATCGAGGAGTCGGCGCACGAGCGCACCCTTCTCCTCCCATCGGTTCGCTGCCTCGATCAGCTCGTCGACCGCCTCGCGCTCGCCGATCGCCGCGCGCCTGATCGTCTCCGGCTCGGCGATGTGGTGGCCCCGCATGTAGTAGCCGAGCAGGTTGAGCTGGAGCTCGAGCGGGTCGGTCGCCTCGAGGTGCGCGACGAAGTCGGCGACGCGGCGCGGCGCCGGCGTCTCGTGGACGAGGCCGAGCAGGCTCGCGCTGCACGCGACGCCGTTGACGAGGAGCTCGGCGAGCTCGGCGAGGTCCGGCGCGACGCCCGCCCGGAGCCCGGCGATGCGGTCGGCGCCGATGTCGAACGTCTCCGGCTGGTTCTCGCCGAAGAGCGTGCTGAGGCTGAACAGGAGCTCGGCAGCCTCCGAGGCCTCGACCTCGATCCGCAGGCGGGGGCGGGAGGCGTCGACGACGCGCGGGAGTGAGGGTATCGGCTTCGACATCTCTCGAACGGTTTCCGGATTGTAATTCGTCTTGCGTAGCCCGACAGCGTTCGATTAACGTCGAACGTACCACGTCGATCGAACGAATGGGAGACGAGATGCAGCCGTTCGACCTCTTTGCACTCGCCGCCGAGCGACGGGTCATCCGTGAGCGGCAGGCCTGGTCCGAGCGGTTCCGCCGCCGGTCGAAGGCCGAAGACGAGGCTGCGCGCACCGCCCCGAGGCGGTGCGCGCACGCTCCGAAGCCGGTCTCCCGGCCTACGACGTAACGGTCTGGGGCGACGCGACGTCGGAGGTATCGACCTCGGGACACTCGGCTGACGCGACCGCCGTCGCAACGGCCGCGGCGGCGATGGGTACCTTGAGCGCGTGGACTGGCGGCTCGAGCACTCGATCTACGACGTCTCGCTCCACCACCATTGGATCGGCTCCTTCTTCCACGGCGTCGAGGTCGTGAGCATCCCGCTGATGATCGTGCTGACCGGGATCCTCTGGTTCTTCTCGCGGCCGGGCGCCGATCCGAAGTGGAAGCTCGCCTGCGCCTGCGGGTACTTGTCGGCGGCAGTCTCGTATGCCGTCGCCTTCGTCATCCACCACATCTACGACCGTCCGCGTCCCTACGAGGCGCACAGCATCTCGCATCCGTGGTCGTCGTCCACCGACGCGTCGTTCCCGAGCGATCACACGACCGTCTCGTTCGGGATCGCGTTCGCGGTGCTGATGTTCGACACCGTCGCAGGCGTGTTCTTCCTCGCCGTCGCAGCGATCATCGGCATCGGCCGGCTGTTCATCGGCGCGCACTATCCGGGCGACGTGGCCGCGGGCGTGCTCGTCGGCGGCGTCGTCGCGTTCGTCGTCGTGCGCTGGCTGCGGCGTGTCGCCGCGTTGGTCGCCGGCTACGTCGAGCGGGTGACGGATCCGCTCGTCAGCCGAATCGCCCGGTGACGTAGTCCTCCGTCCGCTTGTCGGACGGGTTCGTGAAGATCGTCTCGGTCGTCGTGTACTCGACAAGCTCGCCCCAGCGCTCGCCCTCGCCGCCCTTGGAGATCGAGAAGAACGCGGTCATGTCGGCGACGCGCGCAGCTTGCTGCATGTTGTGGGTGACGATCACGAACGAGTACTCCTGCTTGAGGTCGTGCATCAGCTGCTCGATGGCAGCGGTGGCGATCGGATCCAGCGAGGAGGCCGGCTCGTCCATCAGCACGACGTCCGGCTGGACGGCGATCGCACGAGCGATGCAGAGCCGCTGCTGCTGGCCGCCGGAGAGCGAGAGCGCGCTCGTCTTGAGGCGGTCCTTGACCTCTTCCCAGAGCGCGGCCTGTGTGAGTGCGCGCTCGACGCGCTCGCTCAGGTTGTCGCGCATGCCGAGCACCCTGCAGCCCCAGGCGACGTTGTCGTAGATCGACTTCGGGAAGGGATTCGGGCGCTGGAAAACCATGCCGATGTGCCGGCGGACTGCGACGGGGTCGACGTCGTTGCCCGTGATGTCCTGCCCGTGATACCGCACGGTGCCGGCGAGGCGGAACCCCGGGATCAGGTCGTTCATCCGGTTCAGGCAGCGGATGAACGTGCTCTTGCCGCAACCCGACGGGCCAATGATCGCCGTGACGAGGTTGCGGTAGATGTCCATCGAGACGTCCTTCAGCGCGGGCTTCGAGCCGTAGTAGGCGTCGAGCGACTCGACCGCGAGGACACGGTCGAGGTGCTCCCGCGGAGGCACCGGCCGACGTTGGGTCTCCACGCGCACGGTGGGCTCGATCGTAATCACCTCGCAGTGCTCAGGCGGCGGCGCCCGCGCGTCGCAAGCCAGCGCGCGCTCAGGCTCGTGAACAGGATGAAGAGCAAGAGGACGAGCGCCGCCGCCCACGCCCGCGCATGGTCGGCGGGGTCGGGCGACTCCGACAGCTCGTAGATCGCGACCGGAATCGACTGCAGAGCGTGATTCGGCGCCCAGCTGACGTTCTGGCCGACGAGCGACGACGTGAAGAGCAGCGGCGCCGTCTCGCCGGCGACGCGCGCGACGGCGAGCACGGTGCCCGTGACGATGCCGCCGAGCGTCTGCGGCAGGACGATCGAGAGCGTCGTGCGCCAGCGCGGCACCCCGAGGCCGAGGCTCGCTTCGCGCAGCGAGCTCGGCACGAGCAGGAGCACCTCCATCGTCGAACGGGTGACCAGCGGCAGCATCAGGCATGCGAGCGCGAACGCGCCGGCCCAGCCGCTCTGCCCGTGACCGACGACCACGAGCCCGTAGACGAAGATCGCGACGACGATCGCCGGGATCCCGTTGAGCACATCGAGCGCGAGGCTGACGGCGTAGCGCACCGACGGCGCGGCGAACTCCGTCAGGTAGACCGCGATGAGGATCCCGATCGGGACGGTCATCAGCGTTGCGAGGCCGACGAGGACGACCGAGCCGGCGAATGCATTCGCCAGCCCCTGCTTCACCGGGCCGATCGCGAACTGCACCGGCGTTTTCGTGATCAAGTCGAGGTTCAGCGCGGGCGCGCCGCGTCGCGCGACGGACCACACGACGACGACGAGCGCTGCGACCGCGATCAGCGCCGACAGCGTCGCGAGGCCTTCCATCAGCCGGTTGACGACGCGCCGCCGCGGCAGGTTGACGGCCTGCATGTCCGCGCGCGTGATCCCGTGCGTGCTGCTCACGCCAGGCCGCCGCGGTTGAGGCCGACGCCCTGGCGACGTGCGACACGGCGCACGATCCACTGCGCGGAGACGTTCATCAGCAGCGAGAAGACGAGCAGGATCAGACCGAGGTAGATGAGCGACGCGACCTGCAGCTTCGTCGTCCCGCCCTGATACGACTCGGCGATCTTGCCGGCCAGCGTGTCGCCGCCGCTGAACAGGCTCCAGTGGATGCCGACCACCGCGCCGACGACCTGCGAGACGGCGATCGCCTCGCCGATCGCGCGGCCGAGCCCGAGGATGAGCGCCGCCGCGATGCCGCCACGCGCGTACGGGAAGACGACGCCGCGGATCATCTCCCAGCGCGTCGTCCCGAGTGCGAGCGCTCCTTCCTTCAGCTCCCGCGGGACGCCGAGGAAGAGCTCGCGCGAGATGCTCGAGACGATCGGCAGGATCATGATCGTCAGGACGACGATCGCGGTGAAGAGACTCGAGCCGCTCGACGACGGCGGGCCGAACAACGGGATCCACCCGAGCGCGGTGTGCAGCGCCGGCTCGACGTCGTCCCGCAGGACGGGGCCGAGGACGAGGATCCCCCAGAGCCCGATGACGACGCTCGGGATCGCTGCGAGCGTCTCGACGAGGGCCGTCAGCGGCGCGCGCACGATGCGCGGCGCAAGCTCGGTCAGATAGAGCGCGACGCCGATTGCGAGCGGCGCGGCGAGGAGCAACGCGACGAGCGACGTGATCGCCGTCCCGAAGAGAAAGCTGCCCGCGCCGTAGAGCTCATGGCCGAGCACCGGGTTCCACGCCACGTGCCAGACGAACGGCAGCCCGTACGCGCGAATCGACGGCAGCGAGCCGTCGATCACCTTCCAGACGATCAGCCCGACGAGAACGCAGGCCGCGGCGGCGGCCGCCGCGGCGACCGTCTGCAGTGAGACGTCGCCGGGGCGGTACCGCCGTCCGGAGAGACGCGGGGCGGTCGCGTCGAGCGCGGACACCTACGAGTGGATCTTCGTGATCGTCTTCTCGGCGACCACGAGCACCGACTTCGGGATTGGCTGGAACAGGAGCTTGGGACCGAACGTCTGGCCCTTCGTCACCGCCCAGAAGAGAAACTTCCGCAGCTCGGCCGCCTTCCCCGACTGCGTCGGGACGATCACGTAGGTGTACGTCGAGACCGGATAGGCGAGCTTGAACTTCGTCGGCGGATTGACGATCGACAGCTCGTTCGTCGTCGGGTCCGGCTTCACCTGCGCCGCGGCGGCGCCGAGGATGCCCTTCAGGCCGGGGGTCGCGTACTTGCCCGCCTTGTTCTGCATCGCAAAGAACTTCAGGTGGTTGCTCAGCGCGTACGCGACATCGACGTAGCCGAGGCCGCCCGGCGTCTGGCTGACGCCGGCTGCGACGCCGGAGCTGCCGCGCTGCCCCGTGCCGACGGGCCAATCGACGGCGACACCCTTGCCGTACTTCGTCTTCCAGTCGGCGCTCGCGCTCGAGAGGTAGTCGGTGAAGTTGTACGTCGTGCCGGAGTTGTCGGAGCGGTGGACGAAGGCGATCGTCTGGTCGGGCAGGCTGATCCCCTTGTTCAGCTTCTGGATTGCGGGGTTATTCCACTTCGTGATCTGGCCCATGATGATCTTCGCCAGCGTCGTGCCGTTCATGTGCAACAGGTTCTTGACGCCGTCGACGTGGTAGATGATCGCCGTCGCGGAGAGCGCCCACGGAATCTGCACGCAGCCCTTGCAGGCGGCGAACTGGTCGGGGGTCAGCGGTGCGTCGCTCGCGCCGAAGTCGACGGTGCGGCTCGTGACCGCCGCGACGCCGCCGCCGGAGCCGATGCCGCTGTACTGAAGCGTGTAGCCGTACGCCGAGCCGATCGGTTGCACCCACTGCGCGACGAGCGGCGCGACGAACGTGCTGCCCGCTCCCGTCAGCGTGGTGTCCTGCCTCTGTGCGGACGCCGCGCCGGCGGCGCACAGGGCAGCGGCTGCCGTAGCGATCAAGAAGATGCCCTTCTTCGGCATGTGCCTTTTCTCCTCGTTCGTGGTCGACGTCAACGTACGAACGGGGCCGTGCGACGTGGGCGACGCTCTCGAGACGAAGTGGTGACGATCTCGTAACGGGGCCTTGACGATCTCGTAACGGGGCCTGGCCCGGGCCAGGCCCCGTTGTACGGTTCGGACATGGCGATCGACCAGGCTCTCGACCGGCTCGAGGCGCAGCTGCAGGAGGAGGGCCAGCGGGTCGTCTCGGCCGTCCAGGGCGCGGTCCGCGCCCTCGGCGAGCGGGACGTCGAGCTCGCCGACGAGGTGATCGCCTTCGACGACGAGATCGACGCGATGTTCCTCGAGGTCCAAAACGGCATCCAGTCGACGCTCGCCCTCCAGACCCCGGTCGCCCGCGACCTCCGCCTGCTGCTGGCGATGCTCCACATCAACCTGCTGCTCGAGCGCACCGCGGACGGCTGCGTCACGGTCGCGAAGCTCAGCAAGCTCGTCCATGACGCAGAGCCGGACGCGGCGCTGCTCGACGTCCTCGTCGAGATGGGCGAGCGCGCGGAGGAGATGGTCCGCGTCGCGCTCGACTCGTTCGCACAGCGCGATCTCGCCGGCGCAGAGTCGCTCGTCGAGCGGGACGACCTGATCGACCGCGCGAACCGCCGCTTCGTCGAGCGGCTCGTCGATCTGATGGCAGAGCCCGAGCTCCGCGAGTGGGGCCTGCGCATGGTCGTCGCGGCGCGCACGATCGAGCGGATCGGCGACCGCGCGGTCGACATCGGCGAGCAGACCGCGTACCTGCTGACCGCGCAGTTCCGCGAGTTCAGCGACGCGTCACATCCGACGTCCTGACCGGCGCCCGCGCTGCAGCGGGCGCCGGTCGGCGCGTCTAGCGGCTCGGCAGCACCTCCCATGTGAAGTTGTCGCCGTGCTGCTGCGTGTAGAACCACCGCCACTTCGGGTTGTTCAGCTCGGGGATCTTCGCTCCGAGGATCCCGTCGACGTTAGTTCGCGTCGGCCCCGTGGAGCCCGTCCTTGAACATGAGGTACGTGTTCTTGTCCGGCTCGGTCTTGTGGGCCTCGACCGTCGGCGCGCCCGTGAGGGGCACCATCAACGGCAAGCCGTTGCCTGTGTCGACCCTGTCGCTGTCGTAGCCGTAGTGCGCGATCTGCGCGTCCGGATTCTCGACCGGCGGCGAGCCCTGCGCGACGGCGATCTGGGCCAGCTCCGGCGAAAGCCGGCTCGCCGGCGCGTACCCGGGCGACTTCGTGTTCGCCGTCGGGACGCCGGTCGGCGACGGCCCGCCGGGCGGCTCTGCAACTGCGACCGCGGTAGCGGCCGCAGCCGCCACCGGAAGCATCCAGAGGATGGCGCTTCTTCATGCTCTCCCCCTTCGAGGATCGAGTAGGTGACGGCGTCGATCCTCGGAGGCGGGTCCGTTCACATGGGAAACGGGTGTGCGTCAGACCGGTGACGAACGTGTGTCGTCACAGGACCGCCCCCGGAGCGTCACGGGATCTGCACCGGGCTCCTCTCCGGAGCCGTGAAGACATCTCGCAGCCCGGAGACGATCCACCCGCCGCTCGCGCCGAGCGCGAGCGCCTAGATCCGGCGGCCGCGTCGAGTCGCGTCGCGCAGCCGCGCCGCGAGCTCGTCCGTGAGCCCGCCGCGCTCGAGCTGCCACCGCCAGTTGCCGTGCGCCGTTCCGGGCCGGTTCATCTGCGCCTCGCTGCCGAGGCCGAGCACATCCTGCGCGGGAACGACAGCGAGCGACGCGCGCGATCGCATCGCCATGTCGATCAGCCCCCAGTGCGGCTCCGCGGGATCGAGGCCGGTCGCGGCCTGCCGGCGCTTCGGCAGCCTCCGGAACCAGCCGACGGCAGTGTCCGTGTCGTGCGTCGTCGTGTACACGACCTGGCGGACACGGTGGTTCCGCGGCGCATGGAGGTTCTTCTCGTCGCCGCCGAATGCCCACAGGAGGACGGCCATCCCCGGGAGCCCGAGCTCGTCGCGCAGCGCGTAGACCGCGGATGTGATGACGCCGAGGTCCTCCGCGATGAGCGGCAGGTCGCCGACCGCGTCGAAGAGCTCGCGTCCCGGCCCGCGCCGCCAGCGCCCGCGCTTCGCCGTCTTGTGGCCCTCGGGCACGGCCCAGTACGAGACGAAGCCGCGAAAGTGGTCGATCCGTGCGACGTCGACGAGCTCGAAGACGCGGCGGAACCGCTCGACCCACCACCGGTACCCGCTCGCGCGATGGGTCGGCCAGTCGTAGAGCGGGTTGCCCCAGAGCTGGCCGCTCGCGCTGAGCGCGTCCGGCGGTGCTCCCGCGACGTCGCCCGAGGCGAAGAGCTCCGGCCAGGTTTCGATGTCGGCGCCGACGTCGGCGACGTAGATCGGCACGTCGCCGATCAGCCGGACGCCGCGATCGCGCCCGTAGGCGCGCAGCGCCTGCCACTCGCGCTCGAAGCGCACCTGATTCGCCAGTGCGCCGCGTCCCGCGAACCGGGCCCAGCCGCCGATCCAGTAGGCCTGCCGCGCGACGAGCTGCTCGATCTCCTCGTCCGAGACGGGTGCGTTCGGCTCGGCGAGGAGCTCCGGCGAGCCGGCGAAGGCCGAGCGTGCGCGGTACGGCGAGTCGAACTCGTCGGGCGGCCCGAGCGGCAGCACCTGCCACCACGACTGCCCCGCGGCGGCGAGCCAGTCGACGAAGCGATACGCGTCTTCGTCGAGCTTCCCCGACGGCAATGACGTCGGATGAAGCAGGATTCCGCTGGAGCGAGCTAGTCGCATTCGGCCTCGTTTAGGTCTGCGGTTCTACTGAAACGGTTGGATCGGTGCCACTTCCGAAGACAAACGACCCACCGCCGCGTATCCAGATTCAGCGCGTGACGCCGCAGATCGACGGTGGCAAGTATGCGGTCAAGCGCACCGTCGGCGACACGGTTGACGTGACAGCGCGGATCTTTCGCGACGGGCACGAGGCGATCGGCGCCGCCGTCCGGTACAAGCCGGCCGGCGCGACGCGCTGGCAGGAGTCGCCGCTGCAGGCGCTCGGCAACGACGAGTGGGCCGGCTCGTTCGTCGTCGACGCCCCGGGCTCGTGCTGCTTCCGGATCGAGGCCTGGGTCGACCGCGTCGCGTCGTGGCAGGACGAGATCCGGCGCAAGCACGACGCGGGTCAGGCCGACCTGAGCTCGGAGCTCGCCGAGGGCGCGCTGCTGCTCGGCCGCGACGCGGTCACGGTCGAGGAAGGGCTCGCCGCGCCGGCCGGCGACCGCTCGGAGAAGACGTGGTCGCCGACCTACGAGGTGGACGTCGACCGCGTGCTCGCGCGCTTCGGCTCCTGGTACGAGCTCTTCCCCCGCTCGTGGGGTGGCTTCGAAGGCGTGCGCGCGCAGCTGCCGCGGCTCGCCGGGCTCGGCTTCGACGTCGTCTACCTGCCGCCGATCCACCCGATCGGGACGACGAACCGGAAAGGGAAGAACAACGCGCTCACCGCGGGCGCCGGCGATCCGGGCTCGCCGTGGGCGATCGGCTCGGAGCTCGGCGGGCACGACGCTATCAACCCGGAGCTCGGGACGCTCGAGGACTTCGAGCTGCTCGTGCGCGACGCTCGGGAGCTCGACCTGGCGATCGCGCTCGACTTCGCGATCCAGTGCTCGCCGGACCACCCGTGGTTGAAGGAGCACCCCGAGTGGTTCCACCGTCGCCCCGACGGGACGTTGAAGTACGCGGAGAACCCGCCGAAGAAGTACCAGGACATCTACAACGTCAACTTCAACGCGCCCGACTGGAAGAACCTCTGGTCGGCGCTGCGAGACATCGTCTTGCTGTGGGTCGCGCGCGGCGTCACCGTCTTCCGCGTCGACAACCCGCACACGAAGCCGGTTCCGTTCTGGCAGTGGCTGATCGACGAGGTGCGGCGCGAGCATCCCGACGTGATCTTCCTCGCCGAGGCCTTCACGCGTCCGGCGATGATGACGACGCTCGGCAAGATCGGCTTCGGTCAGAGCTACACGTACTTCACGTGGAAGAACAACCGCTGGGAGCTACTCGAGTTCCTCGGGCAGCTGCTCGAGTGGTCGCCGTTCTACCGGCCGAACTGCTTCGCGAACACACCCGACATCCTCCACGAGTACCTGCAGCGCGGCGGCCGGCCGGCGTTCGAGGCGCGCCTCGTCCTCGCGTCGACGCTCTCGCCGACCTACGGCCTCTACTCGGGCTTCGAGAGCTTCGAGAACGTGCCGGTCCGCGAAGGGTCCGAGGAGTACCTCGACTCGGAGAAGTACGAGGCGAAGCGCCGCGCGCTCGACGGGCCGCTGCTCCCGTTGGTGCAGCGGCTGAACCTCGCGCGCCGTGAAAATCCCGCTTTGCAGCACCTCGAGAACATCCACTTCCTCGAAACGGAGAACGACAATCTCTTTGCGTACCTCAAGCGGACCGACGACAACGCGGTGATCTCCGTCGTCAACCTCGATCCGATGCGGACGCACGAAGGCGTGTGCATCCTGCCGGCGGCGTCGAGCGGGCTCGCGCCCGCGTACCGCGTGCGCGACGTCGTGACGGAGGGCGAATGGACGTGGCACCTCGGACGGAACTACGTTCGGCTGCAACCGGGACAGAGCCACGTCCTGGTGGTGCGCCGGTGACGGAGCAGTGGTTCGAGCGAGATCCGCTGTGGTTCAAGCACGCCGTCTTCTACGAGATCCACATCCGCGGCTTCTTCGACGGGAACGACGACGGCAGCGGCGACTTCCGGGGGCTGATCGACAAGCTCGACTACCTGCAGTGGCTCGGCGTCGACTGCATCTGGCTGCTCCCGATGTACCAGTCGCCGCTCCGCGACGGCGGCTACGACATCGCCGACTTCTTCTCGATCCATCCCGACTACGGGACGGTCGACGACTTCAAGGAGTTCGTCGAGCAGTCGCACCAGCGCGGCATGCGCGTGATCGCCGACCTCGTCATGAACCACACCTCGTCCGACCACCCGTGGTTCCAGGCGTCGCGCGCCGACCCGACGGGCCCGTACGGCGACTGGTACGTCTGGGGCGACGACGACCAGCGCTGGAGCGAGGCGCGCATCATCTTTCTCGACACCGAGCCGTCGAACTGGACGTTCGACCCGGTGCGCGGCCAGTACTACTGGCACCGCTTCTTCCACCACCAGCCGGATCTCAACTACGACAACCCCGAGGTGCAGGAGGCGATGCTGAACGTCCTTCGCTTCTGGCTCGACCTCGGCATCGACGGCTTCCGCCTCGACGCCGTGCCGTACCTCTACGAGCGCGACGGCACGAACGGCGAGAATCTCCCCGAGACGCACGGGTACCTGCAGAAGGTGCGCGCCGAGATCGATGCGCGCTATCCGGACCGCGTGCTGCTCGCAGAGGCGAACCAGTGGCCGGAGGACGTCGTCGAGTACTTCGGCGACGGCGACGAGTGCCACATGGCCTTCCACTTCCCGGTGATGCCGCGCATGTTCATGTCGCTGCGGAGAGAGGACGCGACGCCCATGTACGAGATCCTCGACCGCACACCGCCGATTCCCGACAACGCGCAGTGGGGCCTCTTCCTGCGCAACCACGACGAGTTGACGCTCGAGATGGTCACGGACGAGGAGCGCGACTACATGTACACGGAGTACGCGAAGGACCCGCGGATGAAGATCAATCTCGGGATCCGCCGCCGCCTCGCGCCCCTGCTGGACAACGGCCGGGACGAGATCGAGCTGATGCACGCGATCCTCTTCTCGCTCCCAGGTTCTCCGGTCCTCTATTACGGGGACGAGATCGGGATGGGCGACAACGTGTACCTCGGCGACCGCGACGGAGTCAGGACGCCGATGCAATGGGCCGGCGACCGGAACGCCGGCTTCTCGCGCGCCGACTGGGCGCAGCTCTACCTCCAGCCGCTGATGGACCCGGTCTACGGCTATCAGGCCGTCAACGTCGAGGCGCAGCTCCGCACGCCCACGTCGCTGCTGCGGTGGCTGCACCGGTTCATCGCGCTCCGGAAGGAGCACCCGGTCTTCGGCCTCGGGACGTACGAGCCGCTCCCTGCCGAGAATCCGCGGATCTTCGCGCATATCCGCCGCTGGGAGGACGACATTGTGCTCTGCGTGCACAACCTCGCGCGCTCGGCGCAGGCGGTCGAGCTCGACCTCTCGGCGTTCACCGGCATGATCCCCGAGGAGATGTTCGGGCGAACCCGCTTCCCGGCGATCGGCGACCTGCCGTATCTGCTCACGCTCGCACCGCGCGGCTTCTTCTGGTTCCAGCTGAAGGCAGGTGACGCGGCATGAACGTGAACGAGCAGCAGCTGATCGAGTACGTGACCGAGCAGCGGTGGTACGGCTCGAAGTCGCGGACGGTCGCGCACTCGCAGGTGCTCGATCTCGTCACGCTGCGCGCAGTCGATCCGGAGTACGTGCTCGCACTCGTCGAGATCCGCTTCGACACCGGGGCGCACGAGATCTACCAGCTGCTGATTGCATGCACCGACGGTGACGTGCAGCTCGACGGCCTCGAGGACGCGGCGCTTGCGCGCGAGCTCGTGCACGGGATCCGCGCGAGCTTGACGCTGCAGGGCAACGAGGGCGTCGTCGAGCTCAGGCCGGTCACAGGATTCGCCGGCCTCGGCCGCGAGATGCTGACCGCACGCGCCGTCGGCGCGGAGCAGTCGAACACATCGATCGTGTTCGACGACGATCTGATCCTGAAGGTCTTCCGCAGGCTCGAGCCCGGCATCAACCCGGAGCTCGAGATGCTGCGCTTCCTCACCGAGCACGGCTTCGAGAACATCGCCGCACTCGGCGGCTGGTACGCGTACAGCGGCGGCCCGACGGCGGCGACGCTCGGGATCCTGCAGGAGTTCGTCCGCAGCGGCCGCGACGGCTGGGAGCTCGGGCTCGAGGAATGCGAGAGCGATCCCGACCGCTTCCTCTCGCGGCTGCGCCGGCTCGGCGAGGTGACCGGAGAGATGCACACGATCCTCGCATCCGACACGGGCGACACCGCGTTCTGTCCGGAGACGCCGTCCGTCGAGGCGCTGCCGCTCCTGACGGCGACGGTGGACGAGGAGATCGCGCGCGTGTTCCTCGAGCTCCCCGAGGACAACGAGCTCGTCGCGCCGATCTACGGCCGCGGCGAGGAGGTCCGGGAGCAGCTGCGCATGCTCGCGCATGCGGGCTCGGTCGGGAAGATCATCCGCACGCACGGCGACTACCACCTCGGGCAGACCATGTGGTCGACGGACTCGAACGACTGGGTGATCCTCGACTTCGAGGGTGAGCCGGCGCGTTCGCTCACCGAGCGCCGCCGGAAGCGCTCGCCGCTGCGCGACGTCGCCGGGATGCTGCGTTCGTTCGCCTACCTCGCGATCTCCGCCGGCGCCTCCGAGGAGTTCGAGGAGCAGGCGCGCGCGACCTTCCTCGAGGGCTACTTCGAGACGGTGGACGACTCGCTCCTCCCCGCGGGCCAGCAGGCGATCGACCGGCTGCTCTCCGTCTACGAGCTCGAGAAGGCGGTCTACGAGCTCCGCTACGAGCTCGACAACCGCCCGGGCTGGGTGTCGATTCCGGTCGCCGGGATACAGCGGCTCATGGAGCAGGTGACGACCGGATGATCGAGCTGGGGGCTGACCCGCACCGGATCCTCGGCGCCCACGAGGCGGACGGCGGCGTCGTCGTGCGCGCGTACCGGCCGGAGGCGAAGACCGTGCGCGTGCAGCCGGCCGGCGTCCAGGCCGAGCTCAAGGATCCTGCGGGGCTCTGGGAGGCGCTCCTGCCGAAGGCGAAGCTGCCGCTCGAGTACGAGCTCGAGGTCGAGTACGCGGACGGCAACACGTTCACGATTCGCGACCCGTACTCGTTCCTGCCGACGCTCGGCGAGCTCGATCTCCATCTCGTCATGGAAGGGCGGCACGAGGAGCTGTACGAGCGCCTCGGAGCGCACGTCCGCGAGATCGACGGCGCCACCGGCACGGCCTTCGCGGTGTGGGCGCCGAATGCCCGGAGCGTCTCGGTGGTCGGCGACTTCAACTCGTGGGACGGGCGGCTGCACCCGATGCGGTCGCTCGGCCCGTCCGGCATCTTCGAGCTCTTCATCCCGGGTGTCGGCGACGGGCAGAAGTACAAGTACGAGATCCGGACGCACGACGGGCGCCTGCGCATCAAGGCCGACCCGGTTGCGTTCGCGACGGAGGTGCCGCCCGCGAACGCCTCGATCGTGCACGACTACCACCACGAGTGGCAGGACGACGAGTGGCTGCAGGCGCGCGCGCAGAAGGAATGGCTGCGCGAGCCGATCTCGATCTACGAAATCCACCTCGGCTCGTGGCGGCGGAATCCGCTGGAGGACAACCGCCCGCTGAACTATCTCGAGCTGGCGGACGAGCTGGCTGCGTACGTCACCGACCTCGGCTTCACGCATATCGAGCTGATGCCGGTGATGGAGCACCCGTTCAGCGGCTCGTGGGGCTACCAGGTCACCGGGTACTTCGCGCCGACGTCACGCTTCGGCACGCCCGACGACTATCGCTGCTTCGTCGACCGGCTGCATCGCAACGGCGTCGGGGTCATCCTCGACTGGGTCCCCGCGCATTTCCCGCGCGACGACTGGGCGCTTGCACAGTTCGACGGGACGGCGCTCTACGAGCACTCGGATCCGCGCATCGGCGCACACCCCGACTGGGGCACGCTGATCTTCAACCTCTCGCGCAACGAAGTGCGCAACTTCCTGCTCGCGAACGCGTTGTACTGGCTGCGCGAGCAGCACGGCGACGCGCTCCGCGTCGACGCGGTCGCGTCGATGCTCTACCTCGACTATTCGCGCAAGGCCGGCGAGTGGCTGCCGAACATGTTCGGCGGACGGGAGAACCTCGAGGCCGTCGACTTCCTCAAGCTGATGAACGAGACCGCGTACGGGCGGGAGCCCGGCGTGTTCACGGCCGCCGAGGAGTCGACCGCGTGGCCGGGCGTCTCACGACCGACGTATCTCGGCGGGCTCGGCTTCGGCTTCAAGTGGAACATGGGCTGGATGCACGACACGCTCCTCTACTTCCAGAAGGATCCGGTCTACCGCCGCTTCCATCACCACACGCTCACGTTCTCGCTGATGTACGCCTTCAGCGAGAACTTCGTGCTGCCGCTCTCGCACGACGAGGTCGTGCACGGCAAGCGGTCGCTGCTCGACAAGATGCCGGGCGACCGCTGGCAGAAGTTTGCGAACCTCCGCTCCCTCTACGCGTACATGTGGGCGCACCCCGGCAAGAAGCTCCTGTTCATGGGCGGCGAGCTCGGCGAGTGGGAGGAGTGGAACTACGACGGCTCGCTGCACTGGAACCTGCTCGAGTACGCCGAGCACCAGGGCGTGCAGTCGCTCATCCGCGACCTCAACCACACGTACCGGGCGCAGCCTGCGCTCTACGAGGTCGACTTCGACCCGCGCGGGTTCCGGTGGCTCGAGGCGAACGACGCGGCGAACAACGTCCTCGCCTTCGCCCGTGTCGACGACCTCGGGGAGAGCCCCGTCGTCTGCGTCCTCAACCTCTCGCCCGTGCCGCGGTACGAGTACCGGGTCGGGATGCCGAAGTGCTGCCGGTGGCGCGAGCTCCTCAACACCGACTCCGCGTTCTACGGCGGATCGGGCGTCGGGAACCTCGGCGGCGTCGAGGCGGAACCGGTTCCATGGCACGATCAGCCGTTTTCCGCACAATTGACGCTGCCACCGCTCGGGGCGGTCTGGCTCGTTCCCGAGTAAACGCTAACGCTCCGTACCTCCGGAGCCGATGCTTTCGTTACGGAAAGAACTATGCGGAAGACCGCCCTCATCTCGTTGGTCGCCGCCGCCTCATTCGCCGGGGCTTTCGCCATTGCGGCAGCAGGCGGGAACAAGGACCGTGTCGTCGCCGACGTGCAGACGGCCAACGCGCAGACGGCGAAGGCGAGGTCGGTTCACTACCACGTCGCGATCACGCTGAAGAAGGCCCGCACGCCGATGACGCTGCACATCCGCGGCGCGTCGTCGCAGGGCCGGCTCCTCGCGAAGCTCGCGCTCGGCTCGCAGACGGGGACGATCATGCTCGACAGCAACTTCCTCTACGAGAGCGCGCCGAAGGGGATCGTCGTCCTCGGGAACTTCAGCTGGCTGCGGATGGACGTCGGCCGGCTGTCGCCGCGCTCGCAGACGATGGCGACGCTGCGGTCATTGACGCCGTCGCCGCTGCTGCACATCGTCGCCGAGGCGAAGCTCCACGCGCTCGCCCGGCGCGACGTGTTCGTCGGCACGGTCGCGTACGACGACCCCGTCGTGCGTACCGCGCTGCGCGATCTCGCGAACGGCTACGAGTTCCGCGAGCTGCACCTGCGCGTCGTCGTCGGTCGCGACGGGCTCATCCACCGCCTGCTCCTCCTCGGACGCTCTGCGGACCACAAGACGACGTTCGTGCTGCGCGCACGCCTCTTCGGGTTCGGCACGCCGGTGAAGATCACGCCGCCGGCGCCGGGGACGTTCATGGACCCGCGCCTCGAGCAGCTCCAGGCGTAGGGCCCCCCGCCCGATTTCGTAGGGAGAACCCGCTTTCGTCGTCGCGGCGTGCAGTCGTACGTTCGCTGCTCACTGCTCACAGGAGGCGACGATGCATCCACTTCGTGTTGTGCTCATGGCGGCGGCTGTCGCGCTCGTCGGCGCGGGCATCACCTATGCGACGATCCCCGATTCGAGCGGCAGGATCCACGCCTGCTACAAGCTGAGCGGCGGCGCGTTGCGGGTGATCGACTCCGGGGGGTGCCTCTCGAGCGAGGCGCCGTTGAGCTGGAGTCAGACCGGCCCGGAGGGGCCGCGCGGCCCGTCGGATCTCTGGCATGACGACGGGTACGGATTCACCGACAGCATTTCCGGTGGCGGGTTCGTCACCCTCGCATCGGTGAACGTCGCGGCCGGCAGCTACTTCATCCAGGCGAGCGTGAACCTCGCCAACACCGGCACCACGGCCGCCGACTACGGGTGCGACCTCGTCGACTCCGGCGGTGAGTTCCAGTTCGCTCCGGCCGAGACCCCGAGCGGGTCGCAGGACGCGACGCAGCTCACGTTCAACGCGCTTCTCTCGCCGACGAGCTCGGACACGGTCTCCCTTCGGTGCGTCAGTCAGGACCCCGACTCCGTGGCGGCCAACTGGGAGCTCGACGCGCTTCTGGTCGGCACCGTCCACTAGGCGAGATACAGCCGCCTCTCCGCGCGCAGGTGCGACGGCCACTCGAGCGCCGTTGCACCTGCGAAGCGCAGGTAGGCGCCGAGGGCATCGCGCATCGCGTCGGCGAATCCCTCGGTGCGGCGCTGGTCGAAGCCGTCCTCCCACCAGACGTCGAGCACCTGCACGATCCCGGCGGCCCGGTCGATCCGCGGCTCGATGCGGCCGACGAGCCGGTCGCCGAAGAGGATCGGCAGGACGTACCAGCCCCACCGCCGCTTCTCGGGCGGGACGAAGAGCTCCCACACGTATTCGAAGCCGAAGAGGTCGGCGAGCAGGCGCCGGTCCCACACGAGCGCGTCGAACGGCGGCAGGAATGCCACCGACAACGGCGTCTCCGGCGGCGTGTCGAGGAGCGCGACGTCCTCCGCGAGGACGAACCGCTTCCCGCGGACGCCCTCGACGTCGACCGTGACGAGGTCGCCGCGCTCGACGAGCTCCTCGCGGATCGCGGTGCGGCCGGGGTTGTCCGGCCAGCGCGGATCGGGCTTCGCCGGGCCGATGCCGCCGAAGACGTCGGGCGCCGCCACGCCGAGGAGCCCGTGCGCGCGGTAGCGCGACAGCATCTTGTGGCGGAGCCGCTCTCGCAATGTCGGCGTGGGCGCGAGCACGTCGGGCGGGAGCAGTCGCTCCGTGAGGTCGTAGTAGCGGCGGTTGCCTTCGCGGCGCGCGAGGCCGACGACGCCGGTCACCACCTGCGCGTCGAGCACCTCGCGGACGACGTTCGCGGGCATCCCGAACCAGTCCGTCTCCTTGCCGCGCACGACCTCGAAGTCGCTCGTCGCCAGCGGGCCCTCCGCACGGAGCCGCTCGAGGACGCGCGCAGCGACGTCGGCGTTGTCGTCGAGTATCTGCTGCGGCCGTCGGCTCACCGCGCCGCGAAACCACGGGAAGTCCTCCGCCGGGACGAGCGAGAGCCCCTTGTTGTACGCCTCGAAGATCTTGCGGCGCTCGTACAGCTCGTCGCACCAGGCCGGGTCGTAGTCGGCGACCCGCGCGTGGAGGACGAGGTCGTGCGTCCGGCCGGCGATCGCGAGCGGGTCGAACTGGATCGAGCCGAGCCGGCGGAAGACCTCGAGCACCGCGGCGGGGCCGCCGGCGAGGGACCGCGCCGGTGCGAGGAAATGGCGTGCGAGGAGGAAGCGGCGCGCGGCCGCTGCGGCGACCTTCACGCGCGCGTGCGCTGCTCGAACCGCAACGTGACGAGGTCGCCGGCATGCCGGACGTGGCGGCGCATCAGGTCGCGCGCCTCGCTTCCGTCGCGACGCTCGAGCGCGGCAACGATCTCCTCGTGCTCGCGCACGTTCGTGCGCAGGAGGGGCGTGCTCTCCGCAAGCACGATCTTCGAGAGGTCGCGCGGGAAGTTCCGGTGGAGATGGGTGAGAGTCGCGACGAGGACGTCGTTCCCCGCCGCCTCCTGGATCACCTGGTGGAACTGGTCGTTCGCGCGGCCCCAGACGAGCACCTGCCGCTCGCCGGCGTCGTTGCCCGCCGCGCGTGCATCGACCGTCGCGGCCAGCCCCTCGGCGAACTGGGCCTGTGCCTCGTGGAGCCTGTCGAGCTGGTCGTGCCGGATGCGCGACGCGGCAAGCTCGGCGGCGAGCGCCTCGAGCTCGGCGCGCACCTCGTAGGCGTCCCGGATCTCCCGCGGCGAGAGGCCACGCACGAGCGCGCCGCGGTGCGGCTGGAGGTCGACGAAGCCGGCCGCCTGGAGCTTCCGGAGCGCCTCGCGGATCGGGGTGCGGCTGACGCCGAACTCGGCCGCCAGCGCGTTCTGGCGGAGCCGCGCCCCGGAGGGGATCGCCCCGCTGAGGACGCGCTGCTGCAGGTCGGAGGCGAGCTTGTCGACGAGTGCCCGGCGGTCCTCATCGCTCTCGGTCACGGCCTCGGAAGGTACAGCAATTGGATCCAGTTGACTAGGAGTTGGATCCATAACTACGATTCAGCCCTTCCCGTTCCCCGCGACTGTTCAGTTCACCTCTCACAAGGAAGGACGCATGCGATGAACGGCATCCGCGGACGAGCAGCTCCCGCCGGAGCGGCAGTCCTCCTCGCCCTCGCACTCGCCGCAGCGGCGACGGCGGGCTCGAGCCACCGGGCGGCCGCTGCGAAGCAGGGCGGCACGCTCACCGTCGGCATGACGGCGGGCGAGCCGGACGCGCTCGATCCGACGACCGCGCGCACGTTCTCGGGCCGCGAGGTCTTCCTGACCTTCTGCGAGAAGCTCTACGACCTCAACGCGAAGGCGCAGATCGTCCCGCAGCTCGCGTCGGCGCTGCCGACGATCTCGAAGGACAAGCTCACCGTGACGATCCCGCTCCGGAAGGGGATCAAGTTCAACGACGGCACGCCGTTTAACGCGGACGCCGTCGTCAAGTCGATCCAGCGCGACCAGACGCTCAAGGGCTCCGCCCGGGCGAGCGAGATCTCGCCGGTCGACACGGTCACGGCGCAGGGGCAGTACACCGTCGTCTTCCACCTGAAGTCGGCGTACTCGCCGCTGACGGCACAACTCGCCGACCGCGCCGGGATGGTCATGTCGCCCGCGCAGCTCGACAAGCTCGGCGACAAGTTCGCGACCGGCCCGATCTGCGTCGGCCCGTTCATGTACCAGAACCGCGTCGCCGGCGACAGCATCACGGTCGTCAAGTCGCCGTACTACTACGACAAGAAGGACGTCCACCTCGACAAGATCGTCTTCAAGGTGGAGAACGACGCAGCTGCGGCCGCGGCCGCGCTGAAGGCGGGCGACCTGCAGGCGCTCGACGGAGTCGACTCGACGCAGCTGCAGGGCGTCGTGCACACGCCGTCGCTGCGCATCATCAAGCAGACGGGCCTCGGCTACCAGGGGCTGACGCTCAACCTCGGGAACAAGAACGGCCTCCTCAAGGGCTATTCGAACACCGGGACGCCGATCGCCGCGAACGCGGACCTTCGCCAGGCGTTCGAGATGGCGATCGACCGCAAGGCGATGAACAAGGTCGTCTTCGGCGGGACGGTGCTGCCGGGCTGCACGCCGATCTCACCGTCGAGCGCGTGGTACGACCCGAGCGTCAAGTGCACGCCGTACAACCCGGCGCAGGCGAAGAAGCTCGTCCAGCAGTCGGGCATCTCGAACCCCACCGTGCATCTGATGGTGCCGGTCGGCACGGCGGCCGCACGGCAGGCGCAGTTCCTCCAGTCCGAGGAGCAGGCGGTCGGGATCAACGTCGTGATCGACACGACGGACTTCGTCACGTCGCTTTCGAAGGCCGATGCCGGAACGTACGAGACGTTCCAGATCGGCTGGTCCGGCCGCGTCGACCCCGACGGCAACATCTACCAGTTCGTCGCGACGACGGGGTCGCAGAACGACAGCGGGTACACGAACCCGCGCCTCGACCTGATCCTCAACAACGCGCGCAAGGCGACGACGGACAAGGCGCGGCGGACGCTCTATCGCGCCGCGCAGAAGATCATGCTGGCCGACCGGCCGCTGATCTACCTCTACCACCCGGTGACGCGCGCCGGCGTGGCCAAGTCGCTGCAGGGCGTCCGGCTCTATCCGGACACCCTGCTGCGCGTCGCATTCGCGCAGTACAAGTAGGTCCAGCAGACGATGGGCGGCTTCCTGATCAGGCGAACGGGAGCCGCCCTCGTCGTCCTCGTGCTCGCGAGCATGCTCGTCTTCCTCGGCGTCCGCGCGATCCCCGGCGACCCGGCGATCGCGCTCGGCGCCGAGAACCGGGACCCGGCACTCCTCGCGCAGATCCGGCACAAGTACATGCTCGACCGCCCGCTGCCGGTGCAGTACGGGCACTGGATCTGGCTCGGGCTGCACGGCGATCTCGGCGTCGACCAGCGTGAGCTCTCGGTGGCGCACACCATCGTCAGCCGCATCCCGATCACGCTCGAGCTGGCGATCCTGAGCATGTTGATCGCCACCTTGACGGGCATCCCGGCGGGGGTGATCGCCGCGGTCCGGCGCGGCAAGCCCAGCGACCACGCCACGACCGCGGTCGCGCTCGTCGGCCTCTCCGTGCCGCACTTCTGGCTCGGCCTGCTCGCGATCATCTGGTTCGCCGTCGACCTGCACTGGCTGCCGGCGGGCGGCTACGTCGGCTGGGCGCATCCGATCGACAACCTGAAGCACATGATCATGCCCGCGATCGTGCTCAGCGCCGGCTTCTCTGCTGTGCTCATGCGGCAGATGCGCTCGTCGATGCTGACCTCGCTCGGGGCGGACTACGTGCGCACCGCGCGCGCGAAGGGCCTCAGCGAGCTGCGCGTCGTCGGCCACCACGCGCTGCGGAACAGCCTGATCACCGTCACGACCGTGATGGGCCTGCAGCTCGGCGCGCTCATCTCGGGCGCCGTCGTCACGGAGACGGTCTTCCGGATCGCCGGCTTCGGCCGCCTGACGATCGAGGCGGTGAATCAGCGCGACTACACGCTCATCCAGGGCGTTGTGCTCGTCGCGGCGGCAGGCTACGTCGTGGCGAACCTCCTCGTCGACATCGTGTACTCGCTCCTCAATCCGCGGATTCGCATCTCATGAACGCCGTCGCAGTCGTCAACCCACGGGCGCGCCGGCGCCGGATCCTCCGCAGGCGCCTCCTCCGCCGTCCGGTTGCGGTCGCGGGCATGGTGGTTGCGTTCGCGTTCGTCGTGATGGCCGTGTTCGCGCCGTGGCTCGCACCGCACTCGTCGGGCTTCACCGACTTCAACCACGTGCTCGCGAAACCGGGCGGCAAATACCCGCTCGGCACCGACGAGCTCGGCCACGACGAGCTCTCTCGCATCATCTGGGGCGCGCGCGCCTCGATGCAGGTCGGCGTCGCGGCGACGCTGCTCGCGATGCTCGTCGCCGTGCCGATCGGGATGATCGCCGGGTACTACCGCGGTTGGGTCGACACCGCGATCGCGCGCGCGACCGACGTGCTGCTCTCGTTCCCGTTCGTCATCCTCGCGGTCGGGCTCGCCGCGATCCTCGGCCCGTCGCTCGACAACGCGACGCTCGCGCTCGGCATCGGCGCGGTGCCGGCATTCATCCGCATCGCACGAGGTGAGACGCTTGCTCTGCGCGAGGAGGACTACGTGCCCGCGGCGATCGCGAACGGCGCCACCGACCGGACGATCATCTTCCGCCACATCCTCCCGAACATGACGAGCACGCTCCTCGTCCAGGCGACGCTGACGATCCCGGGTGCGATCGTCGGCGAGGCTGTGCTCTCCTTCCTCGGCCTCGGCGTGCAGCCGCCGCAGACGTCGTGGGGCGTGATGCTCCAGACCGCTCAGGACCAGCTGCAGGCGGCGCCGAGGCTCGCCGTGTTCCCCGGAATCGCGCTCGTGCTCGTCGTGCTCGCGTTCAACGTCTTCGGCGACGGCCTGCGCGACGCACTCGACCCGCGCACGACGCGCTGATGCTCGAGGTCAGCGATCTCTCCGTCCGGTTCGACACCGACGACGGCACCGTGCACGCGGTCGACCGGATGGCGTTCACGCTCGACCAGGGGGAGGTTCTCGGCATCGTCGGCGAGTCCGGCTGCGGCAAGAGCGTGACCTGCATGTCGCTCGTGCGGCTGCTCCCCGAGACCGCGCACATCACCGGACGCGCGGTGTTCGACGGACGCGACTTGCTCGGGCTCTCGCCGCGCGCGCTCCGGCGCGTGCGCGGTCGCGACATCTCCTTCATCTTCCAGGAGCCGATGACGTCGCTGAATCCGGTGTTCACCGTCGGGCACCAGATCATGGAGGTGCTCGTGCGCCATCTCGAGCTCTCGCGCCGCGCCGCGCACGCGCGCGCCGTCGAGCTGCTCGAGCTCGTCCGCATCCCTGCCCCGGAGCGCCGGCTGCACGAGTATCCGCACCAGCTGTCGGGAGGGATGCGCCAGCGCGTGATGATCGCGATCGCGCTTGCGTGCGATCCGAAGGTGCTCGTGGCCGACGAGCCGACGACGGCGCTCGACGTGACGATCCAGGCGGGCATCCTCGACCTGATGCGCGACATCCGCGAGCGGCTCGGGACCGCGATCATCCTCATCACCCACAACCTCGGCGTCGTCGCCGACATCGCCGACCGCGTGATCGTGATGTACGCCGGCCGCAAGGCCGAGGAGGCGGCGGTGGGCGAGCTGTTCGCCCATCCGCAGCATCCGTACACGCTCGGGCTGCTCGGCGCGGTGCCGCGCCCGTACGAGGGCGAAGGCACGCGTGAACGGCTGCAGGAAATCCCCGGTCGCGTGCCGTCGCTCCGGGAGCTGCCGCAGGCGTGTGCGTTCGCCGACCGCTGTCCGCGCGCCGACGATCGGACGCGCAGCGAGATCCCGCCGTTCCGCGAAGTCCGCCCGGACCATTACGTCGCCTGCTTCCATCCGGGAGAGTCGGAATGAGCGAGGCGCCGGTCCTCGAGGTCGAAGGCCTCGTCAAGCACTATCCGGGGAAGCGGCGGCAGGTCGTCCACGCAGTCGACGGCGTCTCGTTCACGCTCGGGCGCGGCGAGATCCTCGGGCTCGTCGGTGAGTCGGGCAGCGGAAAGTCGACGGTCGCGAACTGCGTCCTGCGCCTGACGCAGCCGACGGCCGGGACGATCCGGCTCAAAGGGGTCGACATCACGAGCCTGTCGCGGCGGCGGATGCGGCCGCTGCGGCGCGAGCTGCACATGGTCTTCCAGGATCCCTACTCGTCGCTCAACCCGCGGATGACGTGCGGCGACATCGTCGGCGAGCCGCTCCGTCTGCACGGCATCGCGCGCGGCCGCGAGGCCGACCGGCAGGTCGAGGGCGTCTTCGACCAGGTCGGGCTGCGCAGCGAGCTGCGCTTCCGGTATCCGCACGAGCTCTCCGGCGGCCAGCGGCAGCGCGTCGGCCTGGCTCGCTCGCTCATCCTCCACCCGAGCGTCCTCGTCGCCGACGAGCCCGTGTCGGCGCTCGACGTCTCGGTGCAGGCGTCGATCTTGAATCTGCTGCGCGACCTCCAGCGCGACATGGGGTTCTCGTGCCTCTTCATCACGCACGACCTCGCGACGGTCGAGTTCCTCTGCGACCGCGTCGCGGTCATGTACCTCGGCGAGATCGTCGAGACCGCCTCGCGGGCGGAGCTGTTCCGGCGCCCGCAGCACCCGTACACGCAAGCGCTTCTCTCGGCCGCGGTCGTGCCCGACCCGCGGCTGCAGCGGGGACGCCGCCGCGTCGTCCTCGAGGGTGACATCCCGAGCCCGCTCGACCCGCCCTCCGGCTGCCGCTTCCACACGCGCTGCCCGCTGCACGACCGCTCGGCGCCGCGCTCCGACGAGGAGTCGCCGCAGCTGCGCGAGTTCGCACCCGGTCATCTCGTGGCGTGTCATCTCGTCGAGCCTGCAGCGCCTGCGCCGCGGCTCGCGGATATGGTCACGCCGGCATGACGCTCAACTTCACCACGCGCCCCGAGCTGCGCGGCAGCTTCGGGATGGTCGCGTCGACGCACTGGCTTGCGTCCGCCGCCGGCATGGCCGTGCTCGAGCGCGGCGGCAACGCGTTCGACGCAGCGGTCGCCACGGGCTTCACGCTGCAGGTCGTCGAGCCGCACCTGAACGGCCCGGGCGGCGACCTGCCGGCGCTCGTCTGGCCGGTCGGCGGAGAGCCGCGCGTCCTCTGCGCGCAGGGTCCCGCACCGGACGCGGCGACGATCGAGCGCTACCGCGACGAGCTCGGGCTCGACCTCGTGCCGGGCACCGGGCCGCTCGCGGCGGTCGTGCCGGGATCGTTCGGCGGCTGGATCGCACTGCTCCGCGAGCACGGGACGATGGAGCTCGCCGACGTGCTCCAGTACGCGATCCACTACGCGGAGAACGGGATCCCCGTGCTGCCGCAGATCGCGAATGCCATCCGCAACGTCGAGCGGCTCTTCCGCGACGAGTGGAAGCCGTCGGCGGAGATCTACCTCGGCCACGGCGACGTGCTCCGCAATCCGCAGCTCGCGCAGACGTACCGCCGCGTGCTCGACGCGGACGATCCGTACGACGCGTGGTACCGAGGCTTCGTCGCCGAGGCGGTCGTCGCGTTTCAGGAGCGCGAGTGGATGGACAGCTCGGGCGAGCGCCACGGCGGCTTGCTCGCGGAGCGGGACCTCGCCGAGTGGCAGCCGCGCTGGGAGCAGCCGCTCAGCGTCGACTATCACGGCCACGCGGTCTACAAGGCCGGCCCGTGGAGCCAGGCGCCCGTCTTCCTCCAGCAGCTCCGCCTGCTCGAGGGATTCGACCTCGCGGCGATGGGCCACGCGAGTGCCGACGCGATCCACACGATCACCGAGTGCGCCAAGCTCGCGTTCGCCGACCGCGAGGCGTGGTACGGCGATCCCGACTTCGTCGACGTGCCGCTCGATCTCCTGCTCTCACGCGAGTATGCGGAGGAGCGGCGTCCGCTCGTCGGCGACGAGTCGTCTGCGGAGCTGCGGCCCGGCGGCGACGACCCGCGTCTGCCCGGTCCCGTACGCGCGGTCGAGCTCGCGCCCGGGGTCGGCGAGCCGACGCGCGGCGACACGGTCCACCTCGACGTCGTCGACCGCTGGGGGAACATGGTGGCGGCGACGCCGAGCGGCGGCTGGCTCTGGGGAGCGCCGGTCATTCCGGAGCTCGGCTTCCCGCTCGGCACGCGCGCGCAGATGTTCTGGCTCGAGGACGGCCTCCCCAACTCCCTCGCTCCGCGCAAGCGGCCGCGCACGACGCTGTCGCCGACGCTCGTCGCGCGCGACGGCGAGCCGTATCTCGCGCTCGGCACGCCCGGTGGCGACCAGCAGGATCAGTGGACCCTGCATGTCTTCCTCGCGCACGTGCACGCCGGGATGAACCTGCAGGCGGCGATCGATGCGCCGAACCATCACACGGAGGCATTCCCGTCGAGCTTCTATCCGCGGGAGACGCTGCCGCGGCATGTCGCCGTGGAGTCGCGTGCGGGCGGCGAGACGATCGAGGGCCTGCGAGGGCGGGGGCACGACGTCCAGGTGATGGACGGGTGGTCGCTGGGCCGCGTCAGCGCCGTCGGCCGCGAGCGGGACGGGCAGCTACGGGCCGGCGCGAACCCGCGCGGCATGCAGGGTTACGCCGTGGGTCGGTAGGGCAGACGCGGAGGGTTGCTCGGAGCAGTTCCCAACGCAGACGGCGCCGTCGCGATCGAGGTCTGGGCGCCGAAGGCGCAGACGGTCGCGGTCCACACCGCCGACGGCGCACACCCGCTGACGCGGGACGGCGAGCTCTGGCTCGGAACGTTTCCGGGCGAGCACGGCACGGAGTACCTGCTCTGCCTCGACGACGGCGAGACGCATCCCGACCCGTGCTCGCGGTGGCAGCCGTTCGGCGTGCGCGGCCCGTCTGCGGTCGTGCAGCTCCAGCCGGGCGAGCGGATCGGCCTCTCGCTCGACGACCTCGTCCTCTACGAGCTGCACATCGGCACGTTCACGGAGGAGGGGACGTTCGACGCCGCGATCGCGAAGCTGCCGCAGCTCCGCGAGCTCGGCGTCACCGCGATCGAGCTGATGCCGGTCGCGACGTTCCCCGGCGAGCGTGGCTGGGGCTATGACGGCCTCTACACCTATGCACCGCATTCCGCGTACGGCGGGCCCGACGGACTGCAGCGCCTGATCCGAGCGGCCCACGAAGCCGGCCTCGGCGTCGTGCTCGACGTCGTCTACAACCACGTCGGGCCCGGGAACGAGGCGCTCACAGCCTTCGCCCCGTACTTCACCGACAAGCACGAGACATTCTGGGGCGCGGCGCTCGACTACGAAAGCCGCGGCGTTCGCGAGTGGGCTGCGCAGAATGCCGAGATGTGGATTCGCGACTACCACTGCGACGGCCTGCGGCTCGACGCCGTGCACGCGATCTTCGACGACTCGCCGACGCACATCTGCGCCGAGCTCAAGCAGCGCGTCGGCGACGCGCTCGTCATCTCCGAGATGTCCGTTGGCGATTGGCGGCCGATCGACGAATGGAGTCACGACGCGCAGTGGGCCGACGCTTCGCACCACGAGCTGCACGTACTGCTGACGGGCGAGCACGACGGGTACTACCAGAGCTACGGCAGCGTGACCGGGCTCGCCGACGACCTCCGCGGGCAGGGGCACGAGCCGCGGCGGCTCGTCGTCTGCGCGCAGAACCACGACCAGGTCGGCAACCGCGCGACGGGGGACAGGCTGCCGCCCGACGCCCTGAAGGTCGCCGCGGCCGTGACGCTCTTCAGCACCTGCACGCCGCTGCTCTTCATGGGCGAGGAGGCGCTGGAGCCGCATCCGTTCCAGTTCTTCTCCGACCACATCGACCCGCACATCGCCGAGGCGACGAGGGAGGGCCGGCGGAAGGAGTTCGAGGCGTTCGCCGCGTTCGGCGGCGAGGTGCCCGACCCGCAGGACGTCGAGACGTTCCTGCGCTCGAAGCTGTCGGATCGGCGCGAGCCCGATCCGCTGTATCGCGAGCTGCTTCGCCTGCACCGCGAGCTGCCCCGCGACCTCGAGGTCCTCGAGGCGGACGACGACACGAAGCGGCTGCGGCTGCGGCGCGGCGACGTCACGTTGGCCGTCGACTTCGCCGCGAAGACGGTGGAGCTGAGCTCCTGATGGACGTCTGGCCCGGCCTGCCCTTCCCGCTCGGCCCGACGTGGGACGGGAACGGCACGAACTTCGCGCTCTTCTCCGAGAACGCCGAGCGTGTCGAGCTCTGCTTCTTCGATGCGGACGACGTGGAGACGCGCGTCGAGATGACGGAGCGCGAGGTCTTCAACTGGCACTGCTACGTCCCGGGGATCGGGCCGGGGCAGCGCTACGGCTACCGCGTCTACGGCCCGTACGACCCCGCGTCCGGCAAGCGCTTCAACCCGGCGAAGCTCCTGATCGACCCGTACGCGAAGGCTGTCGAAGGCCCGGTGCAGTGGGACAAGGCGAACGTGCTGCCGTACGTCCCGAGCCTCGACGACGACGCCGACCTCCACCCGGACGACGAGGACAGCGCCGAGGCGATTCCGAAGTGCGTCGTGGTCGACCCGAGCTTCGACTGGGGCGACGACCGCCCGCCGAACCACCCGTGGCACGAGACGATCATCTACGAGGCCCACGTCAAGGGCTTCACGAAGCTGAGCAGCGACGTGCGCGAAGATCTGCGCGGCACGTACGCGGGCCTTGCCTCGGAGCCGGCGCTCGCGTACCTCAACGCGCTCGGCGTCACCGCGGTCGAGCTGCTGCCGATCCACCACATCGTCGACGAGGGGTTCCTCCACGACCGGGGGCTCACGAACTACTGGGGCTACTCGTCGATCGGCTACCTGGCGCCGCACGCGCTCTATGCCGCGACCGGCCGACGCGGCGAGCAGGTGCGCGAGTTCAAGGGGATGGTGAAGGCGCTGCACGCCGCGGGCATCGAGGTGATCCTCGACGTCGTCTACAACCACACCGCCGAGGGCAATCATCTCGGGCCGACGGTTGCCTTCCGCGGCGTCGACAACGAGTCGTACTACCGGCTCGTGCCGGACGACAAGCGCTTCTACATGGACTTCACGGGGACCGGCAACTCGCTCAACCCCGTGCACCCGTCGGTGCTGCGCCTGATCATGGACTCGCTCCGCTACTTCGTGATCGACTGCCACGTCGACGGCTTCCGCTTCGACCTTGCGTCCGCGCTCGCGCGCGAGTTCTACGACGTCGACCGTCTCTCCGCGTTCTTCGACACGATCCACCAGGACCCGATCCTGTCGCAGGTGAAGCTGATCGCGGAGCCGTGGGACGTCGGGCCAGGCGGGTACCAGGTGGGCAACTTCCCGGTGCTCTGGGCGGAGTGGAACGGCATCTACCGCGACACGATCCGCGACTTCTGGCGGACACAGGCGAGGGTCGCCGACTTCGCGCAGCGCTTCACGGGCTCGAGCGACCTCTACCAGCACGACGGCCGTTCGCCGTTCGCATCCGTCAACTTCGTCACTGCGCACGACGGCTTCACGCTGCGCGACCTCGTCTCGTACAACGAGAAGCACAACGATGCGAACGGGGAGGAGAACAAGGACGGCACGACCGACAACCGCTCCTGGAACCACGGCGCCGAGGGCGAGACGGACGATTCGGAGATCAACGCGCTTCGCGCCCGGCAGCAGCGCAACTTCCTCGTCACGCTGTTCCTCTCCCAGGGTGTGCCGATGCTGCTCGGCGGCGACGAGTTCGGGCGCACGCAGCGCGGGAACAACAACGCGTGGTGTCAGGACAACGAGCTGTCGTGGTTCCGTTGGGACGAGGCGGACAACGACCTGATCGAGTTCACGCGCCGCGTCATCCTGCTCCGGAAGCAGCACCCGGTGTTCCGCCGTCAGCAGTTCCTCGCCGGCGCCGAGGTGCGCGGATCGGGGCTGCCGGACGTGTGGTGGTTCCGGCCGGACGGCCGCCGGATGACCCAGAAGGACTGGCAGAACGACAACGCGCACACGCTCGGCGTCTTCCTCAACGGCCAGGAGATCCCATCTCGCACGGGCGACGGCCGTGAGATCGAGGACGACTCGTTCCTGCTCCTCTTCAACGCGTACGGAGAGGAGATCACCTTCACGCTGCCGACGCGCCGGTTCGGCACACGCTGGGTGGTCGAGCTCGCGACCGGCGTGAACGCGCCGCGCGATGCGCTCAACGCGCGCGCCGAGGTGACGGTGGATGCGCACTCGGTGACGCTGCTGCGGCGTGCCTGAGTACCGCTGCACCTTTCGCCTCCAGCTGACGCCGGACTTCGGTTTCGCGCGAGCCCGCGAGACCGTCGTCCCGTACGCGCGGGAGCTCGGCATCTCGCACCTCTATCTCTCGCCGGCGCTCGAGGCGCAGCACGGGTCGCTGCACGGCTACGACGCGACCGATCCGGCGCGCGTCCGGCGCGAGCTCGGCGGCGAGGAGGAGCTCCGCGCGCTGTGCGACGCGGCGCACGCCGCCGACCTCGGCGTGCTGCTCGACATCGTCCCGAACCACATGGCGACGAACGTCGACGAGAACCCGTACTGGCGCGACCCGGCGCTGCGCGAGCAGTTCTTCGACTGGGATCCGCAGACGGAGTGGTATCGGCGGTTCTTCGACGTCGGCGAGCTCGCGGGCGTCCGCGTCGAGGATCCGGAGGTCTTCGCCGCGACCCACGCGAAGATCCTCGAGCTCGTCGGCGACGGCGCGGTCGACGGCCTGCGGATCGACCACCCGGACGGACTTGCGAACCCGCGCGAATACCTCGAGCGACTGCGCGAGCACGGGGCGACACGCGTGTGGGTCGAGAAGATCCTCGAGCCCGGCGAGCAGCTGCGCGACTGGCCGGTCGAGGGCACGACGGGCTACGAGTTCGCGAACGACGTGACGGCCCTATTCGTCGATCCGGCCGGCGAGGAGCCGCTGACGGAGCTCTACCGGGAGCTGACCGGCGAGGCGCGCCCGTTTGCCGAGATCGCGCACGAGGCGAAGCTCGAAGTCGCGCGCACGACCTTCGTGCAGGAGTTCGAGCGGCTGCGCGCGCTCGCGCCGCTCGACGGACTGGAAGCGGCTGCCGCGTCGCTGCACGTCTACCGCACGTACGTCGAGCCCGATTCGGGCCGCGTCGACGACGAGGATCGGCGTGCGGCCGCGGTCCTGCCCGACGCGCTGCGGCGGATCGTCCTCCTCGAGGGCGAGCGCTCGCCGCAATTGGACGAGTTCGTCGTCCGCTGGCAGCAGACCACGGGGCCGGTGATGGCGAAGGGCGTCGAGGACACCGCGTTCTATCGCTACTTCCGCCTGACGGCATTGAACGAGGTGGGCGGCAACCCCGACCGCTTCTCGCTCGCGCCCGAGGACCTCCATGCGACGGCGCTCGCGCGACTCGAGCGGCACCCGCTGCAGCTGCTCGCGTCGCAGACGCACGACACGAAGCGCGCCGGGGACGTGCGCGCGCGCATCGGCGCGCTCGCGGGGCTGCACGGGCAGTGGGCCGAACGCGTCCGCCGCTGGCGCGACCTCACGGGCGGCATGGACGATCCGAACGAGGAGTACCTCGTCTGGCAGACGCTCGTCGGCGCCTGGCCGATCGTTCCGTCACGGCTCGAGCTGTATCTCGAGAAGGCGCTGCGCGAGGCGAAGGTGAACACGAACTGGATCGAGCCGAACCACCAGCACGAGCGGCGCGTGAAGCAGTTCGTCCGCGGGTTGTACGAGAACCAGGCGTTCCTCGACGACTTCGAGCCGTTCGTGCGCGTGGTCGCGG
Source organism: Gaiellaceae bacterium (assembly GCA_036562845.1). Taxonomy (GTDB): domain Bacteria; phylum Actinomycetota; class Thermoleophilia; order Gaiellales; family Gaiellaceae; genus Palsa-739. The sequence continues at coordinate 1,545 of DATCJJ010000074.1, read as the reverse complement.
CGGCCGGCGAGCACGCGTCGCTGGGCGCGCTGCTGCTCCGCCTCACCTCACCGGGGCTGCCGGACCTCTACCAGGGCGACGCCTTCTGGTCGCTCAACCTCGTCGACCCCGACAACCGGCGTCCGGTCGACTGGCGCCGGCACCGCCGGGCGCTCGCCGAGCAGTCGCCCCGCCGCGAGACGGTGAAGACGCACCTCATCCGCCGCGTGCTGCACGTGCGCGCCGAGTATCCCGAGGCGTTCTTCGGTGCGTACGAGCCGCTCGACCTCGGCCCCGACCAGGTCGGTTTCGTGCGCGGCGGACGGGTGAAGGTGGTGGTGCCCCTCCGGCCCGGCGGCGGCGTCGGCGGGGCAGACGGCGACCTCCTTCAGGAGTTCCCCCAGGAACTTTCGCTTCTGCGCTGAATCCGCATACTTGTGACGATGAGCTCTGACGCGTGGCCTTCGCCCGATGGGCAGCCGAAACCACTGCCGCGGATCGAGGACCTGCCGATCGCAGAGCAGGGCTACGAGCAGGAGGCGGTGCGCGCGGCGTTCGAGTCGTTCTACCGACATGCTGCTCAGCTCGACGCGTCGCTGCGCACGCTCGAGGCGGTCGAGGTCTTTCGCCGCGACGCCGACGCGCTGCGCAACGACCTGCGTGCGCTGCGCTCGATCGGCCTCGGGGGCCCCGATCCGTCCTGGGCGACGCATGGCTACGAGCGCGAGCGGCGCGAGATCCCGGCGGCGGCAGTGCGTCTCGTGTTCGAGGCGGCGCTGATCATCGCGGTCGCCGTGATCGCCGGCGTCGCGCATCTCTCGAACGTCCGGATCGTCGAGCTGATGGCGGGCGCGTTCGTGATCGTCGCGCTGTCGGAGTGGCTCGCGGCCCGGGCGCGCTACGTGCCGCCCGCCGTCGGCTTCGTCTCGAACGACGCACTCGAGCCGGCGCCCTACGTCGAAGCGCGCGTTCCCGCTCCGGCATGGGGCGAGGTCGAGCCGGACGAGGACACCGAGCCGGAAGCGCTCACCGTCGTCGGCGCACCCGCCGTCGACCCATGGGAGCAGAGCGAAGAGCAGGAAGAGGAAACAGACACGTCCGAGCGCGGTTTCCTCCGCCGCCTGCGCCGCTAAGCGACCGGCCGGCTTTCAGTCGTCGCCGCGTACCTGCTCGACCTCGCTTGCGTACGCGACCCGCGCGACAGGTTCGAGCCCGTCGCGCATGCGCGTCGGCAGCTGGTCGACCAAGAGCGAGAGACCCACATATGCCCCGCCGCAGAGCTCCACGAGCCGCCGGGCGGTCAATGCCTTGCTTCCCGTTTCGGCCCAGTCGTCAACGACGAGGATGCGCTCGCCCGGTGCGACGGCGTGTCGTTGCAGCTGGAGATGCGTGATCCGGCCACGCCAGTCCGGCGGGCCCTGGAGCTGCGCCTTCGGCCCCGGGTGGACAGAGCCCGGCTTCCGCACCGCGACGAAGCCGACGCCCAACTCGAGGGCGACCGCGGTCGCGAGAACGAACCCCCGCGCCTCGATGCCGGCGACCTTGTCCACTCCGGCCTCCCGAAAC
>DATCJJ010000018.1:0-6327 GCA_036562845.1 Gaiellaceae bacterium | reverse complement strand
CACGGCGGGCGAGATCGACTGGGATGCGGTGGGCGGGACGACGTTCACTCCCGACATCGTCGTCTCCGACGATCCAACTGCGTGGCATCCGGACGACGCGCTGTTCATGCCGATGCGCGGACCGGACGGCGAGCTGCTCGGCATCCTCTCCGTCGACGAGCCGCTGTCGGGCCGCCGTCCGAGCGGTGACGAGATCGACGTCCTCGTTGCAGTGTGCGAGCACGCGGCGCTCGCCGTGCAGGCGGCACAAGAGGGAGCGCGTGCGCAGGCGAACCGCGACGCGCTCGAGCGGCTGCTCGCGGTCTCGACGACCCTGAACGAGACGTCGGACACGACAACGTTGCTCGAGCAGGTGTGCGGGGCGATCTCGGAGGCGCTTCGCTTCGAGAAGGTGGCGGTGCAGCTCCTGTCGGAAGACGGGTTCCACCGCACCGTCGCCCAGGTGGGCTTCGCCGACGGCGAGAACATGGGCGTGCCGCTTTCGGCGGATGAGCTCGAGCGGCTGCTCCGGCCCGAGTTCGACGTCGCCGGCTGCTACGTCATCCCGCATGCATCGGCGCGCGTCGCACTCCCCGATCGCCCTGCAGGCTACAACTCACAGCGCGACGGCCGCGGCCCGTACGCGTGGCAGAACCATTGGCTGTTCGTCCCGCTGCAGGGGCGCCGCGGCAACCGCATCGGCTACCTCTGGGTCGACGACCCGACCGACCGCCTGCGTCCCGATGCCGAGCGGCTGAAGATCCTGCGCGCCTTCGCCAACCAGGCCACGACGGCACTCGAGCAGGCTGCCCAGTTCGAGGAGATCCACAACGCGTACGAGCACCACCGCGCACTCATCGACGCCTCGCCCACCGCGATCGTCGACTTCGACCTCGACGGCCGCGTCCGGTCGTGGAACGGCGGCGCAGCCGAGATCTTCGGGTGGACGGCCGACGAGGCGATCGGCCGCGTCAGCCCGATCGTGCCGGACGACGAGCTGCCGGCCTTCCTCGAGACACTCGAGCGCATCGCGACCGGGGACAAGGTCCGCGATCTCGACGTGCGCCGCCTGCACCGCGACGGGTCGCTGATCGACACGATGATCTCGGCGGCGCCGATCCGGGAGGCGAACGGAAAGGTCGTCGGCGTGATTGCGACGATGATCGACGTCACGCAGCGCAAGCGCTCGGAGCGGATGCTTGCTGCGAGCGAAGCGCGGAAGGACGCGATCCTTCGCGCGGCGCTCGACGCCGTCGTGATCGTCGACCACGAAGGCTTGATCGTCGAGGTGAACAGCGCGACCGAGGAGACGTTCGGCTGGACCCGGCCCGAGGCGGTCGGCCGGCCGTTCCTCGAGCTCGTTGTCGCGCCCGTGGACCGCGGAGCGCTCGCCGACGTCCTGACGGCCGGCAGCCCTCTCCTCGGCGCACGCCTCGAGATCAGCGCGCTTCGCTCCGATCGCCGGTCGTTCCCGGCCGAGCTCGCGATCACGCGGGTCGACGTGCCCGGGCCGCTGCTGTTCGCGGTCTCGCTTCGCGACGTGACGAAGCGCCATCAGCATGAAGAGCGGCTGCGCCAGGCGGAGGCGAAGTACCGCACGCTGGTCGAGCAGCTGCCTCTCGCGACATACGTCAACTCGGTCGGCCTGCCGTTGCAGACGACGTACATGAGCCCGCAGATCGAGCGGATGCTCGGCTACCCCGTCTCGAAGTGGCTCGAGCCCGGCTTCTTCATCACGGTGCTGCACGAAGAGGATCGCGAACGCGTGTCGGCCGAGGTGATCCGCACGCACCAGACCGGAGAGACATTCCGCATGGAGTACCGCGTGATCGCGGCCGACGGACGCATCGCGTGGGTGCTCGATGAGACCGTCGCGGTCCGCGACGCCGAGTACCAGCCGATCCTGCTGCAGGGCTGCATCGTCGACGTCACCGACCGGCACGACGCCGTCCGATCGGCGTCCCGGCACTCGGCTGCAGCCTGAAAGCGCCTAGGCCGTGACCGCGTGGCGCTCGCGCCACGTCGACCAGCCGCCTTCGTACGACCGCACATGCCCGTCCGAGACCTCGAGGATGCGGTCGGCGATCCGGTCGAGGAAATAGCGGTCGTGTGAGACGAAGATGGCCGTTCCCTGGAAGCTCTCGATCGCGCCTTCCAGCATCTCGACCGACTCGATGTCGAGGTGGTTGGTCGGCTCGTCGAGGAGCAGGCAGTTGGCGCCTTCCAGCATCAGCAGCAAGAGCTGCAGGCGCGTCCACTCACCGCCGGACAGCGAGTCGAGCGGGCGGCGGACCTGCTCGTAACCGAAGAGGAACTTCATCAGGCGTGAGACGGCCTCACCCTCGGAGATCGGCGCAGTCCGCCGCACGAGATCGAGGGGCGTCGCCTTCGGATCGTCGGGCCGCCGGTCCTGCGCAAGGCGGCCGAAGCGGATCGACGGACCGGCCTTCCGCTCGCCGTCATCCGGCTCGAGCTCGCCGCCGAGCAACCGCAGCAAGACCGACTTTCCGGCGCCGTTCTCGCCGACGACGCCGACGCGCTCGCCCCGCAGGACCGTCAGGTCGACGCCGTCGAGGACCTGCGCGCTGCCGAACGAAACGCCGACACCGCCGAGTTCGACGACCCGTTCACCGCCGCGGACGTGCGGACGGAGCTCGAGCGCGATCTTGCGCCGCTCGAGCACCGGCCGATCGATCTTCTCCATGCGGTCGATCTGCCGCTGCTTGTTGCGCGCCTGCTTGATGTGACGCTCGTCGACGACGCGGCGAGCCCAGTCCTCGAACCGCCGGATCGCCTCTTCGAGCCGGGCGATCTCCTTCTGCTGCGTGACGTAGAGCTGCTGCTGCCGTTGCAGCTCGAGCTCGCGCGCGATCGAGTACGCGGAGTAGTTGCCGCGCCACATGCGGATCGCGCCGCCTGTGAGCTCCGCGATCTCCGTCACGGTCTCGTCGAGCAGATACCGGTCGTGCGACACGGCGACGACGGCACCGTCGAACGTGCGCATCAGGACCTCGAGCCGCTCGCGTGCCTCGACGTCGAGGTGTGCCTCGGGCTCGTCGAGCAGCAGAACGTCGGGGTCGCGCAAGAGGCACGCGGCGAGGCTGACGAGCTTGCGTTGGCCACCCGAGAGCAGGCGGGTCGGCTTGGCGAGGTCGTCGTCGTCGAGCCCGACGTCGGCGAGCAATGCGCGCGCACGGCCTTCGAATCCCGGGCCGCCGGCGCTCGTCCAGCGCGTGAGCACGTCTTCCTGCCTGCGCAGGAGGCGCGCGATCCGGTCGAGATCCTCGCCCTGCTCCCCGAGCTGCCGCTCGATCTGCGCGAGCTCGCGTTCCAGCTCCGCCAGGTCGGGCCGGGCGTCGCGCAGCGTTGCCGCGGCGTCGCGGTCGTCACCTTCGGGCTGCTGCGGCAGGAACGCGACGACGAGGCCGCGGCGCTGAGTGACTTCGCCGGCGTCCGCGTGCTCCTCGCCGGCGAGCATGCGCAGCAGGGTCGACTTGCCGCCGCCGTTCGGGCCGATCACGCCCAGGCGGGCGCCGGGCTCGACGTCGAGGTCGAGCCCGTGCAGGATCGAGCGCGAGCCGAAGCTCTTCCCGATGCCGCGTGCGGCGAGCAGCGCCATGTAGAGACCGTAGCCACGCCGGGACGCGGCGGCGTCGTCCTCGGGGACGAGTTCAGGGAAGCGTGAACGCGAGCTCGCCGAGGCGGCGATAGCCGGCGATCGAAGGGTGATCGCCGTCCTCGTTGCACCACTCGGGCTTCATGCGACCCGGGGCGTCCGGATCCTCGAGCGTGTCGTGGAATGGGAGCACCGGCACCTCGAGCTCGTGGATCAGCGCGTTCAGAGCGCGAATCGGTGCCTCCTTGCCCGGCCACCCGCTGTTCCACGGGAGCACGTCGCACGCCGCGACGCGGAGGCCCAGTTCGACGCCGCGGTCGACCATCGCGCGCAAGTTCGCGGCTGCGGCGTCGGTCGCGCGACCTTGCGCGATGTCGTTGATCCCGCCCTGCACGATCAGCACGTGGGCTCCTTGGACGGCGCTGTCGAAGCGCGCCGCGATCTCGTCCGTCCGCTGGCCCCAGATCCCGAAGTTGCGAAACTCGAGCTCGGGATGGAGCAGCGCGGCCCAGTGCTCCCACTGCCCTTCGGGGTCGCCGGAGCGGCGGCGCGAGTCCCAGTACGGCGAGCCCTCGGTGATCGAGTCGCCCAGGCAGGAGACCACGGTGGGCATCGACCGCCTAGAAGAAGAACTGCTTCCAGGCCCTCCACCAATCGTCTGCCCGGGAGACGATCTGGCGCGGCTCGGTGATCTCGACGCCCGCCCGGAAACGGAGCTTCTCGACGTGGTCCGACGTGTTGAAGTCGACGGTGATCTCGCACGGCGAGCCCGGGTCGTACGACGCGACGGCTTTCAGGTCCCCGAGAGCGCGCCGCGCTCCGTCCTCGATCAGCTCACGTGCCTTGGCCGCCGGGAACTGGCGCGCGCTGAAGCGGCCGAGACCGGTCTTCACCGCGACGGTCGTCAACCCGCCGCCGAGCAGTTCCGTCCCCTCCCGGCAGGACGCCTCGTCGCCGGTCACGAGGAGCACCGGGCAGCCCCACGCCCCGCAGAGGGCGGCGTTGATCCCCGTCTCGCCGACCTCGACACCGTTGAAGCGCAGCCGCCACCACGACGAGCCGCTGACGGTGTGGGCAAGAACGCCGTCGCGCGTGCCGGCCATCGCGTGCATGCCGACGAAGAGCGCGGCGTCGACCCCGGTTTCGAGGAACGTCGTGTACTCCGTCCATTCATTCTGGACGACGAACTCGCAGGCCGGATCGAGCTCTTCCGGGATGAGCGAGTTGAACGTCCAGCCTTCGCCGGCGCCGTGGCAGTCCATGACGACGATCTCCGTCGCGCCCGCCGCCTTCGCGCCGCGAACGGCGGCATTGATCTCGCCCGTGTAGAGGCGCCGCCCCTCTTCGTACATCGCGTGGCCGCCCGACGTCTGCTGCCACTTCGTGATGCCCGACACGCCTTCCATGTCGCTGACGACGAACACCTTCACGAGACCGAGCCTACGACTTCCCCGCGGCTGTTGTGCACTTCGACCGCGCGGAACTCGTCGATGCCGAAGACCTGCCCGAGCGCGGGCCGAAGGCCGCGCGTGGCCCCGTCCTCGACCTTGAAGGTCCACGCGTCCGTGCCGTCGGAGACGCAGAACAGCCCTTCGGCGCCGCCCTTCGCGAACCATCCGGGTCGCGCGCGCATCAGCTCGGTGTCGGCGGAGCCGGTGCCGCCGACGAGCTCGGGCCGCGCTGCCATCGCCTCTCGGATCCGCTGCGGCGTCTCGAGAAACACCTCGCACATCCGCGAGAGCGGGAGCGCGAACGTCGGCACGCCGCAGCCGTCGACGGCGACCTCCGCGTCGCCGACGAGCGCGGCGACACGCTGCTGCAGCGGGTGGTCGAGCGAGCGGTACGGGTGGAGGGGCCAGCCGTGCGCGCGGCAGGCCGCGAGCATCCCGGCGTGCTTGCCGGAGCAGTTGTGGCCGAGCCTGCCGTCGGGGCGACCATCCTGCAGCCCGTTCTCGAGATCGTCGACGCTCGCGCCGGCGCGCGCGAGCAGCTTGCGCACCGCCTCGAGCTGCGCAGGCGCGGCCTGATGCGACGAGCTCGCGATCGCGAGCTCGTCGTCGTCGAGGTCATCGTAGCCCTCGAGCAGCGGGATCGCCTGCACCGGCTTCAGCGACGACCGGAAGAAGCAGCGGAAGTCGTCGCCGTAGGCATCGCCGGCGGTCGACCGGACGTGCACGCGATGGGTAGCCTCGACTGCACTCCCTCGGCGCACTTGGACGAGGATTGCCTCCATGGCGGAAACCTAGACGCGTGCAGACTCCCGAGACCCATTACGTTCGCAGCGGCGACGTGAACATCGCTTACCAGGTCGTCGGCGACGGGCCGGACCTGCTCTGGATTCCCGGCTTCGCCCAGCACGTGGAGCTCATGTGGGAGGATCCCTACCGCCGGGCGTGGCTCGAGGACCTCGCGTCCACCTTCCGCCTGATCACGTTCGACAAGCGCGGCACCGGCCTGTCCGACGGCATGTACGACGCGCAGCCGCTCGAGGTCCGGATGGACGATCTTCGCGCCGTCCTGGACGGGGCCGGTTCGCGGAGGACGTCGATCTTCGCCGCGAGGGACGGTGGCGACCTCGCGCTGGTCTTCGCGGCGACCTATCCGGACCGCGTTCAGGCGGTCGTCATCTGGGACGGCAACTATCGCGGATCATGGGCGCCCGACTACCCGTGGGCCCCACCGCGTTCCGAGGCGCTGCGCAGGATCGACGACGTCGAGCGGCGGTGGCCCGC
>DATCJJ010000138.1:0-6084 GCA_036562845.1 Gaiellaceae bacterium | reverse complement strand
CCTCGCGCTCGCCGGCTGGTACCAGGGCGAGCGCTCGGTGAAGGCAAACGGGCCGCTGAAGGTGAGCAAGGCGTTCGCCGCGGACGTCCTCGCTCTCAAGGAACGCATGTAGCTAGGATCGCCCGCGGTGAAAATCGCGGTCTGCGTGAAACACGTGCCGGAGGGCTCCTCCCGCATCGACCCGTCGTCGAAGCGGCTCGACCGGTCCGGCGAGGGGGCGCTCAACCACTTCGACGCGAACGCGGTCGAGGAGGCGCTGCGCGTCAAGGGCGACTCCGACGCCGAGGTCGTCGTCCTGTCGCTTGGCCCGGCGAAGGCCGCCGACTCCCTCCGCAAGGCGCTCGCGATGGGCGCCGACCGCGCCGTGCTGATCAGCGACGACGCCGCTGCGGGCTCCGACCTCGTCGCGACGAGCCGGCTGCTCTCCGCGGCGCTCGCGAATGAGTCGCCCGACCTCGTGCTCTTCGGCCAGCAGGCGAGCGACGCCGACGGTGCAGTGCTCTGGGCCGCGGTCGCAGAGCGGCTGCAGCGGCCGGTCGTCAGCCAGGCGGCCGAGCTCTCGGTCGCCGCCGGGACGCTCCGCGTCAAGCGTCAGACGGAGTTCGGTTACGACGTCATCGAGGCTCCGCTGCCCGCCGTCGTCGCCGTGAGCGATGCGATCAACGAGCCGCGCTACCCGTCGCTCAAGGGGATCATGGGCGCGAAGAAGAAGCCGTTCGACACGCTCTCGCTCGCCGACGTCGGCGTCGACGCGGGCGAGGCGGGCGAAGCCGGCTCGAAGACGGAGGTGCTCGCACTCGCCGATCCGCCGGCGCGCGGCGACGCGCGCAAGCTCGAGGACTCGGGCGGGGACAGCGCGCAGGCCATCCTCGACTTCCTCGTGGAGAAGCGCCTCGTATGAGCATCCTCGTCTTCGTCGAGCATCACGGCAGCGAGCTGCAGAAGGGATCCCTCGGAGTCCTCACGAAGGCGGCGAGTCTCGGCGATCCCGACGTCGCAGCGGTCCTCGTCGGCGGCGGCGTCAAGGCGCTCGCGCCCGAGGCGGCGAAGTACGGGGCGTCGAAGGTCTTCGTCGTCGAGGACGACGCCCTCGAGCCGCCGCTGCCTCAGCCGCGCGTCGACGCGCTCGCGAAGGTGATCGAGGACAACGGCTACGAGACCGTCCTCATCGCGAACTCGGTCCTCGCGGCGGACGTCGCGGCCGGCCTCGCGGCGCGTATCGACGCCGGCCTCAACGGGGATCTCGTGGACATCCCGAGCGACCTCGTCGGCAAGCGGCCGGCGCTGCAGGATTCCGTCTTCCTCGAGGTCGGCTGGAAGTCGACTCCGCGCATCGCGCTCTTCCGCGCCGGCTCGTTCGACGCGAGCACGCACGACACCGGGCAGGCGCAAATCGTCGACGTGACCGTGGACTACGCAGAGCACTCGCAACGCGCGACGGTCGTCGGGCAGGAGCTCGAGGAGTCGAGCGGCCCGTCGATCGAGGATGCGGACATCATCGTCGCGGGCGGCCGCGGCCTCGGTGCGCCGGAGAGCTTCTCGCTCGCCGAGGAGCTCGCGCGCACGCTCGGCGGCGCCGTCGGGGCGACCCGGGCCGTCGTCGACGCCGGCTGGTACCCGTACAGCGCGCAGATCGGCCAGACCGGCAAGGTCGTGTCGCCGAAGCTCTACGTCGCGCTCGGCATCTCCGGTGCGATCCAGCACAAGGTCGGCATGCAGACCTCGAACGTCATCGTCTCGATCAACAAGGACGCGAACGCGCCGATCTTCGAGTTCAGCGACCTCGGCGTCGTCGGCGACGTGCACGAGATCGTTCCGAAGCTGACCGAGCTGATCAAGCAGCGCAAGTCGTGACGCGCGCGTCCGACTATCCGCCGCCCTTCAGCCCCCGCGAGTTCGTCGCCGAACCGACCGATCCGGCGGACGAACGGATCGAGGTCGGCGTCCTGATCGTCGGCGCCGGGCCGGCAGGGCTCGCGTGCGCGATCAGGCTGGGACAGCTGCTCGAGGAGCATCCGGACGTCGCGGAGCGGCTCGGCGAGGTTCCGGTCGCGGTCGTCGAGAAGGGCAAGCAGCCTGGCTCGCACCTTCTCAGCGGCGCGGTCGTCAATCCGCGTGCACTGCGGCGGCTCGGCCTGCGCGTCGAGGACATGCCGTCGTACGGGCCGGTCCACGACGAGGCGGTCTACGTGCTGACGCGCCGCAACGCGCTGCGCATCCCGCCGCCGCCGACGATGCGCAACCACGGCAACTGGATCTTCTCGCTGTCGCAGCTCGGCCGCTGGCTCGCGGAACGGGCGGAGGAGGGGGGAGCGATGCTCCTTCCCGAGACCGCGGCGGAGAAGCTGCTCGTGTCGCACGGCCGCGTGGTCGGCGTTCGCACCGGCGACAAGGGCTTGAACCGTGAGGGTCAGCCGATGGGGAACGCCGAGCCGGGCTCGGACCTCGTCGCGAAAGTGACGGTGCTCGCCGAAGGGACGCAGGGGCACCTGACCGGCGTCGCGCTCGACACGTTCGGCCTGCGCGGCGAGGAGCCGCAGGTCTGGGAGCTCGGCGTCAAGGAGGTCTGGAAGGTGCCGCGCGCTCCGCGCGGTGTCATCCACACGATGGGATGGCCGTTGCGTACGCGCGCGAGATATCGCGAGTTCGGCGGCTCCTTCATCTACGGGATGGGCGACGACCTGCTGACGATCGGCATGGTCGTGGGCCTCGACTACCGCGACGTCGAGCTGTCGGCGCACGACGTCCTCCAGGAGCTGAAGACGCATCCGAAGATCGCGAAGCTGCTACGCGGCGGCGAGCGGGTGCAGTGGGGGGCGAAGACGATCCCGAGTGGTGGGTGGTACTCGCTGCCGAAGCGGCTGTATGCGCCGGGCCTGCTCCTCTGCGGCGACGGCGTCGGGATGGTCAACATCCCGCGGCTCAAAGGCGTGCACTACGCGATCGAGTCGGGACGCCTCGCGGCCGAGTCCGCGTTCGCGTCGCTGCAGCGCGGGGCGACGCCCGCGACGTCGCTGGCGTCGTACGACGACGCCGTCCGCTCGAGCTTCATCAACGACGACCTCTACGAGGTGCGCGACATGCGTCAGGTCTTCGGGCGCGGCTTCTTCGTCGGCGGTGCGCTCGCGAGCGCGATGACCGTGTCCAAGGGCAGGCTCGACCTCGGAAAGATGCGCGCCGAGCCCGACGCGGAACAGCCGCTCGTGCGCAGCGGCCGCGGCGCCCGCTATCCGACCCCGGACGGCAAGCTCACCTTCGACAAGCTGTCGTCCGTCTTCGCGTCCGGCAACAAGACGCGCGACGACCAGCCCAACCACATTCGCGTCGAGCGCCGCGTCCCGAAGGACGTCGCCGAGCTGTGGGTGAACCTCTGCCCGGCACAGGTCTACGAGATCGGGACGGAAGGCGGCGACGGGACGGTCACCGTCAACCTCGCGCCCTCGAACTGCGTCCAGTGCGGCGCGATCACCGCGAAGGGCGGGCGCCTCACGCCGCCCGAGGGCGGCTCGGGGCCCGAGTACACCCTGACGTAGTAACCGTCCGGCGCCTCTCGGCGTTCTCCTGGCATGGAGGCGTACGCCGACGTCCGCACACAGCCGCGCGGTGGCTGGGAGGAGCCGCTGGCGCGCGCCGGCCTCGTCGCGAAAGGCGCGTCCTACGCGATCGTCGCCGTTCTCGCGCTGAAGCTTGCGCTCGGTGACGGCGGCAAGGCAACGAGCCGTCAGGGCGCCCTGCAGGAGTTGGCCGGCACGACCTTCGGCACGATCCTCCTGATCCTGCTCGCGATCGGTCTCGCGTCGTACGCGGCCTGGCGATTCATCCAGGCGTGGCAGGGCGACAAGTGGACGAAGCGTCTGGGCTGGCTCGCACGTGGGATCATCTACGCCGGCCTGACCTACTCGGCGGTGCGCATTCTCATCGGATCCGGCGGCCAACAGCAGTCGCAGACCGGCAAGGCGCACAAGACGACCGCGGTCGTCCTGGCCTGGCCGGGCGGCGTCTGGATCGTCGGCATCGCCGGCGCGATCGTCGTCGGAGTCGGGCTCTGGCAGCTCTACACCGGAATCTCCCGCCGCTTCGAGAAGAAGTGGCGCGGCTCCAGCAAGTGGGGCTCGCGCGCCGGAGTCGTCGGCCACATCGCCCGCTTCGTCGTCTTCGGCCTGATCGGCTGGTTCATGATCAAGGCGGCAGTCGACTACAACCCGAACGACGCGATCGGGCTCGACGGCGCGCTGCAGAAGCTCGCGCACGCGAGCTACGGCTCGTATCTGCTGGGGCTGACGGCCGCAGGGCTCCTGGCGTACGCCTTCTACTGCCTCGTGGACGCGCGGTACCGCGACCCGTCCCGCTAGTCGGGTCGCGCGGCCGCGCTGCGCGTCGCGGACACCATTCCGCCCAACCCTCCTGACGAATTACTTGCGATTTACGTCGCGCGTACGCACGCTTGACGGCGGGCGGGGATCGTCAGCGCATCGGCTTCCCACCCTGAGACGGAGGTTCCACCGATGCGCAGCAGGATGCTTATCACCGCACTCGCCGCAGCGTTGATCGCCTGCGGCGCCGCCTTCGCCGGCAACGGCGACGGCAAGGCGAAGATCCGCTTCTCGTTCCTCGGTCAGCTGACGACGACGCCCGCCAACGGCGGCGTCTCGATCAACGTCGAGGGCGGCAACAAGCCGGCGCTTCGCGCGATGCTCGGCGCGCCCGTGACGCAGACCTTCGCGTACGGGAGCACGACCGAGTTCCTCAAGTGGTCGCAGGGCATCCCGACCGTCGTCCAGCCGTCGGACCTCGCCGCCGGAGACTTCGTCTGGGTGCACGTTCGGGCGCCGCGGGGCAGCTCGCTCGCCGACATCGAGCAGACGGCCGCCGGCATCGTCGGTGACCACGGAACCCAGCTCTTCAGGCCCGACAAGCCGCTGTACCTCTTCCGCGGCCGCCTCTCCTCGGTGTCCACGACCGGCCAGCTCACGGTCAACGTCACCGGCGGCAACGCGCGCGCGATGCGGTTGCTGATCGGCCAGTCGCAGACCCAGACGTTCACGACGGGCGGCGACACGATCTTCCTGCTCTGGCAGGGGAAGGTGCCGACCGTGATCGACGCGTCGAAGCTCGTCGTCGGCGACCGGATCGTCGTCCGGATCCGCGCCGCTGCGCACTCGCCGCTCGCCCAGGTCGAGGCGACTGCCGCCAACCACGTCGGCGACCGGGAGCCCGCGTCGAAGTCGTGACATTCCCGTGACGGGGCCTGGCCCTAACCTGGCCCGGGCCAGGCCCCGTTTTTACAACGCGCTTACGCGTATCTCCCGATTAGCAGGCAAAGATATGAAGATGAGATCCCGCCGGTTCATGCTCCTCGCCGTCACGCTCGTCGCGCTGAACGCGGCGTTCTGGCTCGCCGGCGGTGGCATGGCGATCACGAAGGCGATCGCGAACCAGTTCTTCGGCGCCCGGATGATCCGGGCCGAGGTCATCCTCCAGTCGCCCGCCGGGCCGCAGGACTGGCGGATCGACCGCGGGGTCATCACCCTGGTTTCCGGCACGAACGTCACGATTCGCGAGGCCGACGGCACGACCCAGACGATCGCGGTCGACCCCGCAGCCCGCGTCCAGGGCCCCCTGCGGTTCTCCTCGGCCTCGACGCTCCGCCCGCGTCTCCGGGTCGTCCTCTACCACCAGGCGAACGCCCCGGCAGAGCTCGTGCAGGTCGAAGCCGTCCGGTAGCCAAAATACGGCCATGAGCGCCACGGCGACCGGGGGCGTCCTACTGCTCGTCGAGGACGACGAGGCGATCGGCCGCCTCGTCAAGACGTACCTCGAGCAGCAGGACGGCTGGCGCGTCGTCTGGCTCAAGTCCGGCGAGGACGCCGTCGGCGAGCTCCGCCGCCATCCCGTGCGGCTCGTCGTGCTCGACATCGGCCTGCCCGACATCGACGGCTTCGAGGTGTGCCGCCGCATGCGCGCGTACTCGAAGGTGCCGATCGTCATGCTCACCGCGCGGGACGAAGAGCCGGATCGCGTCGCCGGCCTCGAGCTCGGCGCGGACGACTACGTCGCGAAGCCGTTCTCGCCGCGCGAGCTCGC
>DATCJJ010000128.1:0-17081 GCA_036562845.1 Gaiellaceae bacterium | reverse complement strand
TGGCTCGTCGTCCCGCTCGTCGCGATCAAGTACACGGACGCCGGCTACCACCAGCGCTTCACGGAGGCGCTGCTGCCGCAGGGGTTCGGCCTCACGGCGATGGGCGACTTCCCGTCGATGGTCGCGACGATCGTCTCCTGCTACTTCTGCGCGCGGGTGATGGCCGGCGAGCCGCGCCGCACGACGAATGCACTTGCAGCCGGGCTCGCCGGCGGCGCGGCGTTCGCGATCAAGCCGGCGACGGCGCTCTTCCTCGCCGGCCCGATCCTCGGCCTGCTCGTCGCCCGCCGCCGGCGCTCGGCCGGCTGGTTCCTGCTCGCCCTCGTTCCCGCCGCCGTCGCCCTCGCGTTCGTCAAGTGGCGCGGCTTCGGGTACGTCCCCTTGTTCCACTCCGCCGCCGGCGTGCACCTCGCCGCCGGCAGCGGGCCGGCGATGGTCGCCGCCGACCCGCTCCAGCACTACCTGCACTTCGACCGGCACACGTTCCTCACGCAGCTCGACCAGGTGCGAGAGCACTTCTGGAGCCTGCGGCTCGTCGAGTGGCTCGTCCTCGCCGGCCTGATCGCCCTCTTCGTCAAGTCGCGCGCGTTCGGGGCGCTCGTGCTCGGCTGGTTCTTCCCGATCGTCATCCTGAAGACGGGATCCGGACGGGCCGACTTCGAAGGTGGTTCGCTCCTCCGCGTGGTCATGCCCGCGTACCCGGCGTTCGTGCTGCTGCTCGCCGCGCTGCCGTTTCTCATTCCGGGCGTCGCACGCCGCTGGACGAACGAGCCGGAGCCCTCACGACCGTTTCTGTCCCCGCGCGCACGCCTGACTGCGCTCGTCGCCGCCGTGCTCGGGACGGCGATCGTGCCGATGGCGGCGTGGGCGATCGCGAAGCCGATCCGCAGCGGGCCGCCCGAGCTTCGGGCGGCGATCCTGCAACAGCCGCCGATCCCGGTCGGCGTCGACATCGGCTTGCGCGTGCAGCGAGCGGCAAAGGGCGTGACGCTGACGTGGCGCGCGCAGCGCGCAGCCGCCGGTCCGGTCTTCTACACGGTCTTTCGACGGGCAGCGGGCACGACGTTCTACTCCTGTAACCCGGGGAGCGGAGCGCAGTACTGCGCGCTGACGCTGACCAACCTCGGCACGACTCGCGCGACGACGTGGTCCGACCCGAAGCCGCCGGCGGGCAAGAGCTCGTACTACGTCGGCGTCACGGCGAACTGGTTGAACGACTTGACGCAGGGGGACGTCTACGTGCTCAGCAGCGGCGCGCACGGCCCGTGAGAGCGCGCGGCGTGGCGGCGTGGGCGGCCGCAGCCATGCTCGTCGCCTCGGTCGTGATTGCGGTCGTCGCCGCACGGCACGCGCACCCGGCGGAGGTGTCGCCGGTCGTCCCGCGAGGCAGCTGGAACGCCGTCTGGATCGCCGCGCTCGTCGTCGCGCTCCTCGCCTACGGGCTCTCGCTCCTCGTCGTCCGCGGCGGCCTCGCGACCGCACTCGTCATGACTGCGGCGGTACAGCTCGCGCCGCTGGCCGCCCCGTTGCTCCTCTCGAAGGACGTGTATCTGTATTGGGCCGGCGCCCGCGCGGTGGTCGTCCACGACGCGAGCCCGTACCGGTCGACGCCGAACGACTTTCCCGCCGATCCGTCGACGCCCTATGTCTCGGAGGAATGGCGTAACGGGGGGGCGCCGTACGGCCCGACGTGGGAGGCCCTCGGTCTCGCCCCTGCCGCCGCGGCGGGATCGTCGCATCGGCATGCCGCATTCGCCTACAAGGTGTTCTCCGTGCTCGGCGTCCTGCTGACGGTGGGGCTCGTCGCGAGGGTGACGAGACGTGCCGAGGCGGTCGCGCTCCTCGGCTGGAACCCTCTCGTCGGCCTCCATTTCGCAGGCGGCGGACACAACGACGGCTGGCTCGTGGCGCTGCTCTGCATGGCCGTAGTCGCGCGCAGGAGCGCGCGCGGCGGTGCCGCCTGGGCACTTGCCGGCGGCTTCAAGCCGATCGGCGGCATCCTCTTCCCGCTCGACCTCGCGGCCGACCGCGGGCGGCGGTCGCGCCGCTTCTGGCTGGGGCTCGCCGGGACGGCGATCGCCGTTCTCGCCGGCTCGGCCGCCGCGTGGGGAACGGGCTGGTTCCGGACCGCACTGGTCGGCGTCCACGGCGCGTCGCCGCTCGGGGGAGTGCACTGGCTGACCGAGCTCGGGCTCTCCCACCACGACGCGGTCGCCGTCGGCGGGGTCGTGTTCGCAGCGGTGTACGCCCTCCTGCTCGTGCGCGCCTGGCGCACGGGGCGCGCGGGGCTTTCGCTCGCGGCCTCGGCGTTGTGCCTGACGACGAGCCTCCTCCGGCCGTGGTACGCGATCTGGCCGCTGGCGCTGGCAGCGATCGAAGTGGACCTTGCGGGCGCGGCCGTCGCCGTCGCGCTCAGCGCGTACCTCCTCCTTGGCGACGCCGTGAGCCTCTAGTTAACTGGTCGGCATGCTGTCGGTCGTCGCCCCCGTCTACAACGAGCAGGCGGTGCTGGCCGAGTTCGTGCGGCGGCTGACTGCCGCGCTCGAAGAGGTCGGCGATCACGAGATCGTGCTCGTCGACGACGGCTCGACCGACGGCTCGTGGGACGTGCTGCTCCTGCTCGCCGCCTCGACACCGCGCCTCCGGCTCGTCCGCCTGTCGCGGAACTTCGGCCATCAGGCGGCGCTGAGCGCCGGCCTCGACGCGGCGCGCGGCGAGGCGATCGTCTCGATCGACGCCGACCTTCAGGACCCGCCGGAGCTGATACCCGACCTCGTCGCAAAGTGGCAGGACGGCTACGACGTCGTCTACGCGGTCCGCGACTCGCGTGCGGGCGAGGCGCACATCCGCCTCGCGGCGATCCGCGCCTTCTACCGATTGCTGAGCAGGATCACGACGACCGAAATCCCCGAGGACGTCGGCGACTACCGGCTTCTCTCGCGCCGCGCCGCCGACGCGCTGCGCGCGATGCCCGAGCGCGCGCGCTTCCTCCGCGGCATGGCCGGCTGGATCGGCTATCGCCAGACGAGCATCGCGTACGCACGCCAGCCCCGCGCCGCCGGAGAGTCGAAGTACCCCTGGAGCGCGCTGTTCCGGCTCGCGCTCGACGGCATCGTGTCGTTCTCGCTCGCGCCGATCAGGCTCGTGACGGCGATCGGCTTCGCGCTCGTGGTCTTCTGCGCCGGCGTGCTCGGCTGGACGCTGTACGTCCGCTTCTTCACGTCGCACCATCCGCAGGGCTGGACGTCCGTGATCGCGGTCGTGCTCCTGCTCGGCGGCGTGCAGCTGCTCAGCCTCGGCGTGATCGGGCAGTACGTCGCCCGGATCTTCGAGGAGGCGAAGCAGCGGCCGCTCTACCTCGTCGACGAGGTCGTCGAGAGCTCCGTCTCCAGCAAGGCCAGCCTCTGAGCGAGCAGCGTGTTCTGGTCGGAGAGCCGCGAGATCACGGTCGAGTAGTGGAGCAGGACGGCGAGGATGAAGAGGATCCCGACGGCGAACAGCACGGCCGGCGGATAGCTCTCGATCCCGACCCAGCCGGCGATCGTGTTCGTTCCCCCGCGCCAGGCGCAGAGCACGGCGAGCACGACGCCGGTCAGCAGCCAGAGCAGCGCATAGCGCTCGCGCAGACGCCGGCTGCGGATCAGCTCGAGCACCACGAGGACGAGCGCGAGCGACGCGATCGTGCCGATGATCGAGACGGCGAGTGGTGTCATGACGTTCCTTCCTTCGGGACGACGTTGCGCCGGAACAGGCCGACGAAGATGGCGAGCAGCACCTTGACCATGTAGTAGACGGAGCGAAGCGCGGTGATCGACGAGCGGCCGCCGCCGCGCTCGCGCATCGAGACGGGGACCTCGACGCTGCGCAGGCGATGGCGCGACACCATGATCGTCGCCTCCACTTCGGGGTAGTCGTGCGGATAGTCGTGCGCGAAGAGCTCGATCGCGCGGCGGTTGAGCGCCTGGAAGCCTGACGTGGTGTCGGTCACCCGGCGGCCGACGATCCGCGACACGACCCACGCGAGCAGGCGGATCCCGAGGCGCCGCGACCGCGACGAGCGATAGCCGTCGCGTTCTCCGGCGAATCGCGAGCCGACCGCGATGTCGGCCTCGCCGCGGACGACCGGAGCGAGGATCCGATCGAGCTGCGACGGGTCGTGCTGGCCGTCGCCGTCGATCCGCACGGCCAGGTCGTAGCCGTGCTCGAACGCGAAGCGGAAGCCCGTCTGCACGGCGCCGCCGATGCCGAGGTTGAAGGGCAGGCGGACGACGGTGGCACCGTGCTCGTGCGCGACCTCGGCGGTGCGGTCGTACGAGCCGTCGTCCACGACGACGACGTCGAGCGACGGGTCGAAGGCGCGGATCTCGTCGACGACGCAGCCGACGTTCGCCTCCTCGTTGAACGCGGGCACGAGGGCGACGCGGCGCACGGTGTCCAAATTACCGCTCAGACCAGTCGGAGATAGGCGGCGGTGACCGCGCCCGCGAGCCGCGCCGGGAGCGCCGGCAGGAAGGGCGAGACGAGCCGCGGCTCGAAGAACCGGCGCAGCTCACGATCGCTGCAGCGGCGGAGCGACTGGACCTGACGGCGGTGGGCGCGGATCGCGCGGCGCAGTGACACGACCGAGCCGTAGGCCTGCAGCTTCTCGGGCAGCCAGCCCTGAGCTGCGGCGAGGCCGAGCACGCCCAGCTCGAACACGAGCAGCAGCGGTGCGAGCACGACGAGCGAGCGCGCCTCGTAGTTCGCGAGGACGGCGATGAGCCGGTTCCGCTCGAGCAGGAACATCTTCCGCTCGCGGCGGCCGAACTCGTAGCCGTGCCGGGCGACCGCCTCGGGAACGAACACGACGCGATGCCCCGCGATCCGCGCGCGCCAGCCGAGGTCGGCGTCGTCGTAGTAGAGGAAGAACTCGCGCATGAAGCCGCCGAGCTCGAGAAACGCCGCACGGTGGAACAGCGTGCATGCCCCGGAGACGACGATCGTGTCGCGCGGCTCGCCGTGCTCGCGCGCGCGGCCGAACGACCCTGCGGGCGAGATGCCGGTCGGATGCAATGGGTTGTCCCCCGCCTGGGCCGTCAGGCCGTCCTCCGAGACGATCTGCGCGCCGGCGATCGAGGCGTCGACGGCGAGCAGGCGCTCGAGGCACTCGGGCTCCGCGCGCGCGTCGGGGTTGAGGCAGAGCACGAAGTCGGCGTCCGTGTGCTCCATCGCGAAGTTGATCGCGTTGGGATAGCCGAGGTTGACGTCGGGCGCGATGACGCGCACCTCGGGAGCGTCGTCGAGCGGCGGCAGCGTCGCGCCCGGCTTGTTGTCGACGAGCAGGATCTCCTGGGGCGGCCGTGTCTGCGCGCGCAGCGAGTCGATCGCTGCGCGGACGACTCCGGGATCCTCGTCGTACGTGACGACGACAGCCGCTGTTCTCAGTACGCGCCCCGCCGCGCGACGACGGCCGGCAGCGTCTTCGCGAGGATCGAGATGTCGAGCCAGATCGACCAGTTCTCGAGGTAGTAGAAATCGAGCCGGACGAGGTCGTCGAACGTCAGCTCGATGCGTCCGGACACCTGCCAGAGCCCGGTCATGCCGGGCAACACGAGGTACCGCTTGCGATGCCACTCCTCGAGCTGCACGAAGTCGCGGAGCGGGAGCGGCCGCGGGCCGACGAGCGACATCTCGCCGCGCAGGACGTTGAGCACCTGCGGCAGCTCGTCGATCGAGTACCGGCGGAGGATCTTGCCGACCCGCGTGACGCGCGGATCGTCCTTGATCTTGAACAGCGGCCCCGACGCCTCGTTCGCCGTCTCGAGCGCAGCCTGCCGCTCGGAGGCGTCGGTGTACATCGAGCGGAACTTGAACATGCCGAACTCGCGCTCGCCGAGACCGACGCGGCGGTCGCGATAGAAGACGGGACCGGACGAGTCGAGCTTGACGGCCAGAGCGATCAGCGCCCAGATCGGCGTCCCGAGGATGATCAGCAGTGAGCTGACGGCGATGTCGAAGGCGCGCTTCGCCGCCCAGTCGAGGCCGGCGAACACGGGTGGGCGGAGCTCGAAGAGCGGCACGCCTTCGCCGGCGACGTATTCCGCGCGCTGCGTCAGCAGCTCCGTCGTCGTCGGCGCGATCTGCACGCGCACGCCGTGGCGGTGGGCCTCGTCCACGAGCTCGAGCAAGGACCGGTCGTCGAGGTCGACGCCGCTGACGATCAGCTCGTCGGGGTGGAGCTCGTCGAGGACGCGCGGCAGCTCGTCGACGCTGCCGACGACGTTGAGCAGCGGATCGTCGGCGCCGTCGCGTGTCAAGGCGCCGAGGAACGCGTAGTCGATGCCGCTACGGCCGAGACCGAGCGCACGGCGCAAGTCGATCAGCTTGTCGTTGTCTCCGAGCAGGAGCGTGCGCCGCCGCACGCCCGCGAGCCGCCAGACGTCGCGCGTCAGCACCTCGTAGCTCGCGCGCAGCCCGCCGATGACGACCACCGCGAGCACGAACGTCGTGAGATAGAGCCCGAAGGTCGTGTGGTGGTAGCCGGTGCCGACGGCGAACGCCAGCGTGATGATGGTGACGAGCAGGAGCGACGAGACGACGCGTCCGACACCCGCCCGCAGCTCGCGCTGCGCGTAGAGCCCGTTGTGCCAGAAGACGAGCACGGTGATGACGGCGAGGAACGGGAGCCAGTCCTCCTCCGCCCGCCACGGGAGCCCCCAGAGGATCGGCCGCTCGCCGTAGTAGACCTCGCGGAGGACGAGCGCCAGGTAGAGCGCGACCGCCAGGCCGCCGACGTCGATCGCCACGAGCGCGACGACGCTCGTCAGGCGGCGCGCGAGCGCACGAAGCTGGACCGACGACGGGAGAACGCGTGCGCGGCGGATATCGCCGGCGTCGTCCCCCGTGCCGGCGCTGACGAGGGGCTTGGTGGCCACGGGACGCACCATTCTACTCGGCTACTGTTGCCATTCCGTGCGCCCCCGCCGCGCCGCTCTTCTCCTCGTGCTCGTCACGGCGCTGCCACGGCTCGCGGCGCTGCTCTACGAGCGCGAGCGGATCGTCCTCTTCAACGTCGACAAGGGCGACATCTTCGCGCGGCAGTTCCTCGCGGACGGCACGTACGGCTTCATCCCCGGGCACCCGTCGGCCTACACGCAGCCGCTGTACGGCTGGTTCTTGATCCCGCTCTACTGGATCTTCGGCCGCCACTGGGAGGTGGTCGGCCTCGCGCAGATCGCGGTCGCCTGTGCGACGACGCTCGTCGTGTGGCAGATCGGCCGCTCGTGGCTCGGCTCGCGCACCGGCCTCGTCGCCGGCGTGCTCGTCGCGCTCCACCCGTATCTCGTGTGGCACGACGTCCACATGAACCGGGAGATCCTCGACCACTTCCTCGCGGCAGCGATCGTCCTCCTGACGCTGAAGGCGGCGGAGCACTTCACGCCGGGGCGCGGCGCCGCCCTCGGCGTCGTACTCGGGCTCGCGATCCTCGGCAACGTGCGGCTCGAAGCGCTGCCGCTCGTCGTTCTCGCCTACATCTTCGTCCGGGGTCGGCGCTCGGCGCTCGCGGCCGGCGCCGTGCTCGCCGCGGCCGCGGTCGTGGTCATGCCGTGGGTGGTGCGGAACCGCGCCGACATCGGCTGTTGGGCCGTGACGACGGATGCGCGCGCTCTCTGGAAGGCCAACAACCTCAACACGTACGCGACGTTGAAGAGCGGTCAGTGGATCGATCACGTCCCGCAGCCGAAGTCGTTCCCGCCCACGCCGCAGGACGTGTACGAGCACTGGGTCGCGACCGGTCGGATCACGCCGTACGACGAGTGCGCGCAGGTCGACATGTTCCAGCGGAAGGTGATCTCGTTCTGGGTGCATCATCCAGGTGCGAAGGCGCAGCTGATGCCCCTCGACGCGGAATGGCTGTGGCAGCCGCAGGTCGTCGGCGTCAGCGACCGGCCCGGCCAGGGCACGTGGCTCGACACGATGCGCTTCTACGCGGAGCCGACGTTCATGATCGCGGTCTATGCGCTCGCCGTCGTCGGTCTCTTCCTCGTGCCGGTGTGGTTCTCGTCGCTCGCAGTCGTGCTGCTCGCGTACCAGACGCTTGCCGCGATGCTCTTCGTCGGCGAGACGCGCTATCGCGTTCCCTGGGACTTCCTCGTAGCGCTGCTCGCGTCGAGTGCACTCCTGCGCATACCGAGAACGCCCAGCGAGATGCGGAGCGCCGTCCGCCGTCTCGCGTCGAGCAGGTCGTAGTCGTGGAAGTACGCGTGCACGTACGCCGGTAGCGCAGGCGTCAGGACCGCGCGCGCGAGCCGGCCGAGCGAATGCGTCGTCGGCAGCACGCCGTCGCGCGGCAGGCCGTCGCTCGGCGTGCAGTCGACCATCCCGAGCTCCGCGACCGTCGCCTGCACGGCAGCGTCCGTGTACCAGCCGCCGCCGCAGAACCAGTGCGGCTCGAGCCCGTGCCCGCGCACCCATTCGTAGTCGCGCCGGACGCGCGCTGCGGGGTCGCCTCCCGTCGGCCGTGCATGCGAGGGGCTCGTCCAGTGGGTGTGCAGCCCGAGCCGCTCGAGCGTCCGCGCACGGTCGAGCCACGTCCCCTCGTCCTCCCCGTGCGCGGGATCCGGCGGCCGGATCAGGGCGATCACGTCGACGCGGCGGCGCACGGCGTCGAACCGGCGCCAGCTCTCGTCGTCGAGCGGCGACTCCAGATGGCAGGAGATGACATACGAGCCAGGCACACTGTTCCCCGGCATGTGCGGGATCTGCGGACTCTATTCGCCGTCGAGCCCGCCGCAGGCGGCGCTCGTCGACGACATGCGCGCACGCATCGCGCATCGCGGGCCGGACGAGGGGTCGACCGACGCATTCGGCGGATGCGTGCTCGGGCATCAACGGCTCCGAGTCATCGACCCCGAGCGCGGCTACCAGCCCGTCACGAGCGAGACGAGTGACGTGGTCGCCGTGTTCAACGGGGAGCTCTACAACTTTGCCGAGCTGCGCGAGGACCTCGCGGCGCGCGGGCACGACGTTCGCGGCTACGGCGACACGCCGGTCCTGCCGCACCTCTACGAGGAGTACGGCGTCGACTTCGTCGAGCGGCTGGAAGGGATGTTCGTCTTCGCGCTCTGGGACCGGCCGCGGGGCCGGCTCGTGCTCGGACGCGACCGGCTCGGCAAGAAGCCGCTCGTCTGGGCGCGGCTCGCCGACGGGACGTTCGCGTTCGCCTCCGAGCTCAAGGCGTTCCACGCGCTGCCGTCGTTCCACGCCGAGCCGGATCTGGCGGCGCTCGACGCGTATCTCGCGCTCCAGTACGTCCCCGGGACGCGCACCGGCCTGCGCGGAGTTCAGCGACTTGCGCCGGCGTCCGTCCTCGTCGTAGAGGGCGACGCGCAGACGGAGCGCCGGTACTGGCACCCCGCGCCGCTCGACGAGGAGCTCGCGGACGAGGAGTGGCTCGAGCGCGTGCGCGGCGAGGTCGGCCGGGCGGTCCGCCGGCGGCTCGTCGCGGACGTCCCGCTCGGCGCGCTCCTCTCCGGGGGCATCGACTCAGCCGTCGTCGTGGCGCAGATGGCACGTGCGGCGACGGAGCCGGTGCGCACGTTCACGGTCGGCTTCACCGACGACCGCTACGACGAGCGCCGGTTCGCGCGCGCCGTCGCCGACCGGTGGTCGACGAAACACGAGGAGATCGTGCTGGAGCCCGACGCGGCAGAGACGCTGCCACGGCTCGCGGCGGCGTTCGACGAGCCGCTCGGCGACGAGGCGGCGCTCCCGCTCTTCCTCATCTGCGAGGCGGCGCGTCGGGAGGTGACGGTCGCGCTCGTCGGCGACGGGGGCGACGAGTCGTTCGCCGGCTACGAGCGATACGTCGCGATGGGGCTCGCCGACCGCGTCCCGCACGCGGCGGCGGCCGCCGGCGCGCGCCTGTTCCGCGCGCTGCCCGCACGCGAGCGGCGGTCGCGCGCGTTCCGGGCACGCCGGTTCCTCGAGGCGGCGGCGACGCCGCGCGCCGAGCGGTACGGACAGCTGATGCAGGTCTTGTCGCTCGCGGAGCGGTCGGCGCTCTGGACTCCGGAGGCGCGGGAACAGATCGGGACGCTCGTCTCGCCCGGCTTCATGCTCGGCCCGCCGCCCGCGGCCGGGATCACCGGCCTGCAGCTCCTCGACGTCGAGACATACCTCCCGGGCGACCTGCTGCCGAAGTCGGACATCGCGTCGATGGCGCACTCGCTCGAGCTGCGGTCGCCGCTGCTCGACCACCGGGTCGTCGAGCTCGGGATCTCCTTGCCGGAGCACCTCAGGCGCGGCAAGCTCGCGCTCCGCCGCGCCTTCGCCGATGACCTGCCGGCGCCGGTCGCCGGCCGCGGCAAGGCCGGGTTCGGCGTGCCGCTCGCGCGCTGGTTCCGTGGCGAGCTGCGCGAACTGGCGGCAGACGTGCTCGCGAACGACCGCGGCTGGTTCGAGCGCTCCGCGCTCGAGCGGCTGCTGGCCGACCACGCCGCCGGTCGCGCCGACAACGGGCACCGTCTCTGGACGCTCGTCATGCTCGAGCTCTGGCAGCGCGCGCACGTCGACGCAGCCGTCGCGGCAACTGCGTGAGACGCCGCACCGCGTACGCGATCGTGGGGGCCGCCTGCGCCGTTCCGCGCGTCGTCGTGCTCTTCCACGAGCGAGACCGGATCCTCGCCGGCGGCGTCGAGAAGAGCGCCGTCTTCGCGAACGTGTTCGTCCACCACGGCACGTTCGGGTTCATCCCGGGCCAGCCCTCGGCGTACACGCAGCCGCTGTACGGCTTCTTCCTGGTCCCGGTCGAGTGGGCGTTCGGCGGGCAGTGGCTCGACATCGGCCTCTCGCAGGTCGTCGTCGCGGTTGCGACCTCGCTGCTCGTCTACGAGATCGGGCGCCGCTGGCTCTCACCGTGGTGGGCGGTCGCGGCGGCCGCAATCGCCACGCTGAACCCGTACCTCGTCTGGCACGACGTGCACGTCAACCGCGAGATCGTCGACCAGCTCCTTGCAGCGGCGCTCGTGCTGCTGACGCTGCAGGTCGCCGAGCGGCCGACCGTGCGCCGGGCTGCGCTCCTTGGTGCGGTTGCCGGGCTCTCGATGCTCGGCAACACACGGCTCGTCGCGATCCCGATCGTCGTCGCGCTGGTCGTTGTCGTCGTGCGCCGGGAGCGCGCCGCCGCGTTTGCCGCAGTTGCGGTGCTCGCCGGCGCCGCGGTCGTCGTCGCGCCGTGGTTGATCAGGAACAAGGTCAACGTCGGCTGCTGGGCGCTCACGACGGACGGGCGCGCCTTCTGGAAGGCAAACAACCCGCAGACGTACCCGTTGCTCTCCACCGGTCGGTGGATCGACGACGTGCGCAAGGATTCACCACGGCCGCCCGAGCCGGGGCACCTGACGCCGGACGAGGCCCACGGCTTCTACTCCCAGTCGCACGGCCGGATCGTGCTGCACCCGGACGAGTGCCTCCAGATGACCTTCTACACGAACCTCGCCGACGACTATCTCGAGCAGCACCCCGGTGCGAAGCTGAAGCTCGCGGCGCTGTCGGAGCAGCTCCTGTGGCAGCCGAGCGTCACCGAGACCAGCGCCGGCTCGAGCGGCGCCGCGAAGCAGATCGTCGAGCCGGCGTACATGTGGCCGCTGTACGCGCTCGCCGCCGTCGGCCTGTTCTTCGTCCCGCGCGTCTTCCTCGCGCTCGCGCTCGTCCTCTTCGCGTATCAGAGCTTCTGGGCCGCACTGTTCGTCGGCGCGACGCGCTATCGCATCGCCTTCGACTTCCTGCTGGCGCTGCTCGCCGCGACCGCGCTCGCACGGCTCTGGGAACGGCGGCGCGCGTGAGGGTGGCGCACGTCCACAAGATGCGCGGGATCGGCGGCTCCGAGCGCCATCTGCTCGCGCTGCTGCCGGCGCTCGCCGAGCGTGGACTGGACGTCGTGTTCGTCGGCCTCGACGATCCGGAGTGGGACCCGTCCGACTTCTACGGCGCGCTGCGCGTGCCCGCGGTGCGGTTGCGCTCGGATCCGCTCGTGCTGCCGCGCCTGATCGGCACGCTGCGGGCCGACGTCGTGCACACGCACCTCGTGCACGCGGACGTCTTCGGCGGAATCGCGGCGAAGCTCCGCGGCACGCAGCTCGTCTCGACGAAGCACAACGACGACCCCTTCCGGGCCGGCGCCTTCCGCTACGTCGAGCGAACGCTCGCGCGCGCGTCCGACCGGATCGTGGCGATCACCGAGTCGCTTCGGCGCTTCACCGTCGAGCAGGTCGGCGTGCCGGCCGGCAAGGTCGAGACGATCCACTACGGCCTCGACGGCCTGCCCGAGCCGTGGGGGGAGAACGGGCCCGACGACGTGCCGCGCGACGCGCGCGTCCTGCTCTCGACGTCGCGCCTCGTCCCGCAGAAGGGAGTCGACGAGGCCGTCCGCGCGCTGCCGCACCTGCCGGACGACGTCGTGCTCGTCGTCGTCGGCGAGGGGCCGGAGCGGCAGGCGCTCGGGCGGCTCGCCCGCGACCTCGGCGTCTCGGAGCGGCTGTTCCTCCAGGGCCGGGTCCCCGACGTCGCTGCGTGGCTCCGCCGGGCAACCGTGTTCGTGCACGCGGCCCGCTGGGAGGGATTCGGGCTCGGCGTCCTCGAGGCGATGCACGCGGGCCTGCCCGTCGTCGCGACGAACGTCAGCTCGCTCCCCGAGCTCGTCGTCGACGGGAAGACCGGGCTGCTCGTGCCGACCGACGACGCAGCCGCGCTCGCGCACGCCGTCGCGGCTGCGCTCGAGCGGCCCGAGCTCGGGACGGCCGGCCGTGAGCGCGCGCGCGGAGAGTTCTCGGTGGCGCGGATGGCCTCGCGCACGGCGGCGCTGTACGAGCGGCTGTGAGCGGCGACAAGTACACGCCGGCCGCCGCGGGCTGGTCGCAGGAGGCGTACGCGGACGCTGCGACCTACCTGCGCCGCCGTGCGGAGCTGATCGCGCCGGGCCTGCAGACAGGCGATGTCGTCCTCGACCTCGCCTGCGGCGACGGCGAACTCGCGCGCTTCCTCCCCGGCCTGGAGTACCTCGGCATCGACGTGACCGAGGCCATGGTCGCGGCCGCGCGCCGGAACGGCGTGCAGGCGGAGGTCGCCGATCTCAACGACTACGTGCCGCCGCAACCCGTCGCAGCGACGACGGTCTTTCGGGCGATCTACTACGCGCGCGATCGCGCCGCGTTCTTCCGGCACGTCGCGTCGTACACACGGCGCAAGCTCGTGTTCGATCTCAATCCACGCCAGTACGCCGTCGACGACGTCGCACGCGAGCTCCGCGCGGCCGGCTTCGAGGCGATCACGCTTCGGCCGTTCTTCGTGCCCCAGCGCGTCTCGCTTCCGGAGCCGGCGCTCGCCGCGGCCCGTGTGCTCGAGCGCAGCGGCCCGCTGGCGCGCGCGATCCTGCGTGCGCGCTTCACCTACATCGTCGTCGCGAGCGCACCCTCGTAGAGCAGCTCCGTCCGCTCCGTGCACGCGCTCTGCAGGAAGCGGGACAGCGCACGGCGCCGGCCCGCCTCGCCCATCCTCCGCGCGAGGTCGAGGTCGCCGGCCAAGGCCACGATCGCCTCGCACAGCGGCTCGGCCTCGCCGGCCGGGACGAGCACGCCGGTCTCGCCGTGGCG
This sequence comes from Gaiellaceae bacterium, assembly GCA_036562845.1. GTDB lineage: Bacteria > Actinomycetota > Thermoleophilia > Gaiellales > Gaiellaceae > Palsa-739. Next base: position 3,450 of record DATCJJ010000128.1, on the reverse strand, counting down.
CACGAGCTCCCCGAGGCCGCCGATCTCGGCGGCGATCACCGGGCGCGCCCGCTCCATCGCCTCGAGGGCGACCATGCCGAAGCCCTCGCCCATCGACGGAACGACGACGACGGCCGCGCGCTCGATCGCCGACTGGATCGGCGACACGTGACCGAGGAACCTCACTGCGTCCTGGATGCCGAGCTCGAGCGCGAGCGCCTTGAGCGCCGGCTCGAGCGGGCCGCGCCCGGCGATCTCCAGCTCGAGGCCGGGCAGCCGCCTGCGCGCTTCGGCGAACGCGCGCAGAAGGACGATGTGGCCCTTGATCGGAATCAGCCGGCCGACGCACAGCAGGCGCGGCACCGGCCCCGCATAGCCCTTCGGCTCGCCGTCGGGCTCGATCCCGTAGTGGACGATCTCGAAGGTCTCGCGCGCGAAGCCCTCGACGTCGGCGAGATAGCGCGCCAGCCCGCGCGAGATCGCGATGTGCACGTGCGCGAGGCTCGCGACCGCACGGTCGGCGACGCCGAAATACGGCGCCTCGCGGAACTCGTTGAAGCCGTGCTTGGTCGTGAAGCGCACCGGCACGCGCGCGACGGCGCCGGCCAGCAGCGCGTACCACTCCGCGTGCACGAGGTGCGTGTGCAGGAGCGTCGGCCGCTTGCGGACGAGGTATGCGACGAGCTCGAGGAAGGCAATCGGATCGACGTCCGCACGGACACGAATCGCATCGAGCGGCACACCGCGCGCCTCGAGCGCGCGAGCGAAGTCCCACGCGCCGGGCTCGTCCTCGTGGAGCATCAGCATGCGTACGTCCCAGCCGCGCTCGCGGAGCGCGGGCAGGAGCGAAAGCAGATGCGCCTCGGAGCCGGAGATGCCCGCGACCTTCTGGACGTGCAGGATCACGGCCGCACGGTAGCGAGCAGGCCGTCGGCCCAGTGGCCGACGGAATGCCGCCGCTCGACGACCTCGCGCAGCTCCGGGCGCCGCCGAGGATCGAGTGCGCGGAGCTTCCGCGCGAGCTCGTCGACGTCGTCCTGCCGGAAGCGCAGCTCGTCGGGCAGGAGGTCGTCGAAGACGGGATTCGCCGCCAGTACCGGAAGGCACGACGCGGCAGCCTCGTAGACGACCTTGTCGGGCGCGCCCGCGCGCATGTTGTTGGCCAGGACGTGGCTGCGCGCGAACAGCTCCGGCAGCTCCGCCCGGGAAACCGGACCCCCGAGCTCTGCCTCCGGGAATCCCTGCTCCAGTTCCCGCTTGTACGACTCGTACGACTCGTCGGTGCCGTGCGCCTCGACGTGCGCGCCGGCCTCCCGTGCGGCGCGCAGGATCGTCTCGAGTCCCTTCGCCGGCGAGTACCGGCCGAGGACGAGCACCCGCAGCGGCGGCGGCGGCGCCTCGGCGCAGCGGAACTCGTCGACGTCGATTGCGTGCCCGAGCGCATGCAGCTTGGACGAGCGCAGGGGAAACGACCGTGCGTCGACCGACGCGACCGCCGTGCACACGCGCTCCGCCGCCCGAACGACGGCATGCGCCTTCCAGTGCGTGTACCAAAGCACGAGCGGGATGCGGAGCGGCCGCACGAGCGGCGCGGCCAGCACGGCGTAGAGCGGGACCATGTGTGCGACGACGCCGCCGCAGCCTCTGAGCTCCCGGGCGAGCGCGATCGCGAACCGAGCGCCGCGCTGCACCTGCGTCGGCGCGCCGAACTCACGCACGCGCACGCCGTCGATCGCGATCGTCGCCGTGTCGCACAACACGACGAGCTCGTCGACGCGCGCTGCGAGCGCACGCACCATCGGCACGGTCGCCGCGAGGACGGGATCGTCCGGATCGAGCCGCTGCGTGCAGAAGACGAGCTTCATCAGAAGAAGTCGAGGTCCCCGAGCGTGAAGTGCCAGGCATCGCGCCGCTTCGGCAGCTCCGGTGCGTCGGCGCTCAGGCGCTTGCCGATGAAGCGGATCGTGCGCGGCGTCGGGACGAAGCCGTGGAGGAGGAACCGGCGCTCCTCGCCCGGGTTCACCATCGCCACGGCGATCTGCGCGTCGGCGTGCCGCAGCGCGCGCTCGAGCCCGCGGCCGTGCTCGCAGACGATCGCCGACGACAGGCCGTGCCACGTCGCGTGCGTGACGACCGCGGCACCCGACTGTGCGTAGGGCCGGGGCGAGTCGGCATACCGCCAACGGAGATACGCCTCGTCCCGCTCGACGTGATGGGCGGGCAGGCGCCGCGGCCGCTGCTCGAGCGCGGTCGCGTGAACCCCGCCGCGCTTCCGCCACGGACGCTTCGGCCGCACCCAGATCCGCAGCGACGTCACGTCCTCCCAGCCGAGCTTGCCGACGAGGATCGGGCCGGCCATGGGATTCGTGAAGCCGAGCGCCCAGCGAGCGCCCTGCGCTGCCGCGGCCTCCTCGTTGTGCAGCTCGAGCGTCGAGAAGACGCCGCGTCCGCGCGCGGCCGGCGTCGTCACCGCGTGCACGGCGAAGCACTGCAGCCCGTTGTCCAGACGTGCGAAATGCATCGACAGCGCACCGAGCGGCGTCCCGTCCTCGTCGCGTGCGGCGTTCAGCACCCGCGGGCCCGCGGGATTGCGGTCGAACCACCAGTCGAACTCGCCCGCGCTCATTGCCGAGCCGTACGTCTCCTGCATCAGCGCGAGGAACTCGTCGCGCCCCGCGGGCTCGACGATCACTTGGAGCTTGTGCCGAGCGCGGCGTTGAACGCGCGGCGCGCCCGTGTGCCGGTCACCGTGTCCTTCACGGCGATCAGGTCGCACGCGCCGGCCAGCACCAGCTCGAACGTGCGGGGGGAATACGGCTCGACGTTGTAGCGGCGCAGCTCGAGCGGATCGCTCGTCGGCGAGTTCGCGCCCGACACCGCCGTGAACGCGACGTCGTAGCCCGCCTGGCGCACGAGGCTCAGGTGCACCTGCTTGTAGTGCGCCTCGGAGCCCTTCACGTACGAGAACGCGCGCACCTCTCGGCCGAGCTTCTCCTCGAGCCGCAGCTTCGAGATCGTGATCTCGCGCGCCGCCTCGTCGAGCTCGAGGTCGGCGAGCGGCCGGTGGCTGATCCCGTGCGACTCGATCCGCACGCCGAGCTGCTCGAGCTCGTGCAGCTCGTCCCAGTCGACGGTCGGGTTGTGGACGCCGTTCGCCGCGAGATGCTCCTCGTGGGGCAGCGGCTGCCGGTCGCCGACGTACGCGATCGGCACGAACTGCACCGCCGGATAGCCGTGCTTCCGCAGCACCGGCGCCGCGTTCACGAGGTTGTCGCGGTAGCCGTCGTCGAACGTGATCAGGACGGCGCCCGGCGGAAGCGGCCTTCCCTCGTCGTAATGCGCGAGCACCGCCTCGAGGTCGACGACGGTGTAGCCGAGCTCCTTCAGCTCGGCCATCTGCTCGTCGAAGAGGCCGGTCGGCATCGACATGCGGTTGTTCGGCAGGTCGTTGACCTTGTGGTACATGAGCAC
>DATCJJ010000080.1:0-1881 GCA_036562845.1 Gaiellaceae bacterium | reverse complement strand
TCTTTCTTCCAGAGCGGGATCGTCGTCTTGAGCGTGTCGATCGCCTCCCGGCACGCGTCGAGTGCCGCCGCACGATGCGGTGCAGAGACGGCAATGACGACACTCGCCTCGCCGATCTCGACGCGGCCGACGCGATGGTGGATTGCGACGCCGCACAGGCCGTGCTTCTCCTCGAGGTCCGCTGCAAGCCGGGAGAGCATCGGTTCCGCCATCTCCTCGAAGGCTTCGTACTCGAGATAGTCGACGTCGCGGCCGCGTGAGCTGTTCCTGACCGTGCCGACGAACGTCGCGATTCCACCGGCCTCGTCCGTCGCCACCTCCGCGACGGCGGCGGAGACGTCGAGCGGATCCGGCGAGATGCGAAACGCGCCGCCCGACACAGGCGGGATGACCGCGACCTCGTCGCCGTCGCGGAGCTCGAAGTCGCGATCCGCGTACTCGCGGTTCACTGCGTAGAGAAGCCCCGGCGGCTCGTCGCCGAGGTCGAGCCGCGCCCACACGTCACCGACGCTCTCGACATCCTCGAGCTCGCGCCGTCCGGTGCCGGCCCGTTCACGCAGTCCCGCAAAGAGTCGGATCGTGACGCGCACGCTCTGGAGTCTGCCTCACGACGTACTCTGCATCGCGTGGGGATGTACTTTCATTCGCCGGCGGCTGCGCCCGAGCGCCCTGCCGACCCGGCTGTGCGCCGCGCGAACTTCCGTCGCGTCACGGCGCTGTTCGTGCCGTACCGCGCCCGCCTCAGCGCCGTCCTTGGGCTGATTGTCTTCTCCGCTGCACTCGGTGTCGTGCCGGCGTTCTTGTTGCGTGGCGTCGTCGAGGGCATCCAGGCACAGGACAAGAGCAAGGTCTCGTATCTCGCCGGCGGCATGATCGCGATCGCGGTCATTAGCGGCTTCCTCGGCGTGATCCAGACGTTGCTCTCGAATCAGGTCGGCCAGCGAGTCATGCACGATCTGCGGGCATCAGTCTTCCGCCACCTGCAGCGCCTGTCGCTCGCGTTCTTCACGCGCACGCGCACAGGCGAGGTGCAGTCGCGCATCTCGAACGACATCGGCGGCGTGCAGAGCGTCGTCACGAACACGGCGACGCAGATCACGTCGAACGTGACGACGGTCGTCGCGACGATGGTCGGCATGCTGCTCCTGAGCTGGAAGCTCGCGCTCTTCGCGTTCGCGCTGATCCCGTTCTTCGTCTTGCTCACGCGGCGCGTCGGCAACGAGCGACGCAAGATCGCGAAGACGACGCAGGAGACGCTCGCGGACATCTCGAGCCTCGTCCAGGAGTCGCTCTCGGTGAGCGGGATCCTCCTCGGCAAGACGATGGGCCGGACGAACGAGCTCGCCGACCGCTTCGAGTCCGACTCTCTGCGCCTCGCCGACCTCGAAGTGCGTCAGCGCATGGCAGGCCGCTGGGTCATGGCCTCGATTCAGACGAGCTTTTCGATCATGCCGGCGGCGGTGTACTGGTTCGGCGGCGTGACCGGCGCGATCTCGATCGCGACGATCGTCGCATTCACCACGCTGCAGACACGGCTTTTCTTCCCGGTCGGCTCGCTGCTCGGCGTCAGCCTCGACGTGCAGACCTCGCTCGCGCTCTTCGACCGGATCTTCGAGTACCTCGACCAACCGATCGACATCGAGGAAAGGCCGGACGCGGTGACACGCGTGGAGTCCGGCGACGTCGCGTTCGATCATGTGTGGTTCCGCTACAGCGACGACGCGTGGACGCTCGAGGACATCAGCTTCACGGTCGCGCAAGGAACGACGACGGCGCTTGTCGGCGAGACCGGCTCGGGGAAGACGACGCTCGGCTATCTCGCGGCGCGGCTGTACGACGTGCGCGAGGGAAGCATCACGATCGGCGGCGTCGACCTGCGCG
>DATCJJ010000064.1:0-8184 GCA_036562845.1 Gaiellaceae bacterium | reverse complement strand
GCGGCGCGCTTCCCGCGTGTAGCCGCTGTTCGCGTGCATCTGTCCGCAGCATGTCTGTTCCTCCGGGAACACCACTTCGTGCCCGAGGCGCTCGAGTACCTCGACCGTCGCCCGTCCCGCCTCGGGGAACATCAGGTCGCCCACGCAGGTGACGAACAGCGCGATTCGCACGGGTCGCAGACGTTACCGTTCAGGCCCGCGCTGCTCCGGTGCGGCGTAGTAGGGTCGAGCGAGTGATCGCAACGCCCCAGAAGATCATCTGCGTCGGCCTGAACTACCGCGACCACGCGGAGGAGCAGGGCGTCGATCTCCCCGCACGGCCGCTGCTGTTCGCTAAATGGCCGAACACCCTCATCGGGCCGGGCGAGCCGATCCGGATCCCCACGATCAGCCAGAATGTCGACTACGAGGCCGAGCTCGGCGTGGTGATCGGCCGCCGCGCGTCGCAGGTCTCCGCCGACGATGCGCTCGGGTTCGTGGAGGGCTACGTCGTCGCGAACGACGTGTCGGGCCGTGATCTGCAGTTCTCCGACGGGCAGTGGGTGCGCGGAAAGTCGCTCGACACCTTCCTGCCGGTCTCCGACCTGGTGCCGGCCTCGGCCGTTCCCGACCCCCAGGCGCTCCCGATCAGGGCGATCCTCAACGGCGAAGTGATGCAGGACTCGAGCACCTCGAACATGATCTTCGGCGTCGCCGAAGTCGTGTCGTTCGTCTCGCAGGCGATCACGCTCGAGCCCGGAGACCTGATCATCACCGGCACGCCCGCCGGCGTCGGTGCATTCCGCTCCCCGCCGGTGTGGCTGAAACCCGGGGACGCGATCGCGATTGAGATCGACGGCGTGGGACGGATCTCGAACCCCGTCGTCGCCGCCTGACCATCCACAGCGAAACGGAAGGAGCCGCGAATGTCGTTCGTCCTGGTCGTACGCATGAAGGCGAAGGAAGGGGAGGAAGCGCGCGCGCTCGAGGTAATGCGAGAGCTCGCGGCGGCCTCGCGTCAGGAGACCGGTTGCGAGGCGTACGTCCCGTGCCAGGATCCCGAGGACACGCGGTCGTTCCTCTTCTACGAGCAATACCGCGACAAGTCGGCGTTCGAGGAGCACGGCGCGTCCGAGCACTTCCAGCGTCTCGCTGTCGGCGAGCTCTTTGGGCTGATGGAGTCGCGCGAGCGCACCTTCTTCGAGACCGTCTCCTAGCGCGAGCGTGCGGCGCGGCCCGCTCCTCGTCGCGCTGTTCCTTGCCGCCCTGACGCTGCGCCCGCAGCTCGTCGGCGTTGGTCCGTTGCTGCCTGCGATCCAGGACGACCTGGGCGTCAGCCATGCCGTCGCGGGCCTGCTCGGCACGATCCCGGTGCTCTGCATGGGCGTCTTCGCGCCGCCCGCGCCGTACCTCGTCGCCCGCGCAGGCTCTCGCCTTGCCGTCGCCGCGGCCGTGCTCGCGGTCGGCACGTTCGGTGTGATGCGCGCCGTGTGCCCGGGCGCCGCCGGCGTTGTGCTGCTGACGATCCCGGTCGGGATCGGGATGGGCCTCGCCGGCGCGATGCTGCCCGTGGCGGTCAAGGAGCGTTTCGCCGACCGTCCTGGCTTCGCGACCGGTGTCTATACCGCGGGGATGACCGTCGGCTCGGCCGTCGCGGCCGCGTTCGCGGTTCCGCTTGCGCACCTCGGCAACGGCTGGCGCACGCCGCTGCTCGTGTTCGCCGCCGTATCGGTGGGGCTCGGCGTGCTGTGGGTCGTCCTGACGCGAGCCGAGCAGCCGCACGTGCGCGTCGACGTACGCCCGCTCCGGTTGCCGTTTCGCAACCCGCTCGCGTGGCGGCTCGTCGCTGCCTTCTTCCTCATGTCGTCGGTGTTCTACGGGCTCAACTCGTGGCTGCCCGACACGTACGTCGAGCGCGGCTGGAGCGACGGCTCCGCGGGAGCCCTGCTTGCCATCTTGAACACGCTCACGATTCCCGTCGGGTTCGCGGTCGCGTGGATCGCGGACCATCGTGGCCAACGACGCGCGTGGCTCGCCGGCGCCGCCTCGTTGCAGCTCGCCGGGCTGATCGGCGTCGTCACGATCCCGTCCGCAGGCTGGCTCTGGGCGGCCGTGCTCGGGATCGCGATCGGCCCGCTCTTCCCGCTGACGATGACGCTGCCGCTCGACGCCACGGATAGGCCCGCGGAGGTGGCATCGCTCGCCGGCATGATGCTCGGCATCGGCTACACGCTCTCGGCGACGGCACCGCTCCTGCTCGGCGTGATCCGTGACGCGACAGGTGGGTTCACCGCCGTCCTCTGGACGCTCGTCGGCCTGGCTGCACTGCTCGTCGTCGTCGATACGACGTTCAGCCCCGAGCGCCTTCGCGCTCAGGGATCGACGTAGATCGTGACGACCTCGGTGTAGAACTCGATCGCCGACCGGCCCTGCTCGTGCGGCCCGAACCCGCTGTCCTTGATGCCCCCGAAGGGCACATGCACCTCGGCGCCCGCCGTCTGCGAGTTGACGTGCAGAAGCCCTGCCTGCGCCTCGTTCTGGAAGCGCGTCGAGGTGGCGAGACTCGTGGTGAAGATCGATGCGCTGAGGCCGAACGGCACCGCGTTGGCGCGCGTGAGCGCTTCGTCGAGGTCGTCGAACCGGTACAGGCTCGTCACGGGCCCGAACACCTCCTCACACGAGAGGAACGCGTCGTCGCGGACGCCCTCGAACACCGTCGGCGGGACGAGGAACGCCTCGTCGTCCGCACGCTCGCCGCCGGCGACGACCTCGCCGCCCTCGTTGCGGCCGCGCTGGATCGCGCCGGTGACCTCGTCGAACTGCGTCTCGTTGACGATTGGGCCCACCTCGGTCTCCGGATCGAGTGGATCGCCGACGCGTCCGCGCCCGATCCGAGCCAGCAGTGCCTCGCGAAAGGCCTCGTACACGCCGTCCTGCACGAAGATGCGGCGTGTCGCCGTGCACTTCTGGCCCGCAGACCAGAATGCGCCGGCCCAAGCCGCCTCGGCAGCCCGGGCGAGGTCGGCGTCCGCCATCACGATCAGAGGGTTGTGGCCGCCGAGCTCGAGCTGCACGCGCTTGCCCGCGCGCGTCGCCTCGTCGCGCACGCCGTGGCCTGTTGCGACCGAGCCGGTGAACGAGATCGCCCGCACCCTGGGGTCGCGCACGAGCGCCGCACCCACGGTCGAGCCGCGACCGGTGACGACGTTGAGCACGCCCGCCGGCAGCTCTGCCTCGGCGAACGCCTCCGCGACGTGCAGGCCGGTCAGCGGCGCTTCGTAGGCGAGCTTCAGCACCACCGTGTTGCCGTACATCAGCGCCGGCGCGAGCTTCCACACGGGGATCGCGATCGGGAAGTTCCACGGCGTGATCAGGCCGACCACACCGACGGGGCGGCGCCGCGTCGAGACGGGGTTGCCGGTCAGCGACTGCTCGAAGTGCTCACCCACCGGCCGGTACGCCTCGCTGGCCGAGTAGCGAAGGATCTGGGCGGCGCGAAGTGTCTCCCCGCGCGCCTCACGCAACGGCTTGCCCATCTCCGTCGACATGTCACGTGCGATCTCGTCGGCGCGGCGCTCGAGCGACGCAGCGGCTGCGGTCAGGTACGCGCCGCGGGCGGCGAGCGGAAGCTTCGACCACGACGCGAACGCGCCTGCGGCGGCCTCGACCGCGGTGGCGGCGTCGTCCTCGCCCGACGATGCGAACGCTCCGACAGTCGTCGACGGCCGCCACGGATTCGTCTTCTCGTACGTGTCGCCGCTGCGCGCGCCGACCCACTCGCCGGCCACGTAGTTCTGTCTGCTCATCCGTCTCCTCCCACGGTGTTGATCAGTGTGCCGATGCCGTCGATCGTGATCTCGACCCGATGGCCAGGCAGCAGGGTGTAGCCGTCTCCCGGAACGAGACCGGTGCCCGTGAGGAGCACTGAGCCCGCGGGCACGGGGTTGTCGCGCATGACCCACGAGACGAGCTCGCGCGGCGTGCGCCGCATCTTGGCGGTCGATGTCTCGCCGACGAAGAGCTCGGCGCCGTCCGCGCTCGTGATGCGCAGGACGATGGTCCACGCCGCGTCCCAGTCGTCGGGGACGGCGAGCGCCGGGCCGATCGCGCAACCGCCGGTGAAGATCTTGGCCTGCGGGATGTAGAGCGGGTTCGCACCCTCGATGTCGCGACTCGAGACGTCGTTGCCGGCGGTCACCGCAACGGGCTCGCCGCCTTTGCCGATGATCACGCCCAGCTCCGGCTCCGGGACGTTCCAGCGAGCATCCTTGCGCGTGCGGATCGTGCCGCCGGGCCCGACGGTGCGCCGCATCGACGCGTCCTTGAGGAAGAGCTCGGGCCGCTCCGCCTCGTAGACGAGCGCGTAGACGTCGCGCGCATCGGTCTCGGCTTCCTCGAGCCGCGCGTCCCGGCTCTGTTCATACGTCACGCCGGCACACCAGATCTCGGGCGCCTCGATCGGGGCGAGAAGCTCCACCTCGGCGAGCTCGGCCGTCGCCGCCGCAGCACCGCGACCGGCGAGCGCCTCGAGCGGCTCGTCATGGTCGAGGATCTCGACGCGCTCATCGTCGAGCAGGCGCGCGACGCGGGCTGTCCCGTCGTGGCGAACGCGCACGAACCTGGTCAATAGGTCGCCCGGCCGCCGGAGATGTCGAAGCACGCGCCGGTCGAGAAACTCAACTCCTCGCTCGCGAGAAAGCAGATCAGGGCGGCGACCTCGTCCGGCTGTCCCATGCGCGCGAGCGGGATGCGCGCCGTCATGTACGAGATGTGCTCCTCGGAGATCTGGCCGAGGATCGGTGTGTCGATCACGGCGGGAGCGATGCAGTTGACGAGCACGCCGCTGCCTGCCACGTCTTTGCCGATCGCCTTCGTCAGGCCGATCACCGCCGCCTTCGACGAGGAATAGGCGCCGGCCATCGGGTTGCCTTCCTTGCCGGCGATCGACGCGACGTTGACGATGCGGCCGTAGCCGTTCTCCTTCATCTTCGGGAGCGCCGCCCGGTTCGCGTAGAAGACGCCGTCCAGGTTGATCGCGTGCACGCGGTGCCACTCATCGTCGGACACGTCCTCGGTGTGAAGCGAGTCGCCCCCGACGCCCGCGGCGCAGACGAGCACGTCGAGGCGGTTGAGCTCGTCGATCACTCCGCGGATCGCGGCCGGATCGCGAACGTCCTGGCCGTTCGCAAGGTCGAAGATGTGCACCTCTGCGCCGCCGGCGCGGAGGCGCGCGGCAGTCGCGGCGCCGATGCCGCTCGCACCGCCCGTGACGAGCGCAACGCGGCCGTCGAAGTCGTAATGGTTGGCCATGAGGCATTTCTATACGGTCTCGGCCATGGCCGAGGACATCCTCAGCCGCTATCCGCTCGGCCGAGACGGTGCGGTGCGCACGCCCAGCGGCCTTCGCCTCGACGAGCTCGCGCTCGACGATCCGCGCGTCACGGCGGACGAGCTGCGCGCGACGCCCGACACGCTGCGGCTCCAGGCCGACGTGGCCGAGGCCTCGGGCCGCGTCGCGCTCGCCGCGAACCTGCGGCGTGCGGCCGAGCTGGCAAGGGTGCCCCAGGAAGTCGTGCTCGAGCTCTACACGGCACTCCGTCCGAGGCGCTCGAGCGCCGCCGACCTGGAGGGTTGGGCAGCGCGGCTCGAGGCCGGCGGCGCCGTCGTGACCGCGGCATTCGTGCGGGAGGCCGCCGAGGTGTACGCCGCGCGAGGGCTCCTTGCCTGACGGATCTGCGCGGTTCGAGGCACGCGCGCAGCGCGAGCTCCGCCGCGAGGTGCTGATCGAGCCGCTCGCCGAGCTCGGGCTCGTGGCGTTCGACGGCCCCAACGATCCGGCTCCGTCACTTGTGCTCGACGGCGATCGCGTGATCGAGCTCGACGGACGCGCGCGGGCAGACTGGGACGTGCTCGACCACTTCGTCGCCCGCTACGGGATCGACGCGGCGGCCGTCCGTGAAGCGGCCGTGCTCGATGACGCCGAGATTGCGCGGCGCCTGGTCGATGTCGACGTGCCGCGCGGCGAGCTCGTTCGCCTCTCCGGCGGGCTCTCGCCTGCGCGCTTGGCGCGCGTCGTCGCGATGCTCGACCCGGTCGAGCTGATGTTCGCGCTCAAGAAGCTGCGTTCGCGCCGGTTCCCGGCCAACCAGGCGCACGTCACGAACCTGAAGGAGAACCCCGCGCTGCTCGCAGCCGATGCCGCCGAGGCGGCCGCGCGCGGCTTCGCCGAGGTCGAGACCACGGTCGGCGTCTCACGCTACGCGCCCTTGAACGCACTCGCGGTCCTCGTCGGCGCCCAGACCGGGCGGCCGGGAGTGATGACGCAATGCGCGGTCGAGGAACGGCTCAACCTGCGGCTCGCGATCCAGGGGCTCGTCACCTATGCGGAGACCCTCTCGGTGTACGGCACCGAGCCGGTGTTCGTCGACGGTGACGACACGCCGTGGTCGAAGGCGCTCCTCGCGTCCGCGTACGCGTCGCGCGGGGTGAAGGTGCGATTCACCTCGGGCGGCGGCTCAGAGGCGCTGATGGGTGAGTCGGAAGGGAAGTCGCTGCTCTACCTGGAAGCACGGTGCCTCGCCGTCGTGCGCGCCGCCGGCTCGCAGGGCGTTCAGAACGGATCGATCTCGTGCATCGCGCTCGCGCTCTCGCTCCCCGGCGGCACCCGCGAGGTGCTCGCGGAGAACGTGCTCGCCGCGTGGCTCGACCTCGAGGTCGCATCCGGCAACGATGCGATCGCGAGCCATTCGGAGATTCGCAAGACCGCGAAGCTGATGGGTCAGTTCCTGCCGGGAACGGACTTCGTCACGTCCGGCTACTCGTCGATGCCGCGCTACGACAACATGTTCGGCGGCGGCAACTACGACTCGCACGACTACGACGAATGGCTGACGATCCAGCGCGATTGGCAGGTCGACGCCGGAATCGAGCCGCTCTCGGAGGAAAACGCCGTCGCGGTCCGCACCCGCGGTGCGCGTGCAGTGCAGGCGGTTTTCGCCGAGCTCGGCTTCCCGCCCGTGACCGACGAAGAGGTGGCGCTCGCGGCGACCTGTCTCGACTCGCGCGACCTCCCCGACCGCGACCGCGCGGCCGACGTGCTCGCCGGCGACCGGGTCCTCGTCGAAGGCATCAGCGGCCTCGAAGTGGCTCGGATCCTCTCCCGGCAGGGGTTCCCCGATGTCGCCAAGGCAGTCTTCGACATGCAGCGGCAGCGTGTCGCCGCGGACTACCTGCAGACGGCGGCAGTGATCCAGCCGGACGGCACAGTCGCCTCGGCCGTCAACGAGCCGAACGACTATCGCGGCCCGGGGACGGGCTACCGCCTCGAGGGCGCGCGCTGGGAGAGGCTGCGTCGCCTGCCGCACGCGATCGACGCGCGTCTGCTCGGGGCAGCGCCCGCATCGGAGCCGCAGCTGCGCGAGCTGGGGGAGGCGTTGCCGCTGGACGCTCCGGACGACGTCGTGATCGCAGTCGGCCCGGCGTATGCGGACGCGCTGGGAGAAACGATCAACGGCCTCGGCCACGCCCACGTGCTCGCAGCCATCCTCGAGGGGATACGCGAGGCCGGCGGTTCGCCGCGCGTCGTGCGTGTCCGCCGCTCGGCGGACGTCGCGTTCATCGGGCACGACGGCGCGCGCCTCGCCGGGTCGCGAATCGCGGTGGGGCTGCAGTCGAAGGGAACGGCGCTGATCCACCGCGCGGACTTGCAGCCGCTCGACAATCTCGAGCTGTTCGGCATGGCGCCGCTGCTGACGCTGGACTCGTATAGGCAGATCGGCGTCAACGCCGCCGGCTACGCGCTCGGCCACCCCGTCGCTCCGGTGCCGACGATGCTCGACAACTACGCCCGGGCGAAGCTGATCGTGCGAACGACGCTGTTGCACGCGCGCGAGGCCGCCCAGGTCGTACGCAGCGCCCCGCCGGTCGAAGTCGAGCTGCTCTAGGCCTCGTCCCAGGGCTTGCCGTTGCGGCCCCAGCGGTGGGCGTCGTGACCCTCGACGATCACCCACGTGTGCTCCTTCAGCTCCGGTGCGTCGAGCGCCTCGATCAGCGCGTCGGTGAGCTGGTCGATCAGCTTCGACTCGAGCTCCGGCGTCAACCGTCGCTCGAACAGCTCGACGCGGACGAGCGGCATCTCAGCTCTCCACGTGCGTCGCGCCGCCTTCGGCGCCGAGCACGAGGTCGAGGTCGCGGTCCGGGACGTGG
>DATCJJ010000059.1:0-25350 GCA_036562845.1 Gaiellaceae bacterium | reverse complement strand
CGGCGAGCAGGCGCTCGAGATCGCGGAGCTCCTCATCCGCTCGGGCGCGCTCGACGTCGTCGCAGTCGACTCGGTCGCGGCGCTGACGCCGAAGGCGGAGATCGAGGGGGAGATGGGCGACTCGCACGTCGGCCTCCAGGCGCGCCTCATGTCGCAGGCGCTGCGCAAGCTCGCCGGCACGCTCAACCGCACCGACACGATCTGCCTGTTCACGAACCAGCTGCGCGAGAAGATCGGCGTCATGTTCGGCAACCCGGAGACGACGCCGGGCGGCCGCGCGCTGAAGTTCTACGCGTCGGTCCGCCTCGACATCCGCCGGATCGAGACGCTGAAGGAAGGCGTCGAGGCGATCGGCAACCGCATCCGCGTGAAGGTCGTGAAGAACAAGGTCGCGCCGCCGTTCAAGCAGGCTGAGTTCGACATCATGTACGGCACCGGCTTCTCCTGGGAGGGCACCGTCGTCGACGTCGCCGTCGAGCGGAAGGTCGTCACGAAGTCGGGCTCGTACTTCAGCTTCGGCGACGAGCGGCTCGGCCAGGGCCGGCAGAACGCGACGGCGTTCCTCCGCGAGCATCCGGATGTGACGCAGGCGATCCTCCGGCAGATCCAGCTCGAGGTCGGGCCGGAGCAGGTGGTATCCGCGCGGCTCCTGCCGGTCGCGATCGAGGAGGCCGTCGAGAACGGCGCGCCCGCCGGGCGGGCGGCGAAGGCCGCCGCCGCGGCGGCTGCGATCGCGTCCGTCGACGCCGAGGAGTAGGCGATAGCTCTCGTCACCGCGCTGCGGGAGCAGCCGCGCGGCCGCGTCGAGGTCCAGCTCGACGGCCGGCCGTGGCGGGTGCTTCCCGCAGACGCGGTGGTCCGCAGCGGCCTCGTCGCCGGCGGGACGCTCGACCGCGAGACCGCCCGGGCGCTCGCCCGCGAGCTGCGCCGCTCGAGCGCCCTGAGCGACGCCGCCCGCGCCCTCCGCCACCGGGACGTCTCCCGGCGACGGCTCGACGAGCGGCTCGCCCGGCGTGGAGCGCGGCCGGAGGCTCGCGCGGACGCATTGGCGACGCTCGAGCGGGCCGGGCTCGTCGACGATGCCCGGGTCGCAGCAACGAAGGCGCGGTCGCTGGCCGAGCGCGGGTACGGCGACGCCGCGATCCGGTTCGCGCTCGAGGGAGAGCAGCTCGCCGCGGAGCTCGTCGAAGCGGCGCTCGCGGCGCTCGAGCCGGAGCGGGAGCGTGTGAAAACGCTGCTGCGCGATCCCGCCGACGTCAAGGCGCTGCGTCGGCTCGCGGCCCGCGGCTTCGCATCGGAGACGCTGGAGGATGTTGCGGGATTTGCGAACGGCAGCTGATCCGCGCTACGATCGGACTCCACGCTTCACCGACATTTTGCCTGCAAACTGCGCTTTTCCGAATTTTCGCCGATCCACCCGAACCCCGACTCCATGACACCGACGAGACGCAGACGACGGAGGGTGTTCCCGAGGTAGGGGGCCCGTCTGCCTGCGGCGTGCGGCTGCACGCCGGGAATCGAGCGACTTCGGACCGCGAGCTGCCGGTCGATGCCGGATGGGGCGAACCCAACCGAGCAGAGGAGCACGCGCGTGCTGATCGGGATCGGAGTCGCCGTCGGGATCGTCGCAGGGATCGCGCTCGCGCTGCTCGCCGTTCAGGTCTTCGGCGCGACGGGCGTCGGCAAGGCGCGCCGCATCCGCCGCCAGCTGCTCGAGGATGCCGAGCGCGACGCGGAGGCGCTGCGCCGCGAGGCCGAGCTCGCCGCGCGCGAGCAGGCGCTCAAGCTCCGCGCGGAGATCGACAGCGAGCTCTCGGACCGGCGCGAGTCGGTCTTGAAGATCGAGGAGCGCGTGCTCGCCAAGGAGGAAGAGATCGAGCGCAAGCTCGTCGAGCTCTCCCGGCGGGATCAGGGGCTCGCCGACCGCGAGACGCATCTTCGGCAGCTCCAGGACGACCTGAAGCAGGCGAAGCTCGCCGAGCAGGCGGAGCTCGAGCGGATCGCCGGGATGTCGCTGCAGGAGGCCAAGGCGCACCTGCTCGAGCGCGGGGAGGAGGTCGTCCGGCACGACCTCGCCCGCCGCGTCCGCATGCTCGAGGAGGAGGCGCGGGCCGAGTCGAAGCGGCGGGCGCGCAACCTCGTCGCCGACGCGCTCCAGCGCGTCGCCGCGAGCCACGCGGCCGAGACGACCGTGACCGTGATCGAGCTGCCGTCCGACGACATGAAGGGGCGCATCATCGGGCGCGAGGGTCGGAACATCCGCGCGCTCGAGCATCTGACGGGAGTCGACTTCATCATCGACGACACGCCGCATGCCGTCGTCCTCTCGTCGTTCGACGGGCTCCGGCGCGAGGTCGCCCGGCTGACGCTGACGAAGCTGATCGAGGACGGACGCATCCACCCGGCGCGGATCGAGGAGACGTACTACCAGTCGAAGGCCGAGATCGAGGAGATCGTCCGCCAGGCCGGCGAGCAGGCGGTCTTCGAGGCGAACTGCGGCCCGTTCCACGAGGAGCTCGTCCGCATTCTCGGCCGCCTCCGGTACCGCACGAGCTACGGCCAGAACGTCCTCAAGCACACGCTCGAGGTCGTCCACCTGGCGGGGATCATGGCGACGGAGCTCGGCGCGAGCGTGAAGACCACGAAGCGCGCCGCGATGCTCCACGACATCGGCAAGGCGATGACGCACGAGGTCGAGGGCTCGCACGCCGGCATCTCGGCGCAGCTCGCGCGCCGCTACGGCGAGTCCCAGGGCGTCGTCCACGCAGTCGAGGCGCACCACTACGAGGTGCAGCCGCAGACGGTCGAGGCCGTCCTGTTGATCTCGGCCGACGCGATCTCCGCGTCGCGGCCGGGCGCGCGCGGCGAGAGCCTCGAGCACTACATCAAGCGCCTCGAGTCGCTGGAGCAGCTGGCCGCGGCGAAGCCCGGCGTCGAGAAGGTCTACGCGCTGCAGGCGGGCCGCGAGATCCGCGTCATCGTCAGCCCGGGCGACGTCGACGACGACGAGGCGGCGCTCCTCTCGCACCAGATCGCCCGCGAGATCGAGGACAAGCTCGAGTACCCGGGCCAGGTCAAGGTGACGGTGATCCGCGAGTCCCGCGCGGTCGACGTCGCCCGCAACCACGGCGCGCTCACCGAGCAGAACGGGCACGACGAGCACGAGCCGCACGAGTCGCCGATCCAGGCAGCGTGAATCAGCGTCCGCCGCTCTGGCGGAATCGCGACTTCGTCCTCCTCCAGGCCGGGCAGACGCTCTCGGCCGCCGGCTCCCAGGCGGCGTCGATCGCCTACCCGCTGCTCGTCCTCGCGCTGACGCACTCGCCGGCGAAGGCCGGAGTCGTCGGATTCGCCGCGCTCCTGCCCGGTCTCCTCGTCGGCCCCGTCGCCGGCGCCGCGGTCGACCACTTCGACCGGAGGCGGCTGATGATCGCCGCGGACGTCGTCCGGGCGGCCGCCCTCGGCATCCTCGCGGCGACGATCTACACCGGGAACATCGAGTTCTGGATGGTGCCGCTCGTGGCGTTCGTCGACTCGGCGGGGTCGACTGTCTACAACGTCGCGAGCACGGCGGCGCTCCGGTCGGTCGTCCCGACGCAGCGACTGCCCGATGCCGCCGGGGTCATCGAGGCGCGCCGCGCCGCGGTGCGGCTCGGCGCCCCGCCGCTCGGCGGCGCGCTGTTCTCGATCGCGCGGGGGCTCCCCTTCCTGGTGGACGCAATCTCGTTCGCAGCGTCGACGATCGCGATGCTCGCCATGCGCTCGCCGTTCCAGCAGCCGCGCGATCCCGATCCCGCCGGCTTCCGCGACCGGCTCATCGAAGGGTTCCGGTATCTGTGGCGGCACGAGTTCCTGCGCACGACTGCGTTCGTCTACGGGCTCGGCAACATCCTCTCGACGGCGATCTTGCTGATCCTCGTCGTCGTCGGACGGCGGCAGGGACTGAGCAGCGCGCAGATCGGCCTGCTCTTCACGACGCTCGGCATCGCGACCCTCGTGGGGTCGCTGACCTCGCCGCTCCACCGGCGGCACCTCGGGGTGCGGACGATCCTGCTCCTCGAGCTGTGGACGTGGACCGGGGCATGGGTGTTCGTCGCGTGGCCGAGCGTGTACGCGCTCTTCGCCGTCATCGTCCCGTTCGGTCTGTGCGCGCCCGTGACCGACTCGGTCGTCGTCGGCTACCTAACGGCGATGACGCCCGACCGGCTGCTCGGCCGGGTCGAGAGCGCGCGGCTGACGATCGCCGTCGCGGCATCGCCGCTCGGCCCGCTCGCCGCCGGCTTCCTCCTCGGCGCCGTGTCCGCCCGGGTGACCGTGGCGGCGTTCGCCGCGCTCGGGCTCGTGCTCGCGCTGTGGGGGACGCTCAGCCCGGCGATCCGCGGCGCCCCGAGCCTCGCCGAGCTCGCAGCCGAGTGAGATCATCGGCCGATGGAGTTCACGTCGCGCCTCGCGACGCTCGCCGACGTGCCGCGGCTCACCGAGGTGATGGACGCGGCGATCTCTGAGCTGCAGCGTGCATACCTCGACGACGCGCAGGTCGAGGCGAGCCGCGCCGTCATGGGGATCGATACGCAGCTGATCGAGGACGGGACGTACTTCGTGATCGAGACGATTGACGGCGACGTCGCGGGCTGCGGCGGTTGGAGCCGCCGCGGGACGATGTACGGCAACGACCACAGCCCCGGCCGCGACGCGAAGCTGCTCGACCCGGGCGTCGACGCAGCGCGCGTCCGTGCGATGTACACGAGCCCCGCGTACGCGAGGCGCGGCGTCGGCCGGCTCGTCCTGCAGCTCTGCGAAGCGGCGGCGGCGGCAGAGGGCTTCACCAGGCTCGAGCTCGTCGGCACGCTCGCAGGCGAGCCGCTCTACGCCGCCTACGGATTCGTGCCGGTCGAGCGGCTGGATGCGTCCGTGACCGAAGTGCCGGTGCCGTGCGTCCGGATGACGAAGCCCGTCACGCGGACGTAGTCGCCGCGCCGACGATCAGCGGCCGAACGAACTTCGGCGCCTTCGGGAGCGTCGTGTGCTCGAGCCGCGAGACGTGGAAGCCGACTCCCTCGATCGTCGTCAGCGTCGGCCGGTTGCAGTCGCAGTTCACGACGAGCCGGTTGAGCCAGTTCATCCGGTCCTGGAAGCGTGCGAGCGCCGGATCGTCCGAACGGACGTGCTCCATGAAGAGGAGAGTGCCGCCGGGCCGAAGCACACGGCGGGCCTCGCGGAGCGCCCGCTCCTGGTCGTCGACGCCGCAGAGCACGAGCGTCGAGACGACCGTGTCGAACGTGCCGTCCTCGAACGGCAGGTCTTCCGCCGGCGCGCGGAGCACCTTGGCGAGCGGCGCCTGCTCCCGCGCCTTCCGCTGGAGGCGGCGGAGCATCGCCGGCTCGGGCTCGGTGACGACGAGCGATGCGACGCTGCCGTTGTAGAGCGAGAGGTTGATCCCGGTCCCGGCCCCGATCTCGAGCACGTTCCCGACGGCAGCGGAGAGGAGGCCCTGTCTGAACGCACGGACGCCCGCGTCCTCGGACTTGCGCGACATCCGGTCGTACATGGCGGCGAAGAGTGTCTTCTGGAGTGTCATGGGGCGAGCCTAGGATCGCCTGTCCTTCGACGCATGGGGCAGTTGCCCCATCTTCAGAGGAGGCCGTGCTGCGTCGCGAAGAGGCTCGCGCCGACGCGTGACGACGTGTCGATCTTCGCGTAGATGTGCTCGATGTGGTTGCGCGCGGTCTTCGGGGTGATCACGAGCTGCGTCGCGATCTGCTTGCTCGACAGGCCCCGAGCGAGCAGGCGGAGCACGTCGATCTCGCGCGAGGTCAGCCCGGCCGGCCAGTCGCGGCGGCGTCCCACCTCGTGTCCGGCGGCGGCCAGCACGGCGTCGACTGCGTCGTGGTCGAACTTGCCGGCGCGCACGTCTGCTCGCAGCGCGGCGGCCGCTTCGTCGTCGGTCAGCGCCGGCCGGTGCGGACGCCGCTCGCGCATCGACTGGTACGCGTCCACCGCCGCGTGCACGCGAGCCGGATGGGAGATCGCTGCGCCCACGAGGCCGCGCGGGTAGCCCGACCCGTCGAGCCGTTCGCGGTGCTGCACCGCGATCGCCGCCAGCGGCGCCAGCGCGTCGGACTGGTGCAGCATCCGCTCCGTGAGGTACGGGTGGAGGCGGACGCGCTCCCACTCGCCCGCGCCGAGCGGGCCCGGCTTGTCCCAGATCGCGTTCGAGACGCCGAGCCGGCCGAGGTCGTGCACGAGCGCGGCGCGCCGGAGCAGGCTCGCCTCGTCCTCCGTCCAGCCGAGTCGGGCCGACGCAGCGGCGGCGAGCTCGGCGACTGCGCGCGCATGGCCGAGCGTATACGGCGACTTGAGGTCGACGAAGTCCGCGATCGCGAGCAGCGCGTCGTCGAAGGCAGCACCGGAGACCGTCATGCGCAGAGCCGGCTCGGCGTCGATCACGGCGGTCCAGGTGTGTGCCGAGTCGAGGTCGCCGAGAATCGCGTCCGGGTCGGCGCGCAACGCCGCCGCGAGCGCCGGATCGAACTGCGAGCCGGAGCGTTGAGCGGCGAGCGCGTTGGCCGCGTCAGCGCCGCCGAGGCGGTGCGCGACCTCGACGAACTCGGCGAACTGCGTCAGCCGGGCGGCGATCGGGATCTGCTCGCCGGCGATGCCGTCCGGCCAGCCGTGACCGTCCCAGAATTCGTAGGCTGACCCGACGGCGTCCTGCACCGCCTGCGGCAGCCCGAGGCGCTCGGCCAGCGCGCGGGCGAAGAACGAGTGCCGCTCGATCATCCCGTCGAAGTCGCGGCGTCCGGAGATCGCAAATTCGAGCCCGACGCGGAAGCGGTGCAGCGGCGGGTTGCCGCTGCCGACGAGCCGCATCGTGGCGGCCGCGGCGCGGAGGCTGCGAAGGTCGTGGTCGTACTTCCCCGAGCGCAGTGCGATGTCGTCGCCGAACCACTTCGCCTGCTCGTGCGCATCGGCATGGCAGCCGACGTTCACGAGCAGCGCCGCGTAGTAGACGGTCGAGCGGTCGGCGTCGTCGAGCCCGAGGTGCTCGGCGAGCCGCAGCGCGATCAGGCACTCGCGGAGGACGTGCTCCATCGGCTGTCCGAAGCCGAGGTCGACTCCGAGCGACAGCGCTGCGACGAGCTCTGCCAGCCGAACATCCGCCATCGAAGCACGCTACCCTCGGCGGCCGTGCGCCGACAACCGCATCTGATCGCCGGCAATGCGCTCTTCGAGTTCCTGCTGAAGCGCAAGGCCTCGCTCCGATCGGATCTCGTGTGGGTCCATCACCCCGGCGAGGGCCGGCTGACGCTGGCCGCGGATTCGCTGCCGATCCAGCCGCGGGCGACGCTGCTGAGCCGTGGTGATCGTGGTGCGCTCGACGGGGTCGTCGACGCGCTGCGGGCTGCTCTCACCCCGCATCGGTCACTGGATTGGATCGAGAACGAGCGCCTCGCTCATCTCGACGGCGTCGTCACCGTCGATCCGCACGGGACCCAGCTCGAGGAGCCCCTTGCGATGACGGACGATCGCCCGGACATCAGTGCAGGCGCCCGGGAGGGCCTGTTCCTCTACGAGCTCGTGCGGCGATACGCACCGCGTTCGATCCTCGAGCTCGGGACGGCGTACGGCATCGGGACGATGTACATCCTCGCCGCGACCGAGGCGTCTCTCGTAACGGTCGAGGGCGATCCGCTCCGCCGGCAGGCCGCCCTCGCTTCGTTCGAACGCCACGGGCTCGCGGCGAGGGTCGAAAGCGTCTCGGGATGGTTCCCGGACGTCCTACCGTCCCTGCTCGAACGCCGCGCCGAGCCGTTCGACTTCGTGTACGAGGACGGACCGCACATTGCGGACGTGACCTGGAGGACGTTCACCGCCGTGGTTCCGACGCTGCGGAAAGGGTCGCTGTACGTGCTCGACGACGTGCACCACATCGCAGGGAACGACGAGGCGTGGGAGCGAATCCAGGCGCACGAGTCCGTCGTCGCGTCGGCGGAGTTCAATGGTCGCCAGGGGGTCTGCGTCATCGGATGAGGATCGACGAAGGCGGATCGTCCGCGAAGGCGTCGAGCCGCGGCCGGGACTGACGCCGCGGGAACGCGAGGTGCGTTCGGCCGTTCAGCTCCACTGCCGAACGGAGCGGAAGGCAATCGCCACCGCCCATCCGACGAAGAGCAACGCCACGCAGCGGCACGAGCCGACGGGATGCAGCGGGGCGAGGTCTATGAGTCTCGACACCATGAGTGAACGGATCATGTGCGTCCGCCGCGGTGGTGTCCCCAGCGAGAGCGCCAGGTTCTCCAGGGACGAAAGATGTGCCTCGAACGGGGCACCCCTGATGGGCTACCTTGGGCGGCGAGATGCGCCGCTATCACGTCACGACCTTCGGCTGCCAGATGAATGCGCACGACAGCGAGCGCATCAAGGGCATGCTCGAGGAGCTCGGGCTCGGTGAGGCGCCCTCGCAGGCGGAAGCCGACGTCGTCGTCTTCAACACCTGCACGATCCGCGAGAAGCCCGACACGAAGTTCGCCGCGTACATGGGCGAGGCGGCCGCGCGGAAGCGCGAGCGGCCCGACATGGTGATCGCGGTCGGCGGCTGCTACGCCGAGGCGCAGCGCGAGCGGCTATTCGGCATGTACCCGCACGTCGACGTCGCGTTCGGCCCCGGCACCATCCCGCACCTCGCCGAATGGCTCGGCGCCGGCGGGTTCGGCGTCGCGCGCGGTGCGTGGGGGACGGCCGACGAGCGGACGTTCGCGGCCCGCCTCCCGATGCACCGCGAGCGGAGCTTCCAGGCGTGGGTGCAGATCTCGATGGGCTGCAACTCCGTCTGCTCGTACTGCATCGTGCCCGCCGTCCGCGGCCGCGAGGTCAGCCGGCGCCCGGGCGACATCCTCGCCGAGGTGGCACGGCTCGCTGCGCAAGGCGTCAAGGAGGTGACGCTGCTCGGGCAGAACGTCAACTCCTACGGGCGCGACCTGCAGACCGACTTCGCATCGCTCCTGCGCGCCGTCGATGTCGTCGACGGCATCGAGCGCATCCGCTTCACGAGCCCGCACCCGAAGGACTTCCGCCGCGAGGTGATCGAGGCGATGGCAGCCTGCGACGCGGTGTGCGAGCACGCACACCTTCCGCTGCAGTCGGGTTCAACGCGCATCCTCAAGGCGATGCGCCGCACGTACTCGCGCGAGCGCTACGTAAAGCTCGCGCGCGAGATGCGCGGCGCGATCCCGGACCTCGCGCTCGGCACCGACATCATCGTCGGCTTCCCGGGCGAGACCGAGGCGGACTTCGAGGAGACGCTCGAGGTCGTCGAGGAGGTCGGCTTCGACAGCGCGTTCACGTTCGTCTACTCGCCGCGCCAGGGCACCGAGGCCGCGGCGATGCCGGGTCAGGTCGACGACGCCACGAAGCGGGACCGGATCGAGCGGCTCGTCGAGCTCGTGCAGCGGATCGCCGCCGAGCGGAACGCGTCGCGCGTCGGCCTCGTCGAGGAGGTGCTCGTCGAAGGGGCGAGCCGCACCGACCCGTCGCTCATGCGCGGCCGCACGCGGCGCAACACGACCGTCAACTTCAGCGGGGATGCCGAACCGGGCGATCTCGTCGACGTACGGATCGAGCGCGCTACGTCGACGACGCTTGCAGGCGCCGCATGCCGAACGCCGCAGGCAGCGTCGGCAGCCAGAAGTTGAAGATCCGATAGCTGAACACCGCGAGCACGGCCGCGCCGAGCTCGATCCCGCACCACGAGAGGGCGAACGGCAGCAGCGCCTCGACCGCGCCCGCGCCGCCGAACGGCAGCGTCCGCCTCGAGAGCGCATAGCCCGTCGCGTAGCCCAGCAGGAGGATCGGGATGTCCGGGCTGCCGTGCGTGAACGCCCGCAGGCACGCCCAGAGGCAGACGATGTCGCCGAACCAGTAGATCGCCGTCCCGAGCGGGCCGATCAGGTGCTTCGGCCGCGTGAACAGGCACTTGAGGACGTAGATCGACTCGAGGCAGTGGCCGATGACGCCGCGCCAGCCCTTCTTGCCGACGAACTTGTCGCGCCGCCCGACGGCGATGACCGCGCCGACGAACCCGAGGGGAACGGCGATCGCCCACGGGAGGGTCAGGCCGGGGGATGGCTTGTGCACGCCCTCGGCGAGGAGCTGGATCGCGACGACGCAGGCGGCAGGCGCGAGGAGCGCGTACTCGAGCGCGCCGAGGCCCATGACCCGCGCCCGGACGTCCGCGTCGGAGAGGCCGTGGCGCTTGAAGGCGTGCGCGTCGACCGCAAAGCCGCCGCGGGCGACGAACGGCCCGAAGCCGGCCGCGACCGCCGCGGCGGCGTCGAGGTGCGCCATCGTGCCGCCGTCCTCGACCCGCGCGACCTCGCGGTAGCTGACGACGTAACCGAGGTAGGCGAGGATCTCGGCGCCGAACGCGACGGCGAACCAGACGGGGTCGATCGCCGTGAGCCGGTCGAGGATCCGGTCGAATCCGGCCACCCAGGCCATGGCGATGAGCGTGCCGACGGCGATGCACGCACTGCCGAGCATGAACACGGCAGATTCCGCGCGTGTCCGCTCGATCGAGGTCTTGACCCTCATCCACCTTCCAACGGTCGAAAGAATGTCCAGGTGACGGTCATCGGCATCTTCGGCCCAACCGCAATCGGCAAATCGAGGGTTGCCGCCGAGGTCGCCGCCCGGCTGGACGGCGAGCTCGTCTCTGCGGATGCCATGCAAGTGTACGAGGGGCTGCCGATCCTCACGAACCAGTCCCCGGCCCGCCTGGTCGGGATCTGGCCCCTGGCCAAGGAGGCGTCCGTCGGGGACTACGCGCCTCTGGCGCATGCGGCGGTGGACGAGATCCTGGCGGCGGGCCGGACGCCGGTCGTCGTGGGCGGCACGGGCCTCTATTTCCGGGCCGCACTGGCCGAGCTCGAGCTCCCGCCCGCCCCGGCGCCCGGCGCCCGCGACCGCTGGGCGGCCGCCTACGAGGCCGATCCCGGGGCTGCCTGGGAGCGGCTCCGAGAGCTCGATCCCGCGGCGGCGGGCGCCGTCCACCCGAACGACCGCCGCCGCGTCGTCCGCGCCCTCGAGCTGGCGGAGGCGGGCTCGTCGCTCGCGCCTGAGGAGGATCGGCTGTGGAGCACGCACACGCGCCGGCCGACCCTGATCGTCGGCCTCGACGCCCCGAAGGACGAGCTCGAGCGGCGGATCGTCGAGCGGACGCGCACGATGTTCGACGCAGGCGTGCAGGAAGAGGTGCGCGCCGCCCTCGCAGGCACGATCTCGCAGACGGCGCGAAAGACGCTCGGTCTCGACGAGGTCGCAACCCTTCCGCGCGAGGAGGCGATCGAGGCGATCGTCGTGCGCACGCGCCGCTACGCCGCGTACCAGCGCAAGTGGATGCGGCGGATTCCGGGCCTGGTTATGGTCGAGAGCGCCGATGACATCGTCGCTCTGGCACGCGCACGGGAATGAGTACGTCGTCGCCGAGGGCGACTACGAGATGGCCGGCGACGGCGCCCTCGAGGTCGAGCGAGTCGAGGGCGACGACGTCCACGTGACGATCCGCAACCCGGACGGCTCGATTGCCGAGATGTCGGGCAACGGAACGCGCATCGCCGGCGCCTGGCTAATGGAGCGAACAGGGGGCGACGTCGCACGCGTGCACGTCGGCGCGCTCGTCGTCGAGGTGCGGCGAAGCGGCGAGCTGTATGCGTCCGACATGGGGCACGTGCGCGTCTTCCCGCGCGAGCTCGTCGACGGCATCGAGCTCACACGGGTGCTCGTCGGGAATCCGCACGCCGTGGTCGTCGGCGACCCGGCGGAGCTCGGCACGATCGGCCCGCGGCTGGAGACGCACGCGCACTTTCCCAACCGCACGAACGTGCAGGTGGCGCACGTCGACGCACCGGGAGAGGTCACGGCGCGCGTCTGGGAGCGCGGCGTGGGGGAGACGACGGCCTCCGGCTCGAGCGCAGTCGCAGTCGCCGCGGCGACGCACGGCGAGGGCGACGTCCTCGTGCACTTCCCCGGCGGCGACCTGCGCGTCGAGCTCCGCGGCGGACGCGCGACGCTGATCGGCCCCGCGGAGCGGGTGCGCTAGGAGGCGATCTCGTACTCGCGCAGCACGTCGTTCAGCGACGTCTTGAGATCCGTCTGCGCGCTGCGCCAGCCGATGATCAGCGCGCAGTTCAGGTGGTACGTGCCCGCCGGGAACGACTTCGGTCGCGTGCCCGGTACGACGACCGCGTTCGGTGGGACGGAGCCGCGGTGCTCGACGGGCTCGGCGCCCGTCACGTCGATCACCGGCACGGAGCCCGTGAGCGAGACGTTCGGCGCGAGCACTGCGCGCTCGCCGACCACGACGCCCTCCACGAGGATGCAGCGCGAGCCGATGAACGCGCCGTCCTCGACGATCACCGGGCGCGCCTGCACGGGCTCGAGGACGCCGCCGATGCCGACGCCGCCGGCCAGATGCACGTCGGCCCCGATTTGCGCGCACGACCCGACCGTCGCCCACGTGTCGACCATCGTGTTCGGGCCCACCCAGGCGCCGATATTCACGTAACTCGGCATCATCACGACACCCTGCGACAGGAACGACCCGTAGCGTGCTGTCGCCGGCGGGACGACACGAACGCCGAGCTCGGTGTAGTTGTGCTTGAGCGGGATCTTGTCGACGTAGTGGTACGGCCCGACCTCGATCGGCTCCACCTTCGAGATGCGGAAGTAGTCGAGGATCGCCGCCTTTGCCTCCTCGTCGACGCGCCACTCGCCGTCGACCTTCGCGGCGACGCGCCGCTCGCCGCGATCGAGGGCGTCGATGATCTCGAGGGTGTCGCTCACAACGACCGGAGTATCTCCGCTGCGCGCCGGCACTCGTCGAGCGCGGGGACGAGCGCGAAGCGGATGTAGCCGGCCCCGCTCGGGCCGAAGAAGTCGCCGGGCGAGACGAGCACGCCGCGGTCGAGGAGCCGATCGACGGCATCCTCCGGCGCGACGACCCAGAGGTACATCGTCGCCTGGCTCGCGACGATCTCCCATCCCTGCGACTCGATCGCCGGGATCATCATGTCCCGCTTCGCCGCGTACCGCGCCCGCGTCTCCTCGACGTGCCGCTCGTCGCTCCAGGCGACGACCGACGCCCGCTGGACGAACTCCTGCGGTGCGGTGCCGACCGTCGGCCGGTACGCCTTCAACGCGGCGATCACCTCGGGCGGCGCCGCGACGAAGCCGGAGCGGTAGCCGGTCATCGACGAGCGCTTCGAGAGCGTCTGGAAGACGATCACCCGCGAGCGGTCGGACGCCTGGAGCGCCGACACAGGCGCCTCGTCGAACCAGAGCTCGGTGTACGCCTCGTCGGAGGCGATCCAGAAGTCGAGCTCCCGCGCACGCTCGACCAGGCGCTCGTAGAACGCGGGCGGCGCGGGGGCGCCCGTCGGGTTGTGCGGGTAGTTCACCCAGAGGAGCGCGACGTCGTCCGTCAGCGCGTCGAGGTCGGGCAGGAAGGCGTTGTCGCGCAGCAGCGGCAGCGTGCGGACGCCGGCACCGGCGAAGATCGCACCGCGCTCGTACACGGGATACGCCGGCTCGCCGAACGCAACGATCTTCCCGCTCGTGTCGAGCACCTCGGCGAGCGAGAAGATCGCCTCCTTCGAGCCGTACGTCGGCACGACCTCCGTCTCGGGATCGACGTCGACGCCGAAGCGCGTGCCGCACCAGTGCGCCGCCGCCTCGCGCAGCTCGGGCAGGCCGGCCGCGAGCGGATACGGCGACCGTTCCGGCAGCGCCTCGACGAGCGCGCGGCGGATCATCGGGTCGGTCGGCTCGTTCGGGTCGCCCTTGCCGAAGTCGATCACGTCGACGCCGCCCGCGAGGAGCTCGCGCCGCTTCTCCTCGAGACGGACGAACGGATACGTCGCCATCTCCGCGAGCGTCGGGTTGATGCCGGTCACGAGAGGAACGTAGCCAGCGTCTCGTACGCGCGGTGGAGGTTCTCGACCGGGATCTGCTCGTCCGCGCGGTGTGCGTAGCGCGTCAGGCCCGGTCCGTAGTTGATCGCGTCGATTCCCTCCTGCGCGAACTGCGCCACCGGCGTCCAGGCCTGCTTCGGTGCGACCTCGGGGACGATCTCACGCAGCCTCGCGACGTGCGGGTTGGCGAGCACCGGCGGCGCGGACGGTGCGGTGCTCAGGATCTCGAGCTCGCCGTCCGCCACGAGCGAGCGGAGCCGCGCCTCGGCGCCGTCGCCCATGAAGCGGAAGTTCAGCTCGGCGCTCGCGCGCGCGGGGACGACGTTCGCCGCGATCCCGCCCTCGACGCGGACCGCGCTCACGACCTCGCGATAGACGAGCCCGTCGAGCTCGACGTCGCGCGGCTCGAGCTCCGCAAGCGCCTGCAGTCCGCGCACGAGCTCGTGGATCGCGTTCACGCCCGTCCACGGCCGCGCCGAGTGCGCGCTCTCGCCATGGAAGGTGACGCGCGCCTGAATGTTGCCGAGGCAGCCCGCATGGAGGATGCAGTCGGTCGGCTCCATGACGACCGCGAGCTCGGCGTCGCGCAGCAGGTCGGTCGCGAAGAGCTGCGGCAGCGGCGACTCGGAGACGGGGATCTCCTCGCGCGTGAAGAAGAGGTAGCGGGCGGGCGCGCCCGCACGCGCCAGCTCGACCATCACCGCGATGCCGCCCTTCATGTCCGACGCGCCGACGCCGTGCACGGCGCCGTCGGCGATCCGTCCGGGGAGGTTGTCCTGCGCCGGGATCGTGTCGAGATGCCCGGCGAGGACGATCGGCCCTTCGCCGTACAGCAGCACCTCGCCGTCGTCGTAGCGCGCGGGCCCGGGGACGAGCGCGCGGATCAGGTCGACGGCCGCCGCCTCGTGCCGGCTCTCCGAGGGCGTATCGACGAGCCTGAGGGTCGTTTCCGCGAGGTCTGCTGCCGGCATGCCGCGGTCATAATGGCTGCATGGAGGCGCCGGAGCGCGGCTTCGACCTGGCCGTGCTCGGTCAGGGTGTGGATGCGGACGACGAGCTCGGTGAGCTCGAGGAGCTCGCGCGGACCGCGGGCGTCGACCCGGTCGCGCGGCTCGTCCAGCATCGCGCGCGGCCCGACCCGAGGACCTACGTCGGGAAGGGCAAGCTCGAAGAGCTCAAGGAGACCTATCGCGCGACCGGCTCGGAGGTGCTGCTCGTGGACGAGGAGCTGAGCCCGTCGCAGCAGCGCCTGCTCGAGAACGAGCTCCAGGCGCGGGTCGTCGACCGGACGCAGCTGATCCTCGACATCTTCGCCCAGCACGCCGTGACGGCCGAGGGGAAGCTCCAGGTCGAGCTCGCACAGCTCGAGTACAACCTCCCGCGCATGCGCGGGATGTGGCAGCACCTCGAACGGCTCGGCGGCGGCGTCGGGACGAGGGGCCCGGGCGAGTCGCAGCTCGAGACCGACCGTCGGCTCGCGCGTCGGCGGGTCTCGCTGCTCAAGCGCCGGTTGAAGGAGCTCGGGCGGCAGCGCGAGATCCGGCGCAAGGAGCGCCGCCGCACCGAGACGCCGACGGTCGCGCTCGCGGGCTACACGAACGTGGGCAAGTCGACGCTCCTCAACGCGCTGACCGACGCCGGGGTCTCCGTGCGCGACCGCTTGTTCGAGACGCTCGACCCGACGACGCGCGGCTTCGACCACGACGGTCGGCGTTACCTCGTCACCGACACGGTCGGCTTCGTCCGCCGGCTCCCGCATCAGCTCGTCGAGGGCTTCGCGGCGACGCTCGAGGAGACGCTCGTCGCCGACCTCGTGCTGCACGTCGTCGACGGGTCGGCGCCGCCCGAGCGGCTGGCCGAGCAGATCGCGTCGGTCAACGCAGTCCTGCTCGAGATCGGTGCGAACGGGCTGCCGCGCGAGCTCGTCGTGAACAAGGTCGACCTCGTCGACGACGAGGCGCGACGGCGGCTCGCGAACCGATACCCGGAGGCGCTGCAGGTGTCCGCGGCGACGGGGGAGGGGCTCGACGAGCTGCGCGCGCGCATCGCGGAGCGCTTCGCCGAGCGCTTCGAGCCGGTCCGTCTGCTGCTGCCGTACGAGGAAGGCGGCAAGCTCAACGAGTTGTACGCGCTCGGTGCGCCGATCGACGAGCGGGAGGACACGCAGGACGGCGTGCTCGTCGTCGCCCGCCTGCCGCGCCGCGAGATCCGGCGATTCGCCTCGTACGTCGTCAACGAGGCTAGAAGCGCCGACGGCCGAGCCGTCGGCGCCCGGCGGTCAAACCGGGCCGCCGAGTATGGCGGCCCCAGGGTCTCGTGATCGAGCTGCCGATCCAGCGGCTGCGCGACGACGCGGTCGTGCCGGCGCGCGCGTACACGGGCGACGCCGGCCTCGACCTTTCGTCCTGCGAGCGGGTCGAGCTCGCGCCCGGTGCGCGTGCCGTCGTCGGCACCGGCCTCGCGGTCGCGATCCCGGAGGGCTACGCCGGCTACGTGCAGCCGCGCTCCGGCCTCGCCGCGAAGCACGGGATCTCGATGGTCAACACACCGGGGCTCGTCGACTCCGGCTACCGCGGCGAGCTGAAGGTGATCCTCCTCAACACCGACCGCCGCGAGACGTTCGTCGTCGAGCCGGGGATGCGGATCGCGCAGCTCGTCGTGCTGCCGATCCCGGAGGTGGATCCCGTCGTCGTCGACGAGCTTCCGACGAGCGAACGCGGCGTGAGAGGCTTCGGCTCGAGTGCAGCTTGAGCCGCGGATCCGTGTCAGCGCCGTCCTGCGATGGCGCGACCGCGTGCTTCTCTGCCGGCACGAGAAGCACGGACGCGAGTACTGGCTCCTCCCGGGAGGAGGCGTGAACTCCGGCGAGAGCCTGACCGACGCGCTCCACCGCGAGCTGCGCGAGGAGTGCGGGATCGAGGACGAGCTGCCGGTCGAGGGACCGGTCGCGATCGTCGACTCGATCTCGCCGAAGCGCTCGCTCGCCTCGAAGCACGTGGTCCACATCATCTTCGCGGGCGACCTGACGGGGAGGTCGCTCGAGGCGGTGAC
Source organism: Gaiellaceae bacterium (assembly GCA_036562845.1). Taxonomy (GTDB): domain Bacteria; phylum Actinomycetota; class Thermoleophilia; order Gaiellales; family Gaiellaceae; genus Palsa-739. The sequence goes on along the minus strand of DATCJJ010000059.1, from coordinate 8,332 downwards.
CTCGAAGGACGTCGCCGTGCGCGGCCACCGCCTGATGGATGCCGCCGAGCTGCGCGACGCCGTCCTCCACCCGCCGATCCAACGGTTCCTCGAGCGGTGGCAGCCAGGCGATCCCGCCGTGTATCTCGGGTCGCTCTGGGCACCGTGACTCCGTGATCCGAAGTCTTTCGATCCACGGCTACCGCGCCGTTCGCGACCTCGCGTTCGAGCCCGGGCGGGTCTGCGCGCTCGTCGGCGAGGCGTCGAGCGGCAAGTCGACGGTGCTCACCGCGATCTGGACGCTGCTCGAGGCGGCGGCGCCGCCGCCGACGATCGACGACGTGTCGCGCGGCATGTCGGGACGGATCCATCTCGAGGCGGAGCTCGAGCGCGGGCACGCGATCTTCCTCGATGCGCGGCCGCCTGACACGCTCAACCTCAACCGTGCCGGCGCACCGCCGGTGCTCTTCTTCCCGGCGAACCTCCGTCCGCGCACGCTCGTCGCCGCGGCGACCGGCAGCGGCGCGGCTGAGGTGGCGGAGCTCTTCGAGCCGCCGATGGCGGATCACCACTGGTCGCAGCTCGACGGCGGCCTGCAGCTCGTGCTCGGGATGGAGCGGCTCGTCGCCTCGAACCTGCGCCGCTTCGTGCTGCTGATCGAGGAGCCGGAGCTGTACCTCAGCCCGCACATGCAGCGGCATCTCTTCCGGCTGCTCCGGGAGCTGTCGCACCGCGGCAATCAGATCCTCTACTCGACGCACGCACCGGTCTTCCTCACGGTCGACCGTATGGAGGAGCTCGCGCTCGTCCGTCACACGCCCGACGAGGGAACGACGCTGCTGCAGCCCGATCCGCTCGCGCAGTCCGAGGCGTTTCGCGTGCTCTCGGAGTTCGACAGCGACCGGGCGGAGCTCTTCCTCGCGCGCGCGGTGCTGCTCGTCGAGGGGCGGACCGAGAAGATGACGTTCCCGTTCGTGTTCGAGGCGCTCGGCGAGGAACCGGACAAGGAGGGGGTGCTCGTGCTCGAGACCGGTGGGAAGGGCAACATCCCGCTCTTCGCACGGATCTGCAACGCCTGCGAGATCCCGTACGTCGTCGTGCACGACCGCGACGCGCCGCAGGGCCAGCGGCCGGTCGAGTCGGAGCGGATCGTCAACCGGCAGATCCAGGACGTTGCCGGAAGACGCCGGACTGTGGTGCTGACACCCGACTTCGAGGCGGTCGTCGGGATGAAGGCGCGCGGCCGCGGGCGCAAGCCGCGGAAGGCGGTCATGCGCTTCTCCGGGAACAACGGCGAGTTGCCGCAGCCGCTGCGGACAGCGGTGGAGAAGGTGCTGCGGGCGGCGAGGACGGCTCGCTAGATGGGCCGTGACTACGAGCGGATGGTGTCGGACGCCGTGCGCATCACCGAGCTGCTGTGCCGGCAGCCGAGCGTGTCGGCGGAGCAGCGCGCGCTCGACGAGACGGCCGACCTCGTCGAGGAGCTGCTCGCCGGCGTCGGCTTCGAGACGCAGCAGCTGCGCGCCGAGGGCAGCGCTCCCGCTGTCTACGGCGAGCGGCGCGGCCGAAGCGACTTCACGCTCTTGCTCTACAACCACTACGACGTCCAGCCCGCCGACCCGCTTGACCTCTGGGAGTCGGAGCCGTTCGAGCCGACGGTGCGCGACGGGAAGCTCTTCGCGCGCGGAACCTCCGACAACAAGGCGGAGCTCGCGGTGCGGCTCGCCGTGCTCCGTGCGCTGCTCGACGAGGAGGGAGAGCTGCCGGTCCACGTGAAGTGGATCGTCGAGGGGGAAGAGGAGATCGGCAGCGCGAACTTCGACGCGATCGTGCGCGAGAACGCGGCGCTGCTGCGAGCGGACGGGGCGTTGTGGGAGGGCGGCGCCGCACGGCTCCCCGACGGGCGGCCGGACGTCGCGCTCGGCTTCAAGGGGATGCTCAACGTCCGCCTGGACGTCACCGCGCTCGCGACCGACGCCCACTCCTCGCTCGAGGCGATCGCGCCGAGCGCTCCCTGGCGCCTCGTCCAGGCGCTCGCGAGCATCCGCGACCGCGACGGCACCGTCCGGGTCCCCGGGTTCTACGACGCGGTCGTCCCGCCGACCGACGCGGAGCGCGCCGCGCTCGCCGCGGCGAGCGACTCCGACGAGGATCAGCTGCGCGAGACGCTCGGCATCGACCGCTTCGACGACGGACTGACCGGCGCAGCGCTGTGGGAGCGCGCGTCGTTCCGGCCGACCTCGAATCTCGCGGGATTCCACAGCGGCTACGGCGGGCCGGGGATCAAGACGGTGCTGCCGGCGGCCGCGAGCGCGTGGCTGGACTTCCGCCTCGTGCCGGATCAGGAGGCCGATGCGATCTTCGAGCTGATCCGAGCGCACCTCGAGCGCGAGGGGTTCTCCGACGTCGAGGCGACGAAGCTCGGAGCGGCGACCCCGGCGAAGACGCCGCTCGACGACCCGTTCGTCCGCCGGGTCATCGACGTGGCGGAGGCGGTGTGCGGCGAGCCGGCGTCGGTGACGCCGCTCGCGGCGGCGACGCTGCCGATCGTCGCCTCGTTCCGGGATCATCTCGGCGTCCCCGGGCTCTCCGCTCCGGACAACCCGTTCTATGCCGGCTCGAACGCGCACGCGCCGAACGAGCACATCCGGCTCGAGGACGTCGAGCCCGCGCTCCGCTTCACCTACGAGCTGCTGCGCGCGCTCGGGTCGGCTTAGCCGGCGCCGACCGCCGCGACGACGAGTGCCGCGGCTGCGTCCGGCGAGAGCGCGTCGGTGTTGACGACGAGGTCGTAGTGCGTGGGGACCTCCCGCTCGACGCCGTAGAACCGCTTCAGGTAGTCGGCGCGCCCCGCATCCTCGGCGCGAATCGCCTGCTCCGCGTCGCCCTGACCGACGCCGCGTTCACGTGCGAGCCGCTCGGCGCGCGTCGACGGCGACGCGGTGACGAACACGCGCAGGGCTTCTCCGGCAGCGACCGCGAACGAGGCGGCGTGCGCCACGATCACGGCATCGCCCTGACGAACGATCGAGCTCACCGCCTCACTGATCAGCACCCGCAGATCCGCGTCGCTCGGCAGCGCGCGGGCCGCCTCGCCGGTGGGGAGGCGCATGGTCCCGCCTCCGGCCATGCCGCCGAGCAGGCGCGACGCAAACGACTTCCGCCGCTCGGCGTCGGCGACGAAGGCCGGATCGAGCCCGGCCCAGTCCGCCGCTTCCCCGATCACCTCGTCGTCGACGTACCGGAGACCGAGCTGCTCCGCGACGAGCCGGCCGACCTCGGTGCCGGCCGCACCCGTCGCATGCGAGATGCAGATCGTCGGAGACGCCACGCGTTCGAGCCTAACTCAGCGACGGCCGCCGCGCGCGTGCGCGCGCTCGGCCGACACGCGGCGCGCCTGCGACTCGAGCTCGTCCCGCAACGGCGCGAGCTCGGGCGGCTCGCCGCCGCTCCGATGCGCGAGCGCCTCCGCGAGCAGCCAGTCGGCGAGGTGCGGGTTGCGCGGCAGCAGGGGCCCGTGGAGGTACGTGCCGATCGCCCGCCGGACACGGCAACCCTCGAAGCCGCTCTCGCCGTCGTTGCCGAATCCCGCCACGACGCGACCGAGCGGCTGCGCGTCCGGATCGAGCCGCGTCCGGCCCGCGTGGTTCTCGAAGCCGGCGATCGGGCCGAGGTCGGTCTCGAGGAGGACATCGCCGATCATCCGCGTGTCGCCGGCGACCGTCTCGAGCGCGAAGAGCCCGACGCCCGGCATGTCCTCGCCGTGGAAGCCGCGATAACCGCGCCCGAGCAGCTGGTAGCCGCCGCAGACGGCGAGCAGTGCAGCGCCTCCCTCCACCGCCTCGAGCAGGGGCGCCGCCTTCGCAGCGAGGTTCTCGGCAACGAGGAACTGCTCCCGGTCCTGGCCGCCGCCGACGTAGTAGAGATCGTGCGAGCCGGGGACGATCGCGTCGTCCATGCCGATTGCGTCGACCTCGAGCTCGTGTCCGCGCCACGACGCGCGCCGCGCGAACACGGCGATGTTGCCGCGGTCGGCGTAGATGTTCAGGTAGTCGGGATAGAGATGCCCGACGCGAATCGTCGTCACGCGGCGCGCTCCCAGTACCGCTTTGCGAGGCCGCGGTCGGCGACGATGCGCTGCAGCGCGAGCATCGCCGTGTACGTCGGCAGGACGACGAGCTCCTCGCCGTCGGGAGTCAGCTCGAGCCCGCTGTCGAGCGCGCGTGCGAGATCCGGCTGCACCTCGATTGCAGCGTCGTAGAGCCCGCCGTATTTGAAACGGAGCGCGAGCTCGGCTGCGCGGTCGCCGGCCGCGACGACGCGATCGAGTCCTTCCAAGAGCGGCTCGAAGTCGACGTCCCAGATCCAGGAGACGTCGCGGCCGTCGGCGATCGCGTCGTTGAGGGCGACGACCACGATGCGCGGCGGCCGGCCTTCGACGAGGGTGCGCACGGCTTCGTTCGCGCCCGCGGGGTTCTTGATCAGCAGGAAGAGAAGCTGCTTCCCGTCGACGGGGATTCGCTCGAACCGGCCGAACGCGGCGCTGAACCGCCCGAGACCGTCGACGACCTCGTCGAGTGAGGCGCCGAGCGCACGGGCAAGCGCGGCCGCGCCGACCGCGTTGTAGACGTTGTACAGGCCCGGCAGGGCGAGCTCCACGCGTCGCGTTCCTTCCGGCGTGACGAGGTCGAACGCGGCGCGCTCGAGGCCGTGCAGCTCGATCGAGCGCGCGGCGATCTGCAGCGGCGGCCGAGCATGCCCGCACGCCGGGCAGCGGTAATCGCCGAGGTGACCGACGTACGCGGCCGCATAGTCGTACGGCGTGCCGCAGCGGATGCAGTACTTCGAGTCGGCGGCATGCTGGAGCGAGTGCCGGGCGACGGCGGGGTCGTCGAGCCCGTAATGGATCCCCGTCCCGAGCGACCCGACCTGCGGGTCGTCGGCGTTGAGCACGACGAGCGTGGACTGGGGGAGGGCGTCGACGGCGGCGCGCCAGCGCTCGGCGACGAGCTCGAGCTCGCCGTACCGGTCGAGCTGGTCGCGGAAGAGGTTGCCGAGGAGCACGGCGCGCGGCTGCACACGCCTCATCACCTCCGGCAGCGCCCCCTCGTCGACCTCGAGCAGGCCGAGCTCCGCGCCGCCGGACGCGAGGAGGGTAGAGGCGACGCCCGAGACGAGGTTCGCGCCGGTGCGGTTGTGCGCGAGCCTGAAGCGCGGTCGGAGGATCTCGGCCGTCATCGCGGAGGTCGTCGTCTTCCCGTTCGTGGCGGAGACGACGGCGGCCCCGGCCGGGAGCCGTGCGGCGAGCTTGTCGATCGCGCCCGGGTCCAGCTTGGAGAGGAGCTTGCCGGGCACGGTCATGCCTGCCCCGGCCCCGACGAGGCGCGACAGACCGGCGACGGCTCGGGCGGCGGCGATCTCGGCGGCGAGGCGCATCTGAGGGACGAGCGTAGAAGACTTCGATCATCCCTCGGTCGAGGGAACTTCCCGCCGCAGTGCCCCTTCCGGGGGAGGAGGGGCATCGGAACCCGTCCTACGTTCATCGGGCTTCAATTGGGTACTGCGGCCCGCGCGCCCTGCGCGCGGTGAGGAGAGGAAAGGGTAGATGCGGCAATTCCGAGCGAATGCAAGCGGTGATCGCTCGAACGCCTTGTGGGGACGCGGCTCGCGTGGCGAGGCTCGTTCCAACGCGCTTTGGGGTCGTGGCGGCCGTCGGGCCGGCGCGGCGCTGCTGACGACGTTTGCGGTGATGATCGCGATGGCGGCACTCGCCGTCGCGTCGCCGCACAGCTCCGCCGGGGGGAACCACGGCGGCCTGAAGGCCTACGTCGAGGACTCGCTCCTCGCGTCGGTCCAGCAGGACCCGAAGCAGTCGTTCGACGTCATCGTCCAGGGAGATCCGGTCGGCAAGGCCTCCGGGCTCCTCAGCAAGCTTCTCACCGACACCGACGGTGATTCGGTGAAGCAGGGCAACATCAAGACGCAGTTCACGGCGATCGACGGCCTCCAGGCCACGCTGACCGGCAAGCAGATCCTCCACCTTGCCCGGGCGGGCCTCGTGACCTCGATCATGGCGAACGAGGCAACCGCGGCCAGCGCGGTGCAGCTGCCGAACTACAACACGCAGCTCTGGTCGTACTCGACCGGTGCGGTCGTCGACTGGACGAACGCGGCGCTGCCGAAGCTGCCGACCATCGCGGTCGTCGACTCGGGCATCGACACGAGCAAGACGAGCGACTTCGGCAGCCGCATCATCGGCTCGTTCAACTTCGTCACTCCGGGCGGCAGCGTGCCGAACTCCCCGGGCGACGGGTACGGGCACGGCACGTTCGTCGCAGGCATCGCCGCCGGGTCGGCGGCCGGGTACGCCGGCGTCGCGCCGAAGGCCAACATCCTGTCGCTCGACGTGATGAACGACCAGGGCATGGCCTCCGTCGCCGACGTCCTCAAGGCGTGCGACTGGCTGCTTGCCAATCGCGTTGCCTACAACATCAAGGTCGCGAACTTCTCCCTGCATGCAGTCAACCGGGCGAGCGTCCTGTTCGACCCGCTCGACCAGGCGGTGGAGAAGCTGTGGCTGAGCGGGATCTTCGTCGTGGCCGCCTCGGGCAACTACGCCCAGAACGGCCAGGCGAGCGGCGTGCCGTACGCGCCGGGCAACGACCCGTTCGTGATGACGGTCGGCGCTGCCGACATCGGCACCACGGTCGCCACGACCGACGACACCGTCGCGCCGTGGTCGGCCTGGGGCTACACGCCTGACGGCTTCTCGAAGCCCGACATGGCGGGCCCGGGGCGGTACATCGTCGGGCCGGTGCCTGCGAACGGCGTCCTGCCGCAGTCGCGGCCGAGCGATGTCGTCGCGCCGGGGTACATGCAGCTGAGCGGCACGTCCTTCTCCGCGCCGATGGTGGCGGGGGCGGCGGCGATGCTGCTCGACAAGAACCCGTCGTGGACGCCCGACCAGCTGAAGGGCGCACTGATGATGACGGCGTCGCCGGTTCCGTCGGCTCCGAAGGGGTCGCTCGGCGTCGGCGAGCTGAACATCCCGGTTGCCCGGAAGCTCAACCCGAACGCGGTGCTGCCGAACCCGAACGCCGGCCTGAACCAGTTCATCACCACGACGCTGGACGGCACGAAGGTGTTCAACGCGGCTGCCTGGGAGTCGGCGGCGAAGTCGAACGTGGCGTGGGACAGCGCCGCGTGGAGCGACGCCGCATGGTCGAGCGCAGCGTGGTCGAGCGCAGCCTGGAGCGATGCGGCGTGGAGCGACGCCGCGTGGGCCTCCGCTGCCTGGGGCACGGCTGCGTGGAGCGACGCCGCCTGGAGTGACGCTGCGTGGAGCGACGCGGCCTGGGCGGACAACGCGGGCGACGACGCCGGCGACACCGCCGAGGTCGGCTCGAGCCAGGCCGATGCGCTGATCGCATCGTTCGGCATCACCGATCCGAACTGCGATCCGACGCTGACGGTCTGCTCGTCCACGACGACGACGACGACCGCAGTCCTCCCGTAACGGCTCGACCGCTCTACCCTGATCCGAACGAGCGGGCCCCCCGGGGCCCGCTCGCCGCATTCCGGGCGACATATCCCCGAACGGGGGATGCCCGGGGAGTATCTGACTCCGACACTTCTGCCATGGCTCTGCGGCCTCCCGTGGGCGTGCGCGGATGAGCGTCGTCCCCGATTCGATTCCGGACGAACTCAGCTACGAGGCGCCGCCGCCTGCGCCGCAGCGAGGCCTGCCTCGCGCGGCCCGGATCTATCTCGCGATCCTCGGCGTCGTCACGTTGGCCGCGGCCGGCGACTTCTACTACAACGCGCCGGAGATCCGGCACGGGTGGGCGACGTTCGGGGTCCTCGCGATCGCGGCGACGGTGATCCACCTCTTCCCGGTCAAGTCGCCGAAGAACCAGATGTACCACACGTCGGTCGTTTTCCTCATCGCGGCCGCCCTGCTCCTCCCACCGGAGCTCATCGTCCTCATCCCGCTCGTCCAGACGGTTCCGGAGTGGTTGAAGGAGCGCTACCCGTGGCCCATCCAGGGCTTCAACATCTGCAACTACACGCTCAACGCGCTGGCGGCGTGGGGCGTGGCGGACCTGATCAACCGCCACGGCTCCTCGCTGATCGGAAACGGCGACGCACGCTTTGCCGTCGCGGGACTGCTCGCCGCGCTTGCGTTCGTCGCGGTCAACCACGTCCTCGTCGCGCTGATCCTCAAGCTCGGGCGCGGCCACAGCTTCCGTGAGACCGGCCTCTTCACGACCGACATGCTCTCGGTCGACGTCATCCTCACGGTGCTGGGCGTCTCGCTCGCGTCGTTCTGGAACTGGAACCCGTGGATGATCTT
>DATCJJ010000025.1:0-10060 GCA_036562845.1 Gaiellaceae bacterium | reverse complement strand
ATCTGCGGCTTCTCGTCGAACTCGACGACGCGGTCGCCGTCGATCTTCAGCTCGCCGAAGCGTGACGGAGGGTTGACGCCGAGCACGGTGCCGATGCCGCCGTGTGCAACGTGGAAGTCGAGCTCGGCGGCGAGGTCGGCGTCGGTGAGCCCGTCGCCGTACGTGACGCCGAGATGCTCCGCGTCGCCGAGGCACTCGGCTGCAGCGCGCGCGACCCGCGCGCCGGTCATCGCCGCCTCGCCGGTGCGGACGAGCGTGATCGACTCGTCACGGCCGAAATGCTCCTCGATCGCTTCCGCCTTGAAGCCGAGGCAGAGGACGAAGCGGTCGAAGCCGTGGCTGCGGTAGTCGCGAAGGATGTGCGCGAGGATCGGCTCGCCGCCGATCGGCACCATCGGCTTCGGGCGAAACTCCGTCTCCTCCTTGAGCCGGGTCCCGAGGCCGCCGCAGAGCACGAAGACCGGAACCTCGCTCGGCGTCACGCGCGTGACTGTAGCCGGAAGACCCGGAAGCGCCCGTCGCGGTACACGAGCGTTCCGACGCGGTGCTGCCACTCGCCGCGCCGGAGCACGAGCCACTGGGCGTCGTACTGACGAAGCACGGCTTCGTCCCCGTCGCGCAGGAAGCGGCGCAGTGCTGCGACGCGGCCGTACGGGTCGTTCGCCCGTGTGTCGGCGACGTGGGTCGGCGGCCCGTTCGCGACGTACACCGGTGCGTACGCGCTGATCCGGTAGCTCGTTCCGAGGTCCGAGTAGACGACCGCGCGCTTCGGCACGTCGCGGCGGAGGAACTGCACGAGCCCCGGCGTCAGTGCCGACGTGTCACGCGCGCCGACAACCGACCAGTGCGAGAAGCCGTGCACGGCGACCGGAAGCACGAAGAGGACGGCTGCGAGCGCTGTCTCGCGCTCGAGCCGCAGGTTGACGACTGCGCCGACGGCAAGCGCCGCGAGTGCCCCCGCGAGCGCGATCCACGCCGCGGCGGGCGGGCCGCCGTGCCTGAGGTGCAGCCCGAAGTCGCCCGGCCAGGCGAACTGGAGCACGAGCCCGGCTGCGAGCGCAACCGGCAGGAGCAGCACGCCGATCACGTGTTTCAGCACGCGCAGGCCGCCCGCGAACATCACCGCGAACGGGAGGAAGCCTGCGGCGCGTCGCGACTGCGAGATCGACACGAGGTGCGAGAAATGGGGGAAGACGAGCGACCACAGCTCGAGCACGAGCAGCAGCGCCGTCGCACCGGCGACGAGCGCCGCCCAGCGCCGGCGGCTCGCGAAGACGGCGAGCGGCGCGAGCACGAGCGCAGCGATCGCGATCGCTCCGGTTCGCGAGACGACGCCGGCCGCGAGGTGGTAGCTCGAGTGCGAGTGCACGACGAGGTCGCTCCGGTACTGCCCGATCCCCTGCGCAACCGCGTTCCGCGACTCAGTCTCGTCGACGATCGGCTTGAGCCAGAGGAAGACGAGCGCGATCGGCACGCCGAACGCGGCGAGCGCGAGCGCGTTCACGCGCAGCTCGCTCGCGAACAACAGGCGGGCGAGCGCGTAGCCGCCCAGGACGATCGCGAGGAAGAGCGCATACGTCGGGTGGACGAAGGAGAGCGCTGCCGCCGCGACCGCGAGCGTCGCCCCGAGCGCGGGCGACGGTGCGCGCACGAATCGGAAGAAGACGATCGTCGCGGCGGGCACGAGCAGCTGCCGCGCGGTCGTCCCCGGCAGCTCGAGCGTCCGGTACGCGCCGCCGCTCCCGGGTGCGAGCGCGATCATGCCGACCTGCGCGAGCAGCGTCGCGACGCCGGCCGTCCGTGAGCGGAACACCTCGCGGCCGAGGCCGTACGCGAGCACGAATGCGAGCGGCGCGAGCAGGCTCGATTCGTGCCGGACGACCTGCGTCGGGTCGAGGCCCGTCACCTTGCCGACGAGCGCGAGCCAGGCATGCCAGAGGGGGAACGCGTAGCCCGGGTGCAGGCCGCCGTCCTTGAACTCGTCGACCGCGCGCAGCGTCAGGCTGCCGAAGTCGTCGAGCTTCCGCATGCGCCCGAGATGGAAGAGCGCGTCGCCTCGGACGACCCCTTCGATCGACCAGACCGCGATGCCGAAGACGAGTCCGGCGAGTGCGACCAGCCCGCTCGACCGCTGAACCGTCGGCCGCCGCCGCGCGGCGAATGGGAGCGCGACGACACCGGCGACGAGGACGAGGACGAGCGTCAGCACGAGCGAGGCGTGCACCGCGAACGTCAGGGCGAGCGCGCCGGCGACGAGGCCGAGCGACCACGTGAGCGTCTCGGCCGGCCCGGCGGCGCCGAGCGCGCCGGCGACGGCGCGCCCCGGCAGGAGCACGACCGCGGTGCCGGCGGCGAGCTGGAGCCAGACGATCACAGCGCGCGCACGACGTCCCGCTTCCGGCGCAGCAGCAGGCCGGCGACGAGGATCCAGCGCGCCCGCCGTGCGTAGCCGCTGCCGCGGTGCTTCTCGAGGAAGCGGAGCTGGCCCTTGACGTTCTCGGCGAGCATCCGGCCCTGGTGGGACGCGCCGTAGACGTGCGTCGCCCCCGCGCCGGGGAAGAAGCGCAACTCCCAGCCGGCCTTGCGGAAGCGATAGGCCCAGTCGGTCTCCTCGCTGAAGAGGAAGAAACCGTCGTCGGCCGGCCCGACCTCGTCGATCGCCGCGCGCCGGACGAGCCAGACCGCGCCCATGATCCACTCGACCGCCAGCTCTCGGTCGTGGTCGAAGCCGCCGGCGTAGAACGCGTTGAGCGCGCGCGTGCGCGGAGCGAGCTTGCGAAGGAAGAGGTACTCCGTCGCGATCCGCCACAGCGTCGGGAAGCCGCGCACCGACCGTTGCAGCCGGCCGTCGGGATAGCGGAGCCGCGGCGCGACGACCGCCGCGCGCGGATGTGCGTCGGCATACGCGACGAGCGCGTCGAGCGCGCGGTCGTCGAGCCACGCGTCGGCGTTGAGAAGCAGGACGTAGCGGCCGTGCGTCCGCGCGATGCCGGTGTTCCAGCCGAACGCGAGCCCGCGATTCTCCTCCTCCACCACGTCGACCTCCGGAAAGCGCTCGCGCACGAAGCCGGCCGTGCCGTCGCTCGAGCCGTGGTCGACGACGACCGTCTCGACGCCGCGCACGGACTCGAGGCACTGCTCGACCCACGGCAGCGCGTTGTACGTCACGACTACGACCGACGCGTCCGTCGCAGTCCCTCCCAGCCGACGATCGCGGCGCCCGGCAGTGCGAGCACGATGGTGACGACGAAGAACAGGAAACCGGTCGCGAACGCCGGGTCCGGCTTCACGTGCAGCGTCCCGAGGAACGAGACGAAGAACGACTCGCGCACCGCGAGCCCGTTCACCGTGAACGGGACGAGCATGACGAGGAAGAGCAGCGGCCCCATCACGTAGTACGGGCGCGGCGACAGGTCGACGCCGACCGCCTTCCCCGAACACCAGATCGCGAGGACGCGGGCGGCAGCGACCACGAGGGTGAGCGCGAACATCGCGGCGAGCAGCGGGACGTCGGCCCGGAACGCGTGCAGCCCGAGATAGGCCTCACGGAGCGGCCGCTCCAGCCGGAGCGTGCGCAGCAGCGGCCGCGTGCGCTGCAAGAGCGGATGCAGTCGCTGCGAGAAGACGACGACCGCGGCGGCGACCGCTCCGACGACGAACGCGAGCTCGACCCAGAGGTAGCCGCCGACGTCGTAGCGGCCGACGGCGAGCGCGAAGCCGGCGGCGGCGAGCACGAGCGTCGCGATCGCGCCGAGCAGGCGCTCGAGGAGGACCGTCCCCGCAACCGCACCCCCGGCGCCGGGATGACGGCGCGTCTCCTCGTAGATGCGCGAGGCGTCGCCGCCGAGGGAGGTCGGCAGCACCTGCCCCGCCGCATAGGCGACGAAGTACGTGCGCACGAGCCTGCCGAGCGGCTCGCGCAGGCCGCGCGCGGCCAGCAGCCGCTGCCACCGCCACGCGAACGGCCACGTGGCGAGCACCATGATCGCCACCGACGCGAGCCACCAGAGCGGCCGTCCGTGCACGAGCACGTGCAACGTGTGACGGACGTCGATCTTCCAGAGGATGTACGCAGTGCAGAGGCCGGTGACGACGAGCGTCGCGACCGTTTTCTTCACGCGACCGCCTCGGCGGCGCGCGTCACGAACCGAATGCGCTCCGCCGCCTCGTCCGCCGTGTCGAGCGCATCGTCGCGGGTCGCACCCGTCGCGAGGATCGCGCCCGCGCGGTCGGACGCGCGCCGCAGCTCCTTGAACACGTGGCCGGGCTTCCGGTAGATGCGGATGCCCCGCACGCCCTCGACTTCGAACGCCTCCTCGACGCCGCGCACCTCGCGCAGCTCGCCCGGAGACGCGACGAGGAAGCGGACACAGGCCGCGCCGACGCCGTGCGACGGCGCGAGATCGTGCGTGCGCACCTGCTCGCCGAGCGCGACCGCGACGCTGAGCGCGTTCGCGTCGATTCCGAGCGCGACGCGACAGAGCTCGCCGTCGTGCCCGCCGCCGACGCGCGCGGACAGCTTCGCGACGAGCGGGCCTGCGTCGCCGATCAGCACCTGCGTCGTCGTCGGGCCGGTCACGACGCCGAGCGCACGCGCGGCGGCCCCCGCCGCCGCGATCGCACCCGCGATCGCGAAGGGCTCGAGCTCGGCCGGCCAGACGTGGGCGAGCGTGACCCCGAACGCCGGCGGCGGCGCCACCTCACGGTCGGTGACCGTCAGCGGGACGAACCGTCCGTCGAGCGAGAAGCCGTTCACGGTGACCGTCGGGCCGGCGACGAGCTCCTCGACGAGGCAGTAGTCGCCCTGCGCCTCCGCGAGCGCGTCGGCGGCCACCGCCGCGAGCGCGTTGCGGTCGGCGGAGAGCGCGACGCTCCGTTCGCCCGACCGGTCCGGCGCCTCGATCACGACCGGGTAGCCGAGTGCGCGCGCCGCATCGGCGACCTCGTCGAGCGTGCGGCACACGAGCGACCGCGGCTGCGCGACGCCGGCCGCTGCGAGCGCCTCGCGCTGCCGCAGCTTGTTGACGGTCAGCGTCGCCGTCTCGGGCGCGAGCGGATGCGCGACGCCGAGCCTCGATGCGATCCGCGCGGCGACGGCGACGGCGTGGTCGCTGCCCGGTGCGACGACTCCGTCGACTTCCTCCGCGCGCGCGAGCCGCTCGATCGCCGGCTCGTCCTCGATCGAGACGATCGCGCGCCGGTCCGCGTAGCGGAACCCGGGCGCAGACGGGTCGCGATCGGCGGCGATCACGGTCACGTCGCGACCCCGCGCCGCGGCGAGCACGCCGAGCTGCGCAGGGCCGGCTCCGAGGACGAGCAGGCGCGGCATCCTGCCATTTTCGCGGTAGGTTCGGACCATGCGCGCCCCTTCCCCGCGCGTGCTCCTCGCCGCCAGCCTCGTCCTCTTCGCGATCACGGCGATCGGGGTCGTCCTGACCCGCCACGGGCGGGCACCGGCGACGACGCCGGCGGCCGTGCCGCAGCCGGCACCGGCTCCGCCCCCGCCCGCCGTCCGGGTGACCGCCGGCGCATTCGCCGCCGTCGTCTCCTGGCGGGGCGACCCGGCCGCCCCCGTCAGCTGGGGCCCGGCGGGCATGCGGCCGCTCCTCCGCGCCGCCGGCCGCGACGGGCGCCTGCCGCTCGGGGCGCTCTTCCCCAACACCCGCTACCGCGTCTCTGTCGGGGGGGTCGGGACGGCGACGTTCCGGACGGCGCTCGTCCCCCCGACCGCCCGCGCCGCGACCGGCGGCGGCGTCCTGCGCGTCGACGGCGCCCCGTTCTTCCCGCTGATCGCCTGGGAGGAGTGCCCGGGGCGCTGGGCGCCCGACCTGGCGGCCGGCGTCAACCTCTTCGGCGGCAATCCGTGCACCGGCCTCTCGAACCTGCTCACGGCGCTCCGCGGCCGCGCGCTCGCGGCCGGGACGACCGAGGACGTGCCGGGCACGACCGGCCCCGGCCTGATCGGCTGGTTCCTGGCGGACGAGGCGGATGCCCGGGGCTACACCGAGACGACGCTGCCGGCGCCCGGCGGCCCGGGCATCCGGTTCCTCACCCTCACCTCGCACTTCTTCCCGCTCGCCGCGCCGCTGCCCGCCGGCCGCGGGATGTACCCCGGCCTCGCCGCGAAGGCGGACGTCCTCGGCGTCGACCTCTACCCGCTCCAGGAGCTGTGCCGGCCGGAGCTGCTGCCGTGGGTCTTCGACGCCCAGCGCGAGCTGCTCCGGCTCGCCGGCGGCAAGCCGACCTTCCAGTGGATCGAAGAGCGCGAGATGAAGTGCCCGCAGACTCCCGTGACGCCGGCGACGATCCGAGCCGAGGCGTGGCTCGCGATTGCCGGCGGCGCGACCGGCCTCGCCTTCTTCCCGAGCGATTGGAGCCCCGGCGTGACGTACGTGATCCGCGGAATCGCGAACCGCATCCGCCAGCTCGAGCCCGCGCTCCTGACGCGCCCCCGCCCGGTCATCGTCACGCCGGCGGCGCCGACGGTGCGGGCGAGCGCGCGCGAGTTCGGCGGCCGCCGCTACGTCATCGCCGTCAACGCCGGGACGGCGGCGGCCCGGGTCGCCCTCGACGGCGTCGAGGTGACCCTGCCGCCGCTCGGCGTGCGCCTGCTCGTCGGCGACGAGCAGGCGCTGCGCCTCGGCTGACGGGTTACACCGCCTCGAACGCGGGCTCGAGCGCCTCGCCGACGCGCCGTCGCCGCGGGATGAAGGCCGCCGCGACCGCGCCTCCGAGGACGACCGCTGCGCCGACCCACACGGCAGTTGTCGTCCCGCGCGTGAAGGCGACGCCGCTCTGGTAACCGCCGACGTGGGAGAACACGGCCGCGAGCACCGCGACGCCGAAGACGCCGCCGAGCTCCCGGATCGCGTTGTTCGCACCGGACGCCTTGCCCTCCTGCTCGGGGCGCACCGAGCTGAGGACGACGTTTGCGACCGGAGCGAAGAACAGCGCCATGCCTGCGCCGCTCAGCATGAAGGCGCCGATCAGATCCGAGTACGGGACCGCCGCCGACTGCACCGCCGCGATCCAGAACAGCCCGGCGGCCTGCAACGTGAGCCCGATCGTCATCAGGCGCTGGCCGCCGATGCGGTCGGAGAGCGCGCCGGCGATCGGCGCGATGAAGATCGGCATCGCCGTCCACGGCAGGATCCGCAGCCCCGACTGGAGCGGCGAGTAGTGCTGCACGGTCTGGAAGAACTGCGCGAGCAGGAAGATCGAGCCGAACATCCCGAAGAACATCAGGAGCGACGAGACCTGCGACAGCGCGAACACGCGGTCGCGGAAGAAGTGCATCGGCAGCATCGGCGTCTCGGTGCGGAGCTCCCACGCGATGAAGGCCGCGACGAGCAGGACGCCGACGACGATCGGCGTCACGATCCCGGCGCTCGTCCAACCGTGGTCGTTGCCGCGCACGAGGCCCCAGACGATCCCGAGCAGCCCCGTGCTCGCGAGCGCGACGCCCGGCAGGTCGAGGCCGGCGTCCGGCCCGTGCGACTCGTCGAGCCGCCGCGCCGCGAGCGGCGCGAGCGCGAGCCCGATCGGGACGTTCAGCCAGAAGATCCAGTGCCACGAGACGCCGCTGACGATCGCGCCGCCGACGAGCGGCCCGACTGCGATCGCGAGGCCGCCGATCCCGCCCCAGATCCCGAGCGCCAGGCCGCGCTGCTCGGGGCGCACGCCGGCCGAGAGGATCGTCAGCGTCAACGGCGTCACGATCGCGCCGCCGACACCCTGCAGCGCCCGTGCGACGTCGAGCGCGTTCGCCGAGCTCGAGAGGGCGGCGACGGCCGACGCGCCGGTGAAGAGGAGCAGGCCGACCACGAACATGCGCCGGCGGCCGAAGCGGTCGCCGAGCGCGGCACCGGTCAGCAGGAGCACGGCGAACGTCAGCGTGTACGCGTTCACCGTCCACTCGAGCTGCGAGATCGTCGCGTGGAGGTCGCGCCGGATCACCGGCAGCGCGGTCGTGACGACGAGGTTGTCGAGGCTGACCATGAACAGGGCCGCCGAGGTGATGCCCAGCGTCCAGAAGGTCTTCGCTCTATCAAGTTTGTGAGTCATCACTTCCTTCCTTTCGAAATAAAAAGACTCAGACGCCCTTGCCGCAGCCCTCGAACAGCTCGACCATCCACGGGTCGGGCTCGTTCGTGAGGCCCATCGAGGCCATGACGTTGAGCATCATCCCGGTCGCGAAGAAGCTCCAGACCGCCGGCCAGTCGGCGTCCGAGACGCGGCGGACGTAGGCGACGAGGTCGCCGTAACCGGCGCGGACGGCGGCGCAGATCTCGGGGTCGTCGCAGGCCGCGTACGCCTGCATCTGGGCGCGCAGCGCGGTGCGATCGCGCTCCAGCTGATCCCGGTACGCCTCGCCGATCGCGTGGAGGGCCTCCTCGCCCCGCAGCCCCTCGGCCGCGCGCTGGAACATCTCGAGCGTCTCGCGGAAGCAACGGGCGACGGTGGCGATGTAGAGCTCCTTCTTCGTGCCGAAGAGGCGGAAGAGGTAGGGCTGCGAGATGCCGGCCCGCCGGGCGATGTCCTCGGTGGACGTGCCGTCGAAGCCGGCCGCGGCGAACTCCTCGAGCGCCGCGTCGAGCACCTCGCTCCGCCGCTCCTCCGCTGTCAGGCGAACTGCCATGGGCGGTAAGTTAGTGGCTACTCACTATCTTGTCAAGTGCCTCCGCCACCCGGTCGAGCTCGGGGTCGGTGAGCCCGGCGTGGAGCGGCAGCGCGAGCGCCCGCTCGAAGGCGGCGTCGGCGCCGGGGAAGCCGCCCTGGTCGCAGTAGGCGCCGAGCCGGTGGAGCGCGTACGTCCCGATCTGGCACTGGATGCCGTCGGCCCGGAGCTCCGCCATGACGCGGTCGCGGTCGTCGACCTGGACGACGTACGCCTGCCAGCCGTGGCGGTCGCCCGGATCCGTCGTCGGGAGCGTGACGGGCAGCTCGGCCAGGCGCTCGGCGTAGCCGCGCGCCACCCGGTCGTACGCGGCGTAGAGCTCGTCGAACCGGCGCAGCTGCGGGATCCCGAGGGCGCAGAGGACGTCGCTGAGGCGGTAGTTGAACGCCGGGCGCGGCATGTCGCCGTACTCGTGCGACGGCGACCAGCCGTGGTGACGCAGCGAGCGCGACGCCTCGCCCAGGCTCGCGTCGTCCGTCGTGAGCGCACCGCCCTCGCCGGTCGTGACGATCTTCCGCGGATGGAACGAGAAGCACGCGAGGGAGCCGAGCGAGCCGCACGGGCGGTCGCCGCGACGCGCGCCGAGCGCGCCCGCGGCGTCCTCGATCACCGGCAGCCCGTCCGGCAGCTCCTCGAGCCGCGCCGGGCGGCCGAAGAGGTGGACGGCGAGGATCGCCTTCGTCTGCGGCGTCACGCGCCGCGCTGCGTCGGCGGGGTCCATGTTCATCGTCACCGGGTCGACGTCGACGAGCACCGGCTTCGCACCGGCGAGCGCGACGACGTTCCCGGTTGCCGGGACCGTGTAGGCGGGGACGAGCACCTCGTCGCCGGGGCCGATGCCGAGCGCGAGCACGGCGACGTGGAGCGCCGCCGTGCCGGACGAGACGGCGACGGCCTCGCGTGTGCCGGCGAGGCCTGCAAGCAGGTGCTCGAACTCGGCCACCTTCGGGCCCATCGTCAGCTGGCCGGACTCGAGCACCGCGCGGATCTCGGCGAGCTCCTCCTCCCCGACAGCCGGCTTGGCGAGCCGAACTACGTCAGCGCGGGCTTGCGGGCGCGATACCACGCGATCGTCCTCTCCAGGCCGTCGTCGAGCTCGACGCGCGCGTCGAAGCCGATGTCCTCGCGCGCCTTCTCGACGTTCGGGATGCGCAACTCGACGTCGACATAGTCGCGCGGAACGAACACGATCTCGCCCGGACACCCGGTGAGTCGCTTGACCCGCTGCGCGAGGTCGAAGATCGTCACGGCGGAGCGCGGGTTGCCGATGTTGAAGCTCTGGCCGACCGCCTCGGGACGTTCGAGGCTGAGCATGACGGCCTGCACCATGTCGTCGACGTAGCACCACGCGCGGATCTGCGAGCCGTCGCCACGGACGATCAG